>JBEBGH010000065.1:0-20003 GCA_040081565.1 Pirellulaceae bacterium
GACCTGCCGGATCTTGAATTATGGGGTCAAACGATCGAGAAGGACTGGATGCGTTTTGAAAAGACAAGTTCTACCGAACTAATTGCCCGGATCGCGCGGGCTGGCCCAAACGCAAAATCATCGAAATGGGCAGTCATTGCGATAGCCAGTTGAACCTTCAGGGCATCGTCATCGACCTCATCAGTCAGTGGAAAGACATTTTCGGCGGCACCATCGTAATGTATTTTCTCAAGTGGATCGCTGAGGCAATTGCAAACGTACCATGGTTTTCCAGGAAAGTATTCGATAACTTTTTTATGGACTTGTGGTGTTCCAATATGCGTAATGGCGGCAGCGATTTGTTCGTTGTACCAGTCCCAGTCGTTTTCAAACCTGGCAAGCAAGTCCGGAAGAGCATCGGAAAATCTCAATCGTCCTGCCAGGATGATCATTAAACCAACCATCCACTGATGCGCGCCATCCTGGTCGTTGTCAGTGTCACGCAAGATGAACAGCAGTCGGTCCTGGAAATTGCTTCCATCGGCAAGGATGCGTTCGAGCAATTCTGCCGTGGCAGAAATTCCGGCTTCTGCAAACGAATGCACGTCGCGGATCGAACGACATTTTGCTTCCATCCGATCCCAAGCTTGTTGAGGATTCAGCGCAGCGATTTCGATTCGGCGTTGGATGGTTTGCAAAGGAGTCTCCCTTGCGCGGAACTGCGAAGTCTGAAAAGCAGGATTCGAGGCCATGCGAGGCTGGAACCGCGCCAGTAAATCAACGGGTGCACTGACCGCCCACGAGATCAGGTGAGCTGGCAAGGTTGAGTGAGGCCTGTTCCCGGCTCGGGCCCCTTGAGCCAGTTTGTCAATTTCGTCCAGGCACCACGCCAACGACGATTCGTCGTGGCGGCACCTGCCGATTTTGTGCGGCCAATGGAGTGCATCGCTCCAACCGTACTGGTCCACCAGGGCCACGATTGCCGCTGTCAATTCCAGTGGTTGCGTGTGTCGCCCATCGAAATAGTTCAGCAGCGGTTCGCGAACGTGAATATTCGGATAGTCAAGTCCTGCAATGATCTCGGCTTCAGTCAACCGCATTTTCTTCCTCCAATTCCTTCAAAGCAACGCAGTTTGCATCCTTGTCGTCCAGCACATGATCGAACAATTCCGAATCGACCATGCTCTGGAGCAGGAGCGGGTGTTTGTCGGACAAATTTTTCCAGCGTTTGCGTTTGCGCGGCACCAACGTTGCAATCTCAAGCACAATCGTCCGCAACGATTGAAACGTCATGTTATCGATTGTTTCCAGTTCTCGCAGCCGCAGGATGTTTTTTGCTGAGATGTTGCTTTGATCCAAAAAGCCATAGACCTCATCAGTCGCCAGAATCCGCTGCTGTTCGTCTTTGGGTCGCTGGCGGCATCGGCGGCAGACCATTGCCCGCAAGCCTCTCCCACCGAACGATTCATTCGGCCTGGACGATCCACAAGCTCGACAACTGCGTCCCATTTTCAGAATTCTCACCCATTATTTCACGACGTGTAGCAACAAGCTGCCTGCTTGTTGAGTCACAATAGCCTACAAACTGGCAGCTTGTAATGTCCAGCACGTCATAGCAACGCGCGCCAATGGAGGTAGGCGGCCAAAAACAGATGGCCATCGGGAAGTGGTTCAGGCATTTCGACCGAACCTGCCGCGATGGCGTAGCGTTTCTGTTTGTGCAGGACAATCAAGTCCAGTCCAAACGGATCATGTTCCGGCGTCTCGGCATCGACGACCGAAACTGGCTCACCCATCACTTTCGCAGGAAAGGGAAACGCCAATTCCTCCATCGCCATAGTTGTCAAACCCATGCACTGCTCATGCTCGTCATACGCATCGACGCAGGCCTCGTCCATCGCCTCACGAATGTCGGCTCCGTCGAGCGACTTCCACCACGGCACGACTTTTTTCGGCTTCGATTTTCTTGCGGTCATTTGATATTGCTCTCTGGATGTTGTTGGCGAACTAATGCCGCGAGAACGAATTGACGTGGCTTGAATGAATTGTAACCCGACGCATAAGCGAGGAATTGCAGGCCGACCCCTCGCTTACGCGTCGGGTTATCACTCGTGACTCACGGCACCAGCAGGAATCAACGACCCTTCTTTGGCCGCAGCAGGTCGTTGCTCCAGACAAAGCCACAAGAATCAGCGGCCCTGATCCTCTCCAGCCACAGTTCGATTTGTGCCTGCGGCAATCCGGACTGATTCAATCCCATCGCGACCGGTCGTAGGCTGTCCTGAACATCTTCGAGCATCATTCCCTCGTCACTCATTTCGATTTGATAGCTACCCTTTTTCATGAGTTCTACCGCCAGTTCCAGAGCGGGTTCAAAGTGCTTTGCCGCAACCAGTTGATTCAGAAGCCGCTGAACCGATTCGTAGGCGCGGTAGTCAAAATCAAAATTGTGATTGATCTGTCGGTGGTCGAACCAGGTGGCTTTGGCGATGGCCTCGCGAGTTTTGGCGATCAGCGCATTCAGGTTCGCTTTGTTGGCCGGTGGCAACGGAATCTGCACATCGAGCTGGTTGACGAAAGCGTCGCGAATGTCAGGTTCGTTTTTGGCCAACAGGATAACCGTATCAATCAAATCGGCTTTGGCCATTTTGTTCAGCGACTTCTGCAGTTGTTCCATCAGCGGGTCCACGTTCTTTTTCGGCGACGAGCTTTTGGGTTTGGAAGCGGTCTTTTTAACAGCCATCAGAGACTCCATCGGGCGTTGAGTATTTTGAAACCAGAAGTTGTTAAAAATGCAAGTGTACTGTGTAGGAGCGCAGCGAAAAAGCTGAGGGTGGTTGGTTTAAGCCAAATCAAGATGAAGGCCAATCTCAAAAGCGAAATGGTTCAGTCGCTGTCGCGTCGTTTTCAAACATGGGCCTGATCGTCAGATACGCGAATAGGCACAGGCGCGCCGCGATTGTTGTGTTTGATTTCCATTTGATTGGTTGCGGCTGGGTGGCGATAATGGGGGGATGGAAATTCAAGGTATTGTACAAAATGGCGTAATCGTGTTCGACGGGCGGGTGTCGTTGCCTGAAGGGGCAGTCGTCGTCGTGACCTATCAAGCGACTCCGGTGATTCGCGTGTCACAAAACCCGATTCCCGTCGTGCTGCCGATTTTTGATTCTGACGAACCGGGCACCATCGAACTAACCAACGACCGCATTGCCGAAATTATGGATCAGGAAGATGCATCTTCTTGACATCAATGTTTGGCGGGGCCTGGCGTTCAAGCGGCAAGAGCACCATATCCCGGCAAAGGCCTGGTTCCAATCGATCGCGCCGGGCCGTTGTTGTTTTTGCCGATTGACCCAAATGGGATTTCTGCGATTGGCTTCCAATCCACAAGTGATGGGGCCGTCCGTTGTCACGCTCCAGCAAGCCTGGCAGGCCTATGATGCAATCCTTGGTGAGATCGACTTTGATTCGAATCGTTGGAATTGGCATTTCGGCGGGTATTTGGCGGACTACCTCTGAGATTCCTGCTTGCCTTGTTTTCGCTCGCGGCCCATAATGGAGACATGGAAATCGAAGGAATTGTTCAAGACGGTGTTGTTGTTTTGCCGGCCGGTGTAAGCCTGGTTGATGGGACCGTCGTTGTTGTGCGGTGCCCGGAATCGGATGCACCTTCCAACCTTCGCCCAAGGAAACGAGTGCAGTTGCCCTTGGTGTCTCCCAGGAATCCCGACTCGATTCACTTGACCAACGACATGATTGCCGAGTTTCTGAATGACACAGAAATTCCTCGCTGACGTGAACTTCTGGCTTGCGATCGCCATTGGCGCGCACGCGAATCATGCCAGCGCGGCACATTTGTTTTCCAGCCAGGCAGACGACAGCGTTGGCTATTGCCGAATGACCCAACAGGGGTTTCTGAGATTGCTTACAGATGTCAGGGTTTTCAAAACCGATGCGGTTAACCTTCCGGAAAGCTGGGCTATCTTCGATTCCCTGATTGATGATCCGCGAGTTTGCTTCTTTCAATCTGAACCGGCGGGTGTTGAAGCCCAATGGAGGATGTACACACAGCGTCCCAGCTTTTCGCCAAAAGTCTGGAACGACGCGTATTTGGCGGCGTTCGCGAAGACAGGCAATTTTGAGTTGGTGACGTTCGACAGGGGATTTGTGCAATACGATGGCCTGCGCGTGACGATTTTGTCCTGAAATCAGCGAGTCGAAGTTCATTTGCAAATTCCTTCGAAGTCGGCTTCTGTGTCATGCTCAGCACGGGGCCATTGCGTCGGCACAACGGAGCAAGTTTTCCAGCCCGACGAACTGCACTGTCTACACGTCATACCATGATTGCAGGTGTGGAGTTGCGAAATTTGCCGACTGTAATACGTTGACTTCGATAAATTGCCGCAACGCCTTTGCACGGCCCGCCAACGGGCCGGGGAAAGGTAGAATCACACCCCGGCATCGTCAGCAATGCGAAACGAAATTCCACCCCTCCCTGGCACAAATGGACATGCAATTATCAGGATGTCAAAGATCAAAAAGGTCGGCTTACTTACCGGCTATGTGCGGCATGAATAGCCAAAAACCGAAGTGAGAAGAGTGACCCAGGCAAATCGGGCCACGGATGGGATTGCGGAATTCGATGACGAACGCCCCGGCTGGACGAGTCACCGACGGCAAAGCCGATAGTTCGTCGTGAATCACCGCTCATCCCTCACCATTAACCCATAACCGCGATACCGTCCTGCTCCGAGTGCTAACGGGCCTGGTATAGATCGCTTGAGCTGCAACCGTACATGAAGCATCGTTCCGTGAAGTTTCTCCGGGCGGACAAATGCGCGAACGGGTTCGACACCGGCGACAAAGCCAAACGGCTGCCAATCGAGTTCTTCGATTTCGGCAGTGATTCCGGCGTTGGCCAGAGCTTTGCGAAGCAGCTTCTCCGTCTTCGCTGCATTTCGGTCGTCGTAGCCGTCGAGAATCACCGGCGTGACGCTGGTCCAGGTTGTTGCAGCGCCAGTGTATTGATCGCGGACCCAGTCCTTACCGAGCTGAACATTCAACACGCCGATTTCCTCGTCGCGCCACTTCAAGGCATGACCCAAAAGTCGGCGACGGATGAAGTCGATGCGATCCTGACATCCCGGCGGTGCCACGACCATGACTCGGCGAATCGATTCCACACGATGCAGGTGCGAGTTGATCGTCGGCAACGGCAGATATTGAAACCGGTGGCTGGAGTTCTCGCTTCGGTTCGGTTGGCCGTCGGAGCCGTGACCATGCACGAAAGGGAGGAAGTCGGGCCAACCGGCGGGCTGGCAAACTTCGGCAACAGCGTGCCGAATCCACGCCGCTACATCACGAGTCCGCCGCGCGGTGTTGAACGCTTGATTGCCGGACGCATCTGGTTTCAGAATCGTGAAGACGCAGTAGGGACGCGGTTCCGGGTCGGTCGAACGACGGTAATGACGCACTGCAAACTCTCGCAGCGGCGGCACCGGCTTAAAGCCTTCGTCGGTGAGCCGATTCAGAAAGTCCTCGTGCTTTCGCATTAAGTCATCAAGGGTTCCTGATTTGGGAACTCGCAGAGCAACACCGCCAGACTGAGCCACTTGCCAGCGTTCACCGGAAAGCTGCTGCGCATCGGCTTCCGAGATCACTTCCGCATCCGCCGCGACCATATCGATCCCCCAACCAAGATGCGTGATGCTGCGAGCTGCGGATTTGAGAACGTCGAAGTGCGGACATTGGTCATTGGCTAAAGGGAAATAGTAACGAACGGTTGCTTGGTCATCGTCATCAACCATGAGCCGGATCGGGCGCACCGTTTTGAGCGGCCGCAGGTCAATCGGGCGATGCGGCTTTTTTGGCTCTTGGCCCTTCGCCCAAAACCTTGCAGGTGAGTCCATGTCGTTATTGGGCACCGCGATGCGCACGGCTTTTCCAACCAAGTGCTTTGGAGTGACTATCACAGGCGGAGCGTCATTTTGAAGTCGTTCGAGCCACTTGAGTGCCTCGAAATCAGTCAGACGGCCATCTTGCCCTCCTACTTCATTAGACCCCGCAGCTACGAGTGCTTGAAAGACTCGTAACGGCGATGGGGGCCACTCTGGTTCAGCGTGATCGGCTCGTCCATGAAATGCCGAAATGGGGTCAACAAAGGTTACCGACAAACAAAGATGATTTGGCATGATGGACTCTCGCTATTTCTTACCAATGACTTTGATTGCGACTCCATTAGCCACCTCAATGTCGAGCTTGGCACCCGCGACCACCATCGCATCAAAGGTCGAGTCGTCCTTGCCCTTCGTATAGGCCGTGTTTTCACTGACTTGGATTTCAACTTCCTTTTGGTCGCCTTTCTTTCCGATGCGGACCACGAACTTCTTGTTGTCCGCATCAACCGAAACAACTTCGCCTTTCAGTTTCTCAGTATCACCCTTGATGTCCTTCTTCGCCAATTCCTTAGAAAATGGCACTTCTCGATCCGGCAGTGCCTTCTTCGTCAGATCGCGATTTGGGTCGAGTCCAAACTGTTCCGCCGCCAATCTCGCGAATTGGATGATGATCGGCGGATTCAAAACGGGTGGCTTCGCTGACTGAGGATTGCTTTGAATGATCGCATCCGCTTCCTCTGCTTTCGACATGACAGGCAATCGCTTTCCGGATGAGCATACGAGTTGAAAGGTTCGATCTTTTCCTTCGCTGGCCGGGACAAGATTGCAACCTTGACGAAGATAGTTGTCTTGTTCTGCAGTCAAGGCAATCAAGGCCAGCCCAAGTACATACCGACGAAGTGTCAGCGTCTCTTCGCCGTCGATCGAACCATCAGGACTGAGTACTGTCAGTCGCCGCAATGCGGCAAGACCCAGCGTCGCATCGCGACGAATGCTTCCTGGCTTTTCCTTGCTCAGGCTCAACTGTACGCCGGCGTGTGTCGGGTCAGGTTTCCCCGGTTGTTTGCCGATTGGCTGGCTAACGAAGCCTTTCGAGGCGAGATCGTCGTCACTTGCATCGATCCCATCCAGCAATCCTTCCTTCTTAAAGTTGACTGCCGGGTTGTATTGTGCGTGGCGGGTGTGCCGACACACATTGAAGGCTCTAATCGTTGAAGAAACAAGACGCGGAAGCTTCGCTTGAGTACCGCGTGAATCCCATACACCGAACACGAGTGACGTGGGAGCAATTTGCGCCAACGGTTTCGCGTTGCCATTCAAGAGTGCCTTGAATGCTTCATCCACGTGCGACTTCAACTCAGAACATCGGACAATCGCATCTCCTGACCGATGTCCAGCGTCAAGAAGGCTAATGCGTTTGCTGTCACTAATCTTGATGCTGATTTGCGGAACAAGTCCTGCATAATCAGCCGTACTGAAAATCGGCTCAATGCGGTTTCCTTGCGAGCCAACCGTGTCGATCAGGCAGACGTTCGTGCCGTCAGGAAACGAATCGATGTTGTATCCGCCTCTGAAACGGTCAGGATCATTTCCCAGTTCTGCTGCGAATGTCGCAGGAAAGAAAACGCCGTCTGGCCCTTCGACCGGCTCGAGTGACTCGCGAATCACTAATGCGGCTGGCCCCCCGCCGCTCAGCCATTCGTCGAATGCTGTCAGCATTTTTGTTTCTTCATCGGTCAGTTGTTTGGACTTACTCATGGACATGTACTCCTAGAACGTGTGTTGATTGGCCAAGTGCAGCGTAACTTCCGCGTGAAACGACTTGGCCACGGTATCGTTTCAACAGCGGTATCGACATTGAGCAGCTAGCCGCAGCCACTGATGGCGGCAGAGGTCGCCCCCATGTCGAGTACTCAAATGACTGGAGATCAGTGCTCATCAATGGGCGAAATCGTTGGATTCCAACAGCAGCCAACAGTTCGACCGCAGCGGATGACGCTACGTCCACCTTTTGTTCGTTCGGTGAAAATCCAACGTCGAGTGCATTCCAGGCAGCCCCAGGATCAAATCCAAATCGCCCGGACAACATTACTCGGATGGAAAACAGATCGACCATTTGTTCTGCGGTCAGCGAACGGAGTTGTGCCGCCAAAGTCCGTCGCAGATCACGCCAGATGCTGAGAGCCGTCTGCTGTCCTGACCAGAAATTCCACGGTGGATTGGCGACTGCAACGGCGCGGCCCTTTTCTGCGCGTATTGTCATCCAAGCATCCAGCGTGATCCCGTCCGATGCGCCTCCATCGAACGAAAATCTGAGCGGGGCGATAAGCGGTTTTACGGTAAGTCTACCGTCGAGTTCCGTAATCTCTTCCGGGGAATCCATAACGAGAATTGCGAAAATTCGGGAAGGTTGCCATCGCACTCAACGTTGAACCTTTCTGTCTCAAACCAACCTTCTGCCCCCGGCCAGAAGCGGTCTGCCAGTTCCAACAACCCGCAGCACGCAAAGAACTGACCGGGGTTGCTGGATTCAACATTGACGGAGAAACTTGGAGTCACGGGTTTCATTGGTTGATTACTCCTTCTGGGTTTGGATTCGCGCTGGCGGACCAGTCGGCGGCTCGCAGCAGCGATTCCAGATATGCGAGGCCCCAACGTCCGTAACGCCTTTGCAGTCGCCCGAAGCGTTGCGGGACGGTCATCGCAAGTTCGTCGCTTGCCCGCTGTTGCTGATTTGGATCGAAGACTTCATCCGCCGGAAAATGCGGCCGAGCGCGGCCGTGGTGGGCGGCGATCAGGTGCAGCACGAGTTCTCGTTCGTCATCGGTGATGCCAAGTTCGGCAGCGCTGGGCAGTCCATTCAAAGAGCCGAACTCATGGCGGTACTTCTCTTCGAGCCGCGTACCCGACCTGCGTCCCGACTTCGCCCACCAGACGTTAGGCGCGTTTCGGTTTCCGAGCATCGACTGGAAGATCAGGCGTTTCTTTCCGTCGTCATGAAAACGAGCGGCGATTTTCAGGCAGTCGTTGAGCGAATCGCCAAGCGACAAGCCGTTGAGGATTTCTGTCAAACGTTTTTCGACGTCCGAAAGGTGGCCACCGAGAAGTACCGGCTTTCTGGATTTCACTTCGCCCGTGTTTCGGCGAGCGAACCAGCGCAAGACTTTTGGATCGTCATCCTCGTCCTCAACGGGAAGCGCCAGGCTGAAGACTTCATGAAACTCCAGCGGCACGGTGTCGTCATCAGTGGAACGACAACGTTCGGTGGTTTGGGACACGTCGTCAGCGGTTTCCGATCCACCGTCGAGCATCCCCGCCGAATTCAGCCCGCCGCTGCGCGAATCGAGAACGGTCATGCCGTTGATGCGTTCCTTGTTGTCCATTGTCGTGAAGAAATCGAGCGTGATCTCTTCGACCTCGCCGTCGTCCTTGACGAGCCACCCATGATGATCCGGGTGACGCTTGCCGATGGTCTCCAAATGTTTGATGGCGCGATAGCTGGGTTCGCGCAATAGCTCACGAGCGAGCAGTGGGTACGCGAGCAACAACTCGGCGCGGACCGCGTTGCTCACCGACTTGTCATCCAGCAAGCGCACGTCATCACGCCAAGCCAAGTGCGTTTCGGGCAACTCATGATCCGTCTGTCCGTGCAGATAGGGTTCGACGGGTGGTCGTCCCGGAAGCTTCCCTTGATCGTGGTCAGTGCCCAAGCGTCGAACAGCATGTCGGTGGCTGGCAGGATGGTGGGAATCGGCGCGAAGGCGGCAGCGCGGGCGGCGGCGGACAATTCGCTGAGAGCTTTAGGACTCGCGCTCCCTTTCCGTTCCAGTTCTCGAAGCAGTTCGAGCGTGCGCTGTCGAGGAATCGTCAGCGGCAATTTATCGTCCCAGTCATTCGGACTGGGATGGAAGACGTGAACTTCACAGCCTTCGAACTTGCCAAACCGGTTCACTCGGCCGAACCGCTGCGCCATGCTTTCAAACGTGGTGAGGTCGCAGATCAGATGGTCGGCCGAGATGTTGACGCCGACTTCTCCCGCGCTGGTGCAAACGAGGTAGACCATTCCCGTCGTCGCGTCGTCCGGTGGCGCAGGAAGGAAGCGAGCAAACGTTTTGTCCTCGGCCAGCTCATCGCGTTCCTTGCCACGCATGGTGCCAGTGAGCGTTCGGATGTTCTCTCGCGGAACTCTTGCTTTCGCCAAAGCCGATTGAATTTCCAGCACCGTTTCCACGCTCTGCGCAAAGATCAGTACAGCCAGTTCTTTGCCATTGAACGACAGCGCCTTTTCGATCAATTCTTTCGCGGGCTTCTTTGCTTCCTTGAGTACTTCAAGTTGAAGCCGTTTCGTCGCGTTCATTCGCTGATCGACGATGTCGTTGGCGTAGTCATCGTCGTCCAGCATAAACGAGTCTTGCAACTTGGTGGTCGCCGTCAGTTCCATGACTCTGAGTTTTGGCCACGGCGCGGATGGTTCACGCTCCTTTTGCTGAGCCTCAATGGTTTCAATCAGCCTCTGAAATGCCGGTTCAAGGTGGGCTTCGTCGTGGATCAGCAGCGCATCCTGTCCGAGAAACCCGGCGTGCAACGGGCGTTTGTTTCGACCAATTCCATAGCCGCTGAAGAGCAAACGGCTGCCGATCATATCGACTGTTCCGCAAATGACCGATGGCCTGGACGGGTCTTCGCACCAGTCGCCGTTGTCTGCGAACTGGCCGCGCAGTGTGCTGATGCGCAGTTGCTCGAAACGGTCCCTGAATGCCGACAGCTCTGGATTGTCCTTGATTGCCCGCTGGTAGCGCTCGACCTCGTCGGTCGTTTGGTCAACAACCGTTCGTCGATTGACCACATAGATCAACCTTCGAGGCACGTTTTTTCCATTTGCCAACGCGATGAGCCACACCGCGATGACACTCGTTTTCCCCAGCCCTGTCGGTAAACAACAGACCGAGGGAACATGTTCTTTGGCAAAGTACTCGCAGTAGAGCCGTTCCTGCCACGGAAATGGCGGATGGCCGGTGAGTACATGAAAGGCGCGAGTGAAATCCATGGTGAAATCCATTATTGGGCTCCTTTCAAAGTCACCGGCGCGAAACGGGATTCATCCTGTCAAAAGCCACGTGCCGTTGAATCGGGGCGACCAAGGACATAACGCTAGCCGGGGGTTCGGACACGTTTGGTCAAAGGCAGGAAAATCTTGAAGTTCAATTGCGAATTCTTTTTATCGAATTGCTACTACTATTTCAAACAGGTCAAGGTCAGGGCAGATAGAGGCGGCAGATAATTCGGACAATGCAGCTTATTGATTGTTTCGAAACGTAAGTTAAGCGGGAACTTAATGACCCGCCCCTAAACGAGGCCCCATTTTTTCCGGAGCACCCATTCGAGCGAGAGGGTGGCGACGAAGAGGAGCAGGAAGAGGGAGCCGTCGACGGCGGATTGGCCGAGTTGCCAACGCTGAGGAATTTCGATTTTCATCTCACCCGGATCGCTGGCCAATTGGTTGAGTAAATCGCCAAGTTGTTCGGGTTCGACCAGGCGACCGCCGCTTTCTTTGGTTTCGTCCGCCAACCGCGCCAACAATTTTGGATCGGCAGCAGGGTTGGCTTTTTCTTTATCCTGATCGCTAATCGCGAATTCGACTTCGGACTCGCCGATTTCCGTCGTACCATCTTTGGCCGCAACGCGAACGGCGTAGATGCCCGGCGTCGTGACTGCCTCGGGAGGTATCTCGCCACGCGGCATCCCTTTGGACTCGGCAATCACAATCGGCTGCGTCTTGCCGTTAGGTGAAACGAGTACCGCATTGTAAGTTGCAGATGGAATCGGTTGGCCCGTTATCGTGCGGGCTTCGGTCGAAAAGCCAATCGGTGAGCTGGGTTGGAATCGCCGCTGGGGCATCATGATTCGCACGCTGTCCTTGATGCTGCCGTCGGGGAATGCCAGCCACAGAACGATTTGTTGCCAAAAGCGTTTGTACTCGTTCTTGAACAAGTGGTTGTACCACAGCCACGTCGAGTTCGCGGCGAACGCCAGGACTCGCCCGTTCCCGTATTTGCCCGCGACCAGAACTGGTTCGTTTTTCGCGGATTTCAGAAGGACTTCGGCGTTCGGTTTGATACCGATGAAACGATTGATACTGGGAAGCGGCGTCAGTTTTTTCCAGCTGCCGAGCAAATCGTTATTGTCGGCGAGCTGTACAAGGGGATGATCGGATTCCGGCTGCAAAGTAATGGGACCAATAATGTGAAAATCTTTACGAACGTCGCGATCGAATTCTTGCCGTTCGTCTTGCCGCATTTCGATCGGCAGAACTTCCTGTAACGGCGTGCGCCAATAATAGCCAGGCCCGAAGCTATGGGTGCCGCCGCACATCATGAGACCTTTGCCGCTTGCCACGGCCTGTTCCAGAAGCTGCAGGTTGCCGTCCTGGAAGACGCGCGAATCAACGTCGACAATCAGAAACAAGTCAAAAGTCGGATCAGTGAATACGCTGGCCATGTCGACCGGTTTGCGATGAGTACCCGGCTCGATAGGGAAGTAATCGACGTCGATCCCTTGCGAATTCTCGGTGTTGGCCCGGGAGGCGAGCACGCGACGCAAACGACTTTGCTCCCACCAGCCGATGTTGGAAATCAGAGCGATTCGCAAGCCGCCTTCGTAGACGGTCAAGAACGAAGTCAATTCGTTATTCAAAGTCGCTTGTTCGTTCGGCAATTTGACGGCGCGAACGGACATCCGAAAGCTACCAGCAGTTTGGGGCACGTAGCTGAGTTCAACGGTTTGTTCTTCGTAGTTTTGCCGCGGCGTGTAAACCTTTTCGTCGACGACTTGTTCCAGCATTTCTTTGCCGGAAATCACCAACTGGACTTTGATGTTTTGATTGGCAAAGCCGCGGCTGATTAGCGACGCCCGAACGACTTTGCGATTCTTCACAAACACTGTGTCGTGGTCGGGCAGGTTCGCAATCGCGACGTCGGCCAGTTGGCCTACGTCAGCGGCAATGCCAAAGGGAATGGTATAGAGGGGAACGCCTTGGTTGCTCAGGTCTTTTGCGACGTTGATCAGTTCGACGTCCGAGTCGATCGCGTTTTGGACACCGTCACTCGCGAGTGCGACCCCGAGCAGGCGTTGGTCACGCACGGCTCCCAGAATGTCTGACAGCGCACGTCCGATGTCTGTTTCCGCCCCAGTTGCCGATGTAGGCAGTCCAACGGTGCCGCTTTCATATTCCAGTTGCCGGGTCTGCCGATCGAAGAGCAAGAATCGCATGTCGACCTGTTGTTCGCTCAGTCGCTCGATTGCCGACAAATTGTCTTTGATCATGTTGGTGACCGCGGCCCACCGTTTTTCCTTTTCTTGCCGATGCGGCAGGTCCATCGATCGAGAATGATCGAGGGCAAAATAAAACACAGCCGACTGGCGGCGTTCGACCGTGGTCAAGCATCCGGGGCGGACCAATGTGAGGAATACAAGCACGATCGCGATTGCTCGCAGGAGAGCCAACAGGGCTCGTCGTTTTCCCGAGAGGCCACCGAAACTTGGCCCGACGAACAGCATCGCGGTCATGAGTGCCAAAAGCAATCCGATGATGACTGGGCCGGCGATCGGTTGAAAACTTAGGCTTTGCATTCGCGGAGTGGCAATCCGTTGACGAAAGGGTGCGGGCGAAACCAGTGTTCACTCGCAGTTTGTGGCGTTCCTTCATTCTAGTGGCTGATCATGATCGAGTTGAGATGGTCGGGCGACAAAATGTTTCAATCCGTAGAATCTTGCCCCGTCGCGAAAGCCTATGTTCGAGATTATCCTTTAGATTCGTTTATTGTCAGAAACGCATTGGCATGCTTGGGACAAGGGCCAAGAAGCTCGTCCCGACCGATTGCCGGCTCAGCGCGTACCTACACCACCAAAATCTTCAGAATTTGAAAACCTTATGACTTGGCAGGAATTGCTGGAAGAGTTTGACGGACAGAGCAAACACATCCAACTCGGGGGCGGTAAGAAAGCGGCTATCCGGCAACACGAAAAAGGACGTTTGACGGCCCGCGAACGGATCGCCAAGTTGCTTGATACGCCAAATTCCTGGATCGAAGTTGGCTTGTGGGCGGCGTTCGGCATGTACGACGATTGGGGCGGTTGCCCGTCGGCCAGTGTCGTTTGCGGCGTGGGTCGAGTGAGCAATCGTGATGTGATGATTATCGCTAACGATGCCACAATCAAAGCCGGTGCGTTTTTCCCCATGACTTGCAAAAAAGTTTTGCGGGCACAGCGAATCGCGATGCATTGTCGATTGCCGCTGGTGTATCTGGTGGACTCCGCCGGCGTGTTCTTGCCGCTGCAAGACGAAATTTTTCCGGACGAAGATGACTTCGGCAGAATCTTTCGAAACAATTCGGTGATTTCGGCGATGGGAATTCCGCAACTGGCTGCGATCATGGGAAATTGTGTGGCAGGGGGGGGCTATTTGCCCGTGCTCTGTGACAAACTGATTATGACCGAGGGTTCAGGGTTGTATCTCGCGGGACCGGCGCTCGTCAAAAGTGCCATCGGCCAGGAAGTCTCGCATGAGGATCTGGGCGGGGCGAAAATGCACGCTTCGATCAGCGGCACGATTGACTACCGCGAGCCCGACGACGAAGCGGCTTTAGCTCGAGTCAAAGAACTGGTGTCGTTGTTTCCACCCGATCCACATGCGTCAGTGTTCGGAATCGACCCGGTTGAACCGGCGTCACTCAAGGCCGACGACATCTACGCCACTATTCCTGTTGAAGCCCAAACACGCTTTGACATTCGCGAGTTGATCAAGTTCATTGCCGATGGCGATTCGTTTTCGGAGTACAAAGCAGAATACGGGCAGACCATTATTTGCGGCTACGCCAAGATCGGCGGACATCGAGTCGGGATCATTGCCAACCAGCGAAAGCCGGTGATGTCAGCGGACGAAGGCATGCAGTTCGGCGGCGTAATTTACCACGACAGCGCGGACAAAGAAGCCCGTTTCATCATGGACTGCAATCAGACGTGGACGCCGATTTTGTTCTTGCAAGATGTTTATGGTTTCATGGTGGGTCGCGACAGCGAACACGCCGGGATCATTCGCGCGGGTGCTAAAGTTGTGAATGCGATCAGCAATAGCCGCGTGCCAAAAATTACGGTGATCACAGGCGGCAGCTATGGAGCTGGAAATTACGCGATGTGCGGAAAGGCCTTCGATCCACGCTTTATTTTCGCTTGGCCAAATGCCAAATACGCGGTGATGGGCGGAAAGCAGGCCGCGGCAACCTTACTGGACATCAACATCGCCGCGATGAAGCGTCTCGGGAAGGAACCGGACACCAAAGAACTCGAGGACCTGCGCGAACGAGTAAACCTTGCCTACGACACGTCGACTGACATTCGCTATGCTGCTGCACGACTGTGGGTCGACGGGATTATTGCACCTGCTCAGACTCGCGACGTCTTGATTCGAACTTTGTCGATCGTCACCCGACATGTCCCCGACGAGCCGTTCCGCACCGGCGTCCTGCAAGTCTAGACCGGCTGACCGGCTGATAGATAACAAATCGTTTAAGAGCTGATTGGCTGATGGCCTTAATCAATCTTTCGACATGGACATGCCGTTGAGCAACATGAATGCGCCGAGGAAAAAAACGGGCCAACAGACCCATTGAGGGGGCGTGATGACTTTTTGCGGCATCGCGAGATTCTGGTTCGCGCCAAAGGCGGCATAGGATGCTTGTTGGAAATTTGAATTGAATCGGTTGTTTGGGACGAATTGTTGCAGATTGTTTCGGGCCACGATCTCGGGGTCTTCGATTCGCTCGATCCAAAATTGAGTTGCCGCTGGGGTCAACTGGTAGGACTGCACCAGCCGAAGTTTCACGCCCAGGAACAACAGCAGAAAAGCAATGGTCAGCGTAGTGGTTCGACTCATGGCAGCTTACACAAAAGTGAATTCGAAAGGGGTAAACACATTGCTCGTGGTCTGGTCGTCAATTGGTTGACTCCTGTTGCGGAAAAGTAGGCAGCGAAGGCCTACAGGTTAACCGCGCGCACGATAATCTTCCTTCGAACCAAAACGAGGCAGTGCTTTAAAAAAATGGTGTAGTTCGGGTTAGGGGGGGTATTTCGGCTCGATTTTTTGCAAACTTCAACATTTTTTTCCTACAAACCTGAAAATCGCCATGCCTGGTCGACAAGAGTCCCTCACGGGAAAAGTTTTCGGCTGTGACTATCGCGGCTAGAAATTTTGGTGGGGCAACTCGCTCTTGTTGGGAATCCTCGTTTGTCCATACACTAGGGCCTGTCGACCGAGCCGGATTGAATACCCTTCGACCGTTTAGAAACGCTTTCGCGCCCACAGGTCGCGGTAACGACATCATCAAGGTCATTGCGAAAGACTTATGGTAAGTAACGAATCGTCGAGTTCTGTTCCGCCCGATGAAACATTTGCCCCAACGCGCAGTGGCGATTCGATTTGGGGCGCAAGTTTCCAGGGATTGCTGTGGACGAATTGGTTAACCGCAATCAACGACAATATCTCGCGTTGGTATGTCATCGGACTTGGCAAACAGTTTTGGCCCAATCCGGAAGACCATTCGACGGTATTAACTCTCGGCACTGCCCTGTTCGTGCTGCCCTACTTGTTATTCGCGGTGCCCGCAGGTTGGCTCGCGGATCGTTTCAGTAAGCGGCAAGTGATCGTGGCGTGCAAGTACGCCGAGATCGTGATCATGGGTCTCGCAGTGCTGGCGGTGTGGTGTCAAAGTTTCGAGTTCTTGCTGTTCGTTGTGTTCTTAATGGGAGCACAAAGTGCTTTGTTTGCGCCGGCGAAAGTCGGCACGATTCCCGAGTTGATCGACGAGAAATCGATTTCGCAAGCCAATGGTTTATTCAACCTGGCTACTCTGTCGGCCACTGTGATTGGCATGTCGATTGGTGGATGGCTGACCGACTACACAATCCCGAAAGGTCAAAATCATTTGTGGGTAACCGCCACGGTCGTGATCGGAATTGCGGTGGTCGGGACGATTCTCAGTTTCTTTGTGCGCAAGTTGCCAGCCTCCAATCCGGGTTTGCGGTTTCCGGTGAACATTCCGCAGGCCATGTTTCGCGACTTCCGCGAATTGTATCGCAACCAGCGTTTGTTTCGCGTGGCATTGGGTGTGGTTTACTTCTGGGCTTTCGCGGCACTTGCCCAAATGAACATCGATTCGTTTTCGGATGAAAGCGGTTCGGCACTGGACGGTGAGCGAACGCCGCTGCTCGTATCCTTGATTCTAGGTGTCGGTTTTGGAAGTCTTGCGGCGGGAATTGCTTCGCGCGGCCGCATTGAACTTGGGCTGGTTCCTTGGGCAGCGATGGGGATGATGCTGTTTGCCTTCTTGTTGGCTTTGACTCCGCAGAATTTTATGTTCGGTTTTTCTCCGGTGTGGAAGCTTGTGTTTGCTTGTGTCGGGTTGGCGTTACTGGGTGCCGCGGGTGGATTTTTCGATGTTCCGCTGTCGAGTTATTTACAGGATCGCAGCCCGCCGCAATCGCGAGGTTCTGTATTGGCAGCGTGCAATTTTCTATTGTTCACCGGCGTTTTGATTACGACGGGTGGGATCTTTTGGGTGATGCGTATCCCAACTTCGCAGGCCGATATTTCGCGGTTGCCCGAACAGTTGCAGGTGGTCTCGCTGGAGGGACCTGTTCGAACCGCTGCGGAAAACGCGATGGTGTCTTACCGAAGTCTTCCCTCCGCAGAACAGACTCAAAAGAAGATTGCCGAGTTGATCAATGAGTTGCCGGACGAAGCAGAAGTACCAACGTTGGCGGGAATATTGTTTGAAAGATTGAAGCAGGATCCGGCGGGGAAATCAAAGAAGGTTTTTGATCTGTCGGCCTACGAGGAGTTGATGCAAAATCTGCAAATGACTCAAACGCCAGAGGGAAAGCTTGAGGCGAGCCGCGTGCTCAAAACCGTTTCTAGGCGAGCTACGAAACAACCGCTGTTGTCGGCCCGACAAGTATTCTTCGCGATGGGCATCTTCACAATTCCGGTCATTATCTATTCGACACTTCGGTTAATGAGACGAATGGCCACGGTAGGTTTTTATTGGCTTTTGCGGTTGTTGTATCGAGTCCGGGTCCATGGCCTGGAGAACGTCCCTGAAAAAGGCCCGTTTGTGATCATCGCCAATCATTCCAGTTGGTTAGATGCGACGTTGGTCATGTTGTCGACGCATCATCATGTTCACATGATTGCCTGGGCAGGAAACTTCAATCATTGGTTCATGAAATGGTTTGGCAAGTTAGCGGGTGTGATTCTGATTTCGGGCGGCCCTAAAGCCATCATTCGTGGTTTGCGCGAGGCGCGGCAGATTCTCGACGACGGTGGAGTTATCGGTATTTTTCCAGAAGGCGGTTTGTCTCGCACCGTTCAAGTCAAGGCTTTCAAACCGGGGCTGTTAAAGATCATCGAGAATTCGGACTATCCGGTCGTACCAATGTATATTGATGAAGTGTGGGGGACATTCTTCAGCTACTCGGGGGGAGAGGCTCTCCGAAAATTGCCGAAGCACTTTCGAAAAGGGCTCTCAGTACATTTTGGCAAGCCAATCGCGCGGCCTGAGAACCTGTTTGAACTTCGCCAACAAGTCCAAGTGTTAGGAGCAGAAGCCGTGAAAAATCGAACGGACAAGTTTGTTTCGCCAGTTCAGATGTTCATCAAGACCTGTCGCAAACGACTGTTCCAAATGAAGGTTGGGGATTCTACGGGTCAGAAAATGACTGGCGGCGTACTCCTGATGCGCTGTCTGATTTTACGGCGACTTTTGCGACGTTACGTGTTGGGTCCGAGCGAACAAAACGTAGGCGTGCTGATCCCGCCGAGCGTCGGTGGTGCGGTTGTTAACATGGCGTTGGCGATGGACAAGCGAACTTCGGTAAACCTGAATTACTCCGTGTCCCCGGAGATCATGGACCACTGCCTTCAGGAGGCAAAAATTGAGCACGTGTTGACGACCGAAAAAGTCATGGAGAAGTTTTCCTTCGACTTGGGGAACAAGAAAACATTGCTCGAGGGTTTGCGGACCAAGGTTTCTTTGTGGGACAAATTCGCGTGTGCCTTTCAGGCCTATGTCCTGCCCGCTTGGGTGTTGGGTCGAATATTGGGCATCTCGCAAATCGGTGCTGACGATGTTCTGACGATCATTTTCACCTCGGGTTCGACGGGAAAACCGAAGGGTGTAATGTTGACCCACCAGAATATTGGTTCGAACGTCGTGGCGATTGAGCAGGTCGTCTGCTTGAACAAGGACGATATCATTAGCGGCGTGTTGCCGTTTTTCCATTCGTTTGGCTATACGGTTTCGTTGTGGTGCGCAATGGGACTGGACATCGCGGGTACTTATCACTTTAGCCCGCTCGACGCTCGCCAAGTCGGCAAACTGGTGGAACAATTCAAGGGCACAGTTCTGTTGGCCACGCCCACGTTCTTGCGAGGCTATTTGAAGCGCTGCACTCCTGAGGAATTCAAGTCACTCCAGATTGTGGTAGTGGGGGCAGAAAAGATGCCCATTGAATTGGCCGAGGAATTCGAAAAGAAATTTGGCGTTCGTCCGGTTGAAGGGTACGGTTCAACGGAACTTTCGCCTCTCGTTTCTGTGAATGTTCCCGTGTCGCGACGACGCGATAAATTCCAGATCGATTGCAAGGAAGGTTACGTTGGTCGCACGATTCCCAACGTTGCGGCAAAAATTCTTGACTTGGACACCGGTGAAATCCTTGGCGCGAACAAACCTGGAATGCTGTGGATCAAGGGCCCGAATGTGATGAAGGGCTATTTGAACCACCCCGAGAAAACAGCCGAGTTGATTGTGGATGGCTGGTATAACACCGGCGACGTTGGATTGATCGACGACGACGGCTTCATCAAATTGACGGGTCGCATGAGTCGGTTTTCAAAAATTGGCGGCGAAATGGTTCCGCATGTTGCCATCGAAGATGAATTAATGCGATTGATCGGAGATAACGATGGCCAACAGAACGTAGGTGTAACCGCAGTACCGGACTCCAGAAAAGGCGAACGGCTTATCGTCTTTTACACGGATCTAACGAAATCGATCGACGAGTTACGCACGGGC
This sequence comes from Pirellulaceae bacterium, assembly GCA_040081565.1. GTDB lineage: Bacteria > Planctomycetota > Planctomycetia > Pirellulales > Pirellulaceae > BJ22. The sequence continues at coordinate 20,003 of JBEBGH010000065.1, forward strand.
C
>JBEBGH010000345.1:0-5624 GCA_040081565.1 Pirellulaceae bacterium
GCCTCGGCAGTCTGAACAGCAATCACATTGAAAGCGTCTGCCTCAAGTTGCATTTTGATAACATTGAGGATGGCTTCATCATCATCAACAACGAGAATTGTGTTTTGGCTCATAATTCAACTCTAGCACAGAATCAGGTTTCGTCAGTTTCAGAAGGGAAAGTTCGCGGCAATCGAATCGTAACCTTGGTCCCGACGCCAACGGTCGATTGATAGTCTATTGTACCATCCAAACGTTCTACCACATTTTTTGCCAAATAAACGCCTAGGCCCATACCTTTTCCGGTGGGTTTTGTCGTAAAAAAAGGCTCGCTAATCCGCTGCAAAACGTTTTCTGGCATTCCCGATCCCTGGTCCGTTACGGTCCACAACCAATGTTTGGCAAACCGCTGGATCTCGACCACAACTTCTTTCCCGGAGGGATCGGCATCGATCGCGTTCTGCACAAACCCGCGCATGGATTGACTCAAGATGATCGGCGGAACATACAGCGTGGCCTTGGCGATTTCTGGATTCACCACCAGGCGAACCCGCTGGGGCTCGCTCACCTCTTCAAGTACGGAGTGCCAGAAATCGGTACAAGAAATATTTTGAATTGTTTCGCCCACGGCTTGGCCTGATTGACTGGCCATCCGGTCAAGGATCACCCGGCACCGGTCCAATTGGCTGCGAATCAAGTGAATGTCATCGATGACGTCGTCGGCACCGGGAATATCCAGCGGATTCTCCTCGAAGAACTGCTCGACCTCCTTGGCCACAATTGCAATCGTCGAAAGGGGAGTCGCCAGCTCATGGGCCGTTCCCGCAGCCAAAGTTCCCAACGATTCGAGTTTTTCACGACCTGCCTGGATCAATTGCCGATGCTGCAACGACGCCTCCTGCAACCGCAACTCGCCCGTCAATCGCGTTAGAAAGTAGACCACGACGGAGGAGCTGGTGGCGAACGCCAACCACATTCCCACATGCGACATCGAAACTTCCTGCGTTTGCAGAATTGGACGCAATTGGGGGCTGATATTCAATTCCTTGATTTCAATGTGGCTGATCAAGAGCCAACTGAAACAGGCCACGGCCAAAAACTCCAACGCCCAGGCCCAGCCGGGACGCAACACAACCGCCGACAAACTGACATTCACAAAAAAGAACAGCGCGAATGGATTATTGGGCCCGCCGGTTACAAACAACAGCGACGTCAGAGACAGCAGGTCCATAATCAAGACCATCCCCAAAATCAAATCCCAGTTGATGGCCTGGGGCGTGGGGTGATGTCGCCATTCGCGCGACCAGAACTGCAGCAGCAGGTTACTGGCGGCTGTTAGACCGATCACGACCGCCAATCCGATCGGCATCGGGATCTCAATAGACAACAGGAGTATCACGACCCCAATGGTCAACAATTGCCCGATGACAGCGACCCACCGCAACATGATCAGCCAGCTTAAATTGACGGCCATGCGGCGGTGGGCAATGGGGAAGTCGCCCGCTGACTCGTTGATTGTCGGGTTCTGCTCGATCACGTTGTTCAAGATTTGTTGGTTGCCACGGGATGGTTGCGGGTATGCTTTCTTTTCAAAACGACCAGCGTCAACAATAATAACTGAGCAAATTGACTTGCGGGTCGACTCGCGGAACTATTTTTTCGGAAATAGCCCGCATGCGCATACTCTTGCGGACTTTGGCCAATCGGGGCGTGTTGATTACCGGCGAAGTTCGCGGTTATGAGGGGATAAAAAAGGAAACACTCAAAATGTCAGATGTCGTCACCAATTCTCAACTACCAAATACGGTTCGCGAGATCGATCGTTCCCCACGACTTTCGACGAAATCGCTGACCCTGTTACTCGGGCTCATGTGCCTGGTACCCGTCGTCACTATTTTTACAATCTTCAGTTACATGCCGCCGGTGCACGAAAACCTGTTACAGGCGACTGTCGAAGGAGTTGATCTGCCTGACCCGGCCACCTACGATTTGCCCTTCGATGATCGGCCGCCATTAAAGCAAAAAGGAAAGCTGCGGGTAACCAACACCGGACCAGACAACTGGACCAATTACAACATCCGAATCAACCGCCAGTACGGGGATAGCTACCAAATTTACGAACACCACGAACCGATTAATGCGGGTGAGTCCAAAGAATTTGAACTGGCTGAGTTTGTCAGCCGCAGCGGTGCACGGTTTGACCTGCGGTACAACCCACTTCGCAATGTGGAAATCTATGCCCGACTTCCTTCCAGCGAACGAGCGACGTTTAATTATGTCTTCGACAAGAAATAGCCCTTCAAGGGAGAAATAATGCGGGGAATGGCCACTCAAAAGAACCAGAGATTCCGTTTTTATCGGCCCGCGACGGCTATTTCTTTCTCTTCAGTCAAATTGCCCAATTGTCTCACCTACGATTGAATGGAACAATTTAGAAATTCAACAACTCATCAAATTGATTTTCAGAACAGTAACGCGGTCGACCCCAGCGATCCAGTTTGCTGATCTCTTTCGAATCGCGCTTCGGCCCGATCACTGAATGACACCCACAATACCAATCAGTCGAATTCTTGTTGTCGATGATTCACCCATCGATCGCGTGTTCGCAACCCGATTGCTTGAGCAGCATGCTGGATGGGCAATAAGCGTCGCCGAAAACGGCGAAGTCGCTTGGTCCATAATCGAACAAGAACCACCGGACCTGGTCGTTACCGATTTACAGATGCCGGTAATGAATGGCCTTGATCTTGTGCGAAAGATCAAAGCAACCTACCCGAATCTGCCCGTGATTCTGATTACCGCGCAAGGCAGCGAGGCCGTGGCTGCCGAGTCCTTACGCGAAGGAGCCACAAGTTATACGCCCAAGTCCTTCCTGCAAAAGGACTTGGTGCGCACCTGTGAATACGTCTTAGACCTGGCTAATCATATCACCCACCCCGTAACCAATCGAACAACTTTCGAACAACGCTTCGTCCTGAATAACGATTGCGGGCTGGTGATGCCGCTGATTGAACACCTGCAGAATTTCATGCCAACCTGGACCGAGAATTTTCGCCTGCAATTGGGGATGGCGATCGGTGAGGCCATGGTGAATGCAATGCACCACGGCAACCTGGAACTTTGCTCGTCGATGCGGGAGGAGGAACACGGGTGCTGTTACCATCAGTTGGCCAAGAGTCGTCAACAGGAACTTCCCTTCAGCGACCGACGCATCAGCATTCAGGCTGAATTTAACCAAGAGCAACTCAAGATCAGTGTGAGTGACGAGGGAGCAGGTTTTGACCCGGAGGCAATTGCCGATCCGCGTGACTCGCTGAACGTCACCAAGCTGCACGGCCGCGGACTGCTGTTGATTCGCTCATTCATGGATGAGGTCATTTACAATGATCGCGGGAACCAGATCACAATGATCAAACGCCGCGACCCGGAACAGTCGGCTTGTTGATCCGCGCCTTGCCGAATTGCAACTGTTTTTCGGATACGCCCGCTGGGATAACGTCTCCCGCGTTCCGAATGCTTTTTTTTATTCGGCGATTAAACGACAGGAAGACTCCCAAAATAGCCTGGAAAACTCTCCCTAATCGGCAATTTCACTGAAATACAACCCGAATATCGCCATTTGTCAACGACCTTTGAAACCAATCTGCGGCGACTTTGGGGTCCGGTCGAAATAAAATAAGATAAGGTTTTCGGGTTATTGCAGCGCCATCTCAAATGGCCATCGTTATTAGAGTTTCTGGACCGAATTGAACTTCGATAATTTTTTCTCAGCAACAGCACCTGTTTCTGACCGTTTTGTTTCTGCTGGCCAGCGCCAGTGGAGATCGCATTAAATGGAAAATCTCGTCTTCGGCTACCACCAGATTCCGCCAAGCAGTTGGGCTTATTTGTCCTCCTTGCTGATGCTGGCGCTGTTTTTCAAATTCAATCGCGTGTGGGCTCTTCGCAACGTGGACTTGATCCTCGTGATCTTGTTGGCTCCCGGCTTGTTGATGATTTACGAGGGGCGCCAGATGTCGCGGGCGGCACCAGCAACCGAACTTTCGAATCAACCGTCCCACAGTGCTGTGGAAGACACCGCCCGTGGTCCGCAGGTCGATGAGGCAGCCAATCAGGACCCGGACGACCGCAAGTCCGCTGAGCCAACGCTTCCGTCAAAGACAGAAAAAGATACCACCGAACCCACTCCTACCAGTCAGTTGACACAAGCCCAGCGGATTGAACGCAACGGATACATTTGGTTGTTTAGCGTCGGGTTGGTTTTGCTTCTGCGCACTCTGCTCGATCCGCTTCTCATTCGCCGTCCGCAATTGGAACCCAATTTGTCAACCGGTGGATTGGTATTCCTGGGTCTCAGCATGCTGAGCGTTTCGATTGCCAATATCATTATCACTGCACCGAGTGCCGAAGGACTCTCGGGGGCCGAGAGTGGTGTGAAAATGGTTCAGCGAATCGCTGCTGAAGAGAAGGATCAGAAGGACTTGCGGGTTCACGGTCCCGGTTATGCCCTCTTCCATGCCTTGGTCGTTTCCACGGTACAAGGGGAACTGGAGGTTGTGGCGAAAGTCTTGGCGATTGCCGGACAAATCGCTTTGGTTTTGGGACTCCTTTATATCGGTCGCTATCATTTCCTGAATTTTCGAAACGGGCTGGGCGTGGCGGTGCTGTACATGATGCTTCCCTATTCGACGATGTTCGCCGGGCATGTCATGCATTTGTTGCCGGCAGCGCTGCTGGTTTGGGCGATTGCCCTCTATCGGTTTCCGTTGTGGGCAGGAGTGCTTTTGGGATTGGCCACCGGCGTTTCGTACTATCCATTTTTTCTGTTGCCGCTGTGGATGAGCTTTTATTGGGAACGGGGTGTTTGGAGGTTTTGCACGGGAACCATTCTGGCGTTGCTCGTGGCCGTTGGCGGTTTGGCATTCACCTCGACAGACGTCCCGGCATTTTTCGTCCAACTGCGGCAGATGTTTGGATTCTGGGTTCCGCGCGTTGAGGGTTTGACAGGCATCTGGTCGCTTGGTTGGGATCCCTGGTTTCGCCTGCCGATCATGGTCGCCTTTTTTGTGCTCTGCATTTCGTTTATTTTCTGGCCGCTCCGCAAGAGCGTGGGAGCGCTCATTGCCTACACCTCGGCGATCATGGTCAGCGTTCAGTTTTGGCACGGCTATGAAGGCGGCTCACACATGGCTTGGTACTTGCCGCTCTGTTTGTTGGTGTTCTTTCGCCCCAATTTGAGCGAGCGGTTTGCGACGACTGAAGTTCCCGCCAGCAGCGCTCGCCGCCGCTTCCGCACCGACACCGGTGAAAACATGATTAGCGCAGCATAGAGCTGTCTACTAGACAATGCGCGTCGTCTTCGTTGCAAAGAAACCTATGGCTGAAGCACGAAAAAACTTCAGGTCAGCCCTCTATCCGCGCATGCTCCAAACTTTTTTGGGTTTTTCGCAAATTTGTGAAGGGCAAAAGCAACAAATAGGGATTTCCATATGAGCCATACGCTTATGCTCAAGGGGCGGATTTCCTATTTTTGATTGCCCCGCTTTTCAACTGCACTTTAGGCGATCGCATTAAACAAATCGTGGGTTGATATTGCCACAAAAAAGGCCCTCAGGGAAATTGGAGGTTCCAACACCAAACCAATC
>JBEBGH010000346.1:0-5616 GCA_040081565.1 Pirellulaceae bacterium
GTCCCTACCGTCGCCGCCGTTAAGCGAATCCTGGCCGATTTCGTCGACCACGCTCGAGCCAGCAGAAAAAACGCCCCCGACCAAGATATCGTCGTCGCTTCCGCCGGTGACCGTATCGTTCCCGGCACCGCCGGCGACCAGGTCATCTCCCGCAGCACCAACCACGGTATCGTTGTGGCTGTCGCCGCTGGCGATGTCGTTTCCGCTTCCACACAAGATCAAGTCGTTGCCTTGTCCACCGCCGATGAAGTCGTTGCCGTTTCGACCGTAGATTGTGTCGTTGCCCAGACCACCTCGGATCGTATCGTTCCCGTCGCCGCCATCGAGCAAGTCGGCAGCCGGGCCTCCAACAATCATGTCGTTGCCGTCGTTGCCGAAGACCCGGACGCTTGCACCGTTACCAGTCGCGTAGACGTAAATCCAATCGGCACTATTTCCCCCATGTACGGTGACCGCTTCCAGAAGGTCGTAATGTATCTGGCCAACGCGGGATGACTTGGCGATCGTCCCATCGGTGATCGTGTAAGTAGCAGAATCGAAGACAAAAATTCCAGAGAAAAGAAGCGAATCCAGACCTTCGCCGCCGTCGATCGTAACGTCGCCTTGGACATTGAGGTCCGCATTGATGACGGTAAATGTATCGGTGCCGAGACCGCCGTCCAGAACGACTTCAATGTTGTCTGGTAGCCTACCAACGACAAACGTGTCGTCGCCGCCGATGCCCGAGAAAGTGAGTGTGTCCAGAGTTTCGACCCAGCGCGTCACAACGCGTTTGTCGTTAAGGAAAATGTCCACAGAATTACTATCTTGAGGATTAGAGCGGACTTCGAATTTGTCCGGGCTTGCGGTGCCGACAATGCTGAGTTCCGGCCAAGCATTCTCATAGGCCCGCTTGAGCAGCTCGTGCTTGCTCGGCGTTGAATTGGCGGGGGTATGCGGCAGGTTTGGGCCGATGACCGAGTTGATCAGGAGCGAGACTTGCACGTCGTTGGGAAATTCAAAGATGCAGGTCTCCAGATTCGTGAGACTTCCACCATGTACAAAGTATGGAAGCTCAGGGCCGAACATTCCCGAAGCATAGTTGTACGAATGGTCAGGTGACTGCCAACCAAGGAAATCGTCGCGCATCAACTCCCGCGTGGCGGGCGAAAGGACATCGTCGTTAGTGCGAACGCCGTGTAGGAACTTGGCCAGTTCGTCCGCAGAAAGCCACCAGCCTTCACCGCCAGCGAGCAATGTTCGGTCGGTATAGTTGGTAGGCGCGCCGTTCCCGGGATAAGGATAGTTCAGGACCAGATCGTCTTCACCTCGCGCGGTGTCGGCGTTTTCGATTCCCATGGGAGCCAGCACGTTGGTGCTAACGTATTCGACGTAAGCGTCAGCTGTGAACTGTGCCGGGTCTTCGTCGTCATCGGCGGCTGCACCGTTCCCAAGCAGATAAGCGGTCATGACGCGTTGCAAAGCGAAGTTGGCGTTTTCATAACGGAAATTATGTATCCCCAATGAATGATTGCCTTTGTTCGCCATGTTAATACCTAGGGCGATCAACTGCTGAAGGCCGGCGTAACTAGTCTGCTCTCCGAGGCTGGCTGACCCATTGCCGTCGAAGTCGATTCTGCGAATGCCGCTTTCATGCGTAAGCAATTCGCGGAAGGTGATCGTGTTGATGCCAGGACCGCGGACCCACGCGGCCGGCAGATAGGGCTCGATCAAGGAATCGAGGCCAACACCCGGCGTATCCTGAAGAATCTTCAGCGTTCCGGTGGCCGTGATGGTCTTTGCGACACTGGCGATGGTCATCTGGGTGTCTTCCGTAAATTCCACGTAGCCATCGGCAGACTTGCGGGCATCGCCCCAGCCACCGCTACGAACGGCGACGCCGCCTTGATTGATTGCGTAGGCGAAACCGACGGAGTTGTCCACGAAGTAGTTCCGAATGTTCTGCTCAAACTGGTCCACGTCGAACACCGACGCATCGCCGATTGCCATCATGCAACGATTTTCAAGCGACTCGAAAATTGTCATTTGCAGACATGTTCTTCGTTTCGGAGAGTTCGACTTGGAAGCACAAATCGAGTCGCGAATACCTTTGATCAATGCGACAAACAAAGAACCCAAGTTGGAACGCGGCGAGTTGGAATTACGACGGTTTGGCATGGTAAGTTGCTTTCTGAAACGAGATTACTGCAATCCTGGGAGCGTCGTTCGAGAACTGCACGAACGAGACGCTCTAAATAGGTGAATGCCCATCTGCTGCAAAAGCGCAACAAAGAAACGCCAATTTTCTTCGGAATTCAAGTTTTCCCGTGGTTTTTGGCTCATTCCATTTTCAACGAACCTCACTGGCACCGAAGAGAAGAAAAAACGAGGCGCACCGGTAGGGTATCAAGGGCGGTTTCGGCCGACGCCCAGGAATACGACTGGCTGATCGAAGTCGCCGCACCGCGTCGTTGTCCGCACTGCGACGGCAATGTCACCGTTGCCGCGACGCAATCGAAGATCGACCACCTGCATGAAGACATCGTTGACAACACGTACCGGGTGGTTTGTTACTAGCATCCGGCGGCCTGTTGCGACGAGTGTGGTCGGTGGGTTCAGCAAGCTGGCAAGGATGAAATTCTGGACAGTCGCATCGGGCCTTATTTGCGAAGCCGAGCGATCTGGCTGCGTAACGTGATTGGAATTAGCTATCGAAAGATTCCGCAGATCATCGAAGAGATGCACCACATTACATTCACGCCCGCAGCATTCCGGTTTCAAGTCGACTCGCTGCTGCGCGATCCTTTTCCGCCGGGGCAAAATCGCAAACCAGCACAAGCCATCTTTCATTCAAATCAAAATCCAACATGCTCGATCGCTTCCATTCAAAAAAACTCAATCGCAAAAACCAACCTAAAATTCGACTAAAATGTTACCGCAATTCAACTATCGAGTGGCGGCGTAGAATTTGCTTTTCGGACAGGCACTTAGACTCACTTCCGCAAATAGACTCGTTCTAGAAGTGGGAAATATGCTTTCTCCGTCACTTTCCCTGATCGACCATCAATAGCTAAAAAAACTGTAGAGTTATACCGTTTGAGCAATTCTTCTTCTTTAGGTTTTGACGGCTCGCTTTCTTGAACAGCACCGAAGGACATCGTAAACAAAAGAGCCAAACCGAAACACAAAATCAATCTCATTTGACAACCTCAATCTATTGTTACATTGTCTTTTCCGAATGGTCCGACTTCACGTTTGCTGCAGCAATCAGCTGTCATTGTTGTGCTGTAGCTGATACCTTTCTCCCCTTTATTATAACGCCCTTTATCGGCAAGATCCCAATCTCTGGGCTCTCTGCCGTTAGCGCCGTCAAACGTCCGTAACAGTTTGGTCGAATTTTAGGTTGGCTTTTGCGATTGAGTTTTTTTGAATGGAAGCCTCGGCCGATCCACCACCGGGAGCCACCGTCTGTGTTTTCTGGGCACCGCGTCCGGTGTAGGTGAAGAGGGGCATCATATAGTCCTTCTGCGAATCGCTCGATTCGAAATATCGCGAACTGCGGACTTCCACGACGTTCCTCGCTGCGTCATAGGAAGATTTGGCGATTGCTTCAACTGGCGTCCCGAAGGCGTCCTTGCGGCGAATCTCGCGGTATTGGGCATGATTGCCATTGGGGTTTCCAACCAAATTCGGATAAGTTAATGGGGTGGAAAATCCTGGCTCAGAAAAAGTAAAAACCATGGCCATCAACCCTCCCTCCGTCAATGAACTGGAAATCCTCGAGCAGGTTCTCGCTCAACACGGTCAGCAGCATGTGATCCGTTTTTGGAGCGAACTCAACGAAGCCGCGCGACAAGGACTGAAAGCCCAAATTGAATCGATCGATTGGGATGAAATCGACGAACTGGTGCGCGATCATGGAACCGGCGAGCAATGGGAATCACTTGCGGAACGCGCGGAGGCTCCTCCCGCCGTGACCGTCGCCGAGTTCAAGAATGCCGCGACTTACTCTCAAGCGTTTGAGGCGGGTGCGGAAGCATTACGCCGCGGCCAAGTCGCATTTGTGTTAACGGCTGGAGGGCAGGGGAGTCGCCTCGGGTTCGAGCACCCCAAGGGAATGTTCCCGATCGGTCCCGTGAGCAATCGTTCGCTCTTTCAAATCATGATCGAACAGACACTTGCCCGTGCTCGGCAATTCAAAAAGAGAATTCCGATCTACATCATGACTAGCCCGCAGACCGACGCCGAGTCGCGGGAGTTTCTCGAACGCCATCAATGGTTTGGTTATCCTCGCGCCGATATTCGCGTCTTTTGCCAAGGCATGATGCCGGCGGTGGAACAGACAACTGGTCGAGTCTTGCTCGAGGAAAAGGGAAAGATCGCGACGAGCCCTGACGGTCATGGGGGAATGCTCAAGGCCCTTGATCGATCCGGATGTCTCGCCGACATGCGGAAGCGCGGCATCGAGTCAGTCTTTTACGGACAAATTGATAACCCGTTATTGCAAATTTGTAATCCGGCGCTGATTGGCTTTCACTTGTTACGAAAATCTGAAATGACCACCCAGGTCGTGCGGAAACACAGCCCGCTGCAAAAAGTTGGAAACGTCGTTCGCGTTGACGGGCGGGTAAGGATCATTGAATACAGCGACTTGCCCGAAAAATTTGCCGAACAAAGAAATGCCGATGGCTCGCTCAAATTGTGGGCCGGCAGCATTGCGGTCCATATCTTTGACCGGCAGTTCCTGGAACGAGCGACGAAGCATGCCGATAGCCTGCCCTTCCATCGCGCCTGTAAAAAAGTGCCCCATATCGATCGATCGGGCCGAACAGTTCAGCCAACGGAAAACAACGCCATCAAGTTCGAGCGATTCGTATTCGACTTGTTGCCCCATGCCGAAAACGCATTGGTTTGCGAAGTCGATCCTGCCGAAGGTTTTGCCGCTTTGAAAAATGCTCCCGGAGCCGCTTCCGAAACTCCCGAATGGGTTCAGAAGGCGATTGTCGATTTGCATGCCTCTTGGATTCGCAAATGCGGCGGCCAAGTTGCCCCAGGAGTCGCCGTTGAAATTTCCCCGTTTTATGCGCTCGACGAAGCTCAACTCGCGGAACGCCTGAAAACGCCACTCAACATTATCAAGCCGACCATTGTGACTGACGACAGCGGAACCCCTGCTGTTGCAAAGGGAACTTTGCACGCCACGATCATGGCCGGCGGCGCTGGCACCCGGTTTTGGCCAGCGAGCCGCAAATTGCACCCAAAACAACTTCTAACGTTGATTGGTGATCGCAGCATGTTGCAATCCACCGTGGATCGCCTGCGTGGGTTGTGTAATGAAAAGAACCTTTTGATCGTATCCAACGAAGCGCTCGTCGAACAAATTCGGCAACAACTACCAAGCGTGCCGCGCGAGGCAATTGTCGGAGAACCGGCGAAACGAGATACAGCGCCTTGCGTCGGTTTGTCTGCAATTTTGGTTTCGGCCCGCGATGCCAATGCCACTATGGCCGTGATGCCGGCGGATCATGTCATCCGGCCGACCGAGAAATTTCAGGCTGCCCTGCGATTCGCCCAGCAGTTGGTTGAAAAAGATCCGACGCGAATCGTAACGTTTGGAATCAAACCGTCGTATGCTGC
>JBEBGH010000347.1:0-5614 GCA_040081565.1 Pirellulaceae bacterium
GGTCTAAACCCATCGTTAACAAAGCAAAAATCTGATTGGCACTATCTCGTTCGAACAATGTTCAAACAAGCTCTCCTCACATTAACCCTAATCGTTTTTTCGTTCCATGCCGGGGCGCGGGGCGATGTGGCTGGAATTGGGTTGGGTGGAGCAATCCCGGACAACAATGCATCGGGAAGATTGTCGACGATTAATATTTCTCAAAATCAACTGATTACGGGAAATGTGCAGATCTATATTAGCGGACTGACGCATACCTATGCTGGAGATCTGATCGCAACCTTGACTGGCCCGGATGGAACGGTCGTGACTCTGTTCAATCGGATCGGGCGTGTGAATACAGGTTTTGGTGACTCCTCCAATTTCAACGGCAACTATACAATCCTCGATACGCCCATAAATGCCAATGGTTCAAACATTTGGACAGAAGCGGCATTGGGCAACAGCACTTACAATTTGCGGGCTGGACAATTCCGCGCAACGAACGCCAATTCATCGTTGTCGACGCTCATTACCCCTTCGTTTCTCGGCAAATCCACGATGGGAAATTGGCAACTGAGAATTTCTGACAGGGCGGCAACCGACACAGGAAACTTTGCCAGTTGGGCGATTTCCATGTCGTCCGTTTCGCCAGTGCCAGAACCTGCAAGTCTTGTGCACCTCACACTCGTGGGGTTGGCGGTGTTCTGCCGATATCGTCGGCGCTAAACGACAGAAATTCGCTCGCGGAAAATTTTAATGTGGGGGAATTCGGTCACGGAAGACATAACCCAAAATTTTGTAAACCAGTTTGGCGGCCAGAAAATTGGGCGAGTGGTTTCCCTCCGCAGGCGCTAACTCCACCACGTCCATTCCGACGATTCTTTTTTTCTCTGCAACCGCTCGAATCAAATTGAGCGATTCATACCACTGCAAGCCGCCGGGTTCGGGCGTTCCGGTACTGGGCATCAGGCTGGGGTCCAAGCCATCGACGTCGAATGTCAGATAGACGTTTTCGCTTAGTTTCGAAATCACTTCCTGAATCCAATGCGTATGCCCCACGATGTCTTTTGCGTAAAAAATAGTCGTTCGCAACGAGGGAACCGCCCGCGCTTCTTCCAGCGACAAGGCACGAATACCCACCTGGACAGCCGGGCAGAATTCGACAACGCGGCGCATGACCGAGGCATGGCTGTTTGGCGTACCGTCATAAGATTCTCGCAGGTCAGCATGCGCGTCGATCTGCAGTACCGTCAGGTCGGGATATTTGTCGAAATGAGCCCGGACAACTGGTCCTGTGATCGAATGTTCGCCGCCCAGCATGCAAAGAAACTTTTTCGTTTGCAGCAGCCGTTTCGCTTCCTCGTACAGCCGCTGCATCATCTTGTCGGCCGAGACGTTGGTGTCGATAGCTTCCAACGTATGGATCCCAATGCGGGCGATTTCGGCGTCGAATTCTTCGTCGTACAACTCCATATTTCGCGAGGCGTCAATGATGGCCGACGGTCCGTATTGGGTTCCGTGTCCGTAGCTTACAGTTTTTTCAAACGGGACCGGCCAGATTAGGGCCTGTGCGAATTCGAAGCTTGAGATTTTGTCGTCTAGATCAAGACCGCCAAAGTTCATCGGCAAGGATGCTGACTGGGACATGATATTCTGTTTTCAATTCGGGTGACGTGGATTTGAAGTGATGGGCATGTATTCTGCGCGGATTTTGGATCGCGGTTTCGATTGCTGGTGGCTTCTCACCGAACTGGTTTTCCGTTCAGATGAACAAAAATGTACCAAATTTTAGGATCGAAAAGATGAAGGCAAAAGCACCTTGCGGGTTGTTCATTACGGGCACCGATACGGGAGTTGGTAAAACGTATGTTGGTGCGTTAATCGTAAAAAGTCTATGTGCCGCTGAATATCGCGTGGGCGTGTACAAGCCCGTTGCCTCGGGTTGTCAACGGAATGAGCAGGGCGAACTCGTCAGCGACGATGCGCTGGAGCTTTGGAATGCTGCAGGGAAGCCGGCAACGCTCGACCTTGTTTGCCCCCGCCGATTCGCCGCACCGCTGGCTCCTCATCTGGCGGCCGCCGCCGAGGGCCAGTCAGTACAGTTCGAGGAACTCAAGGCCGGTATCAAGCCCTGGCAGGCAATTTCCAATGTGGTGATCGTGGAGGGAGCCGGAGGCTTGATGTCGCCGGTTACGGAAAACGAATTTGTCGCGGATCTCGCGGAGGCGTTGGCACTTCCCTTGATTGTGGTTGTCCCCAACCGCATTGGCGCGATCAATCAAGCGTTGCAGACGCTGATTACCGCCTCTTGTTTTCGCGATGGATTGCCGGTCGCGGGAATTATCTTGAACGATCTTCCTAACGATGCTGCCGACCCTAGTCGCGAGAGCAATGAAAAAGAAATTGCCCGCCGATCGCCGGTTCCAGTCTTGGCTCGTGTGCTGCACGACAGCCAACAGTTTGATCGCCCAATCAATTGGCGTGCGGTGCTAAGTCCACTGGAGTAAGCGGCAGAACATGACGCTGCACCATCTTAGGGGCAATATTTCAAGCGTTATTTCTCGTTGATGCGAGGCAATAGCGGCTGAGGACGTAGTTCTTTTTTGGGCGGCGTTTCTGTGGCCCGCAAGTCGGCAACTCGGCCTTGCACATTTTGCAGATCTCGTTCCAGCATAGCCTGCAGTTCCTCGACTTGTTTCAGTAAATTCGCGACGGCCGAATGAGGATTTTCAGACCGGTAGATGGGCAGCTGAAAAGGCGGATGGGAATTAGTTGCGAGGGGTTGATTTTCAAGCCGTTCAATCCGAGCCGACAATTCCGTAACCTTTTGTGTCAGCTGAAGGCGTGATTCATCGGAAACCGCAGGGAGGTTTGGGTTGCGAATATGAATTGCGGTTGCAGGTGGCCGCGATTCCATGGAGATCGCTGCGCGGCGACTGGCAATGGAAAGAGCTTCGCTAATGACCGAGGCTTTTTCCTTTTCTGACAATTCGGCCCTGGCGATGCAACGGCCAATCAGCCCGAACCATTCCTGGTCAATGGACGATTGCGATTGAGTGGATACCGGCGGGTGAACAGGCTGAGGCAAAAGTACCTGGGCAAAAACCTCATTGGCAAGTCCGATGGCCAAGAGAATCAGAATGGCGAAGCGAATCATTTTTCTGCACTCCTTTGCAACAATTCACACTTTCCTGCGATCGCAGCGCGACTGCGGTGAAGCACTAACCCATATGTGATAACCCATGGTGCCGAGAGACAACAAGGCGAACCTGATCAGGCAGGGCTTACATCTGCTATCATTTATTTCAACACCGGTAATTTGCAGGAAAATTCTTAGCTGAACCCACCCGCATGCGAGCCCTCAAAGGCAATTTCTCAATCTTGCAGTTATTTGTCCTGGCCTTCGCCGTGGCCGGCGGTTGCATGGCCCTAACGCAAGCGGACCGATTCAAAGCGCCAGTCCTATTGGCTCATTCGATTCTTGCTTTCATTGTCGCCAACGATTTTATCAAGTCGTTAAGGGAGTCTCCTCAATTACGATCGCCAGGTCAGTTGGTCCTGTATCGTGCGATCAAGATCGTCGGGCTCATCGCCTTCTCGTTTAATCTAGTGTTGTTAAACAAAAAATTAACAATTCTCGGGTACGAAACTCCAGGTCGGGAAATTTGTGATTTCCTCACGTTGATAACCTACTTTTGTGCGATCAGCACGAGTCCACATCGGCGGACAATTAAAAACAAGTCCGCTTATTTCGTTCAATACCTATTAACATTTATTGCTTCGGTGGTGTTATTCGGTGTCATGATTGCGAACATTTTGATCATGGTCCCGTTGATCAAGTTAGCGACCACCGGAATTCTGAATGGACTCAATTTTAATTCGCATCCACGAATTCCCGCCGAGCGTCCTTGGGAGTTAGAGTTCCAAAAAGTTTGGACTTCTCAAGAGTTTATGGTCCCGGCAATTTTCTCGGGCATTGCCTTGATCGCGATGATAATAGGGAGACGAGCGCAAGGTTCCACGGCCAAAGTAGCCGGAATGTTTTGGGGAGCAATCGTTATCGCAACGAGCGCGTTTGCCACATACCGCCTCGGACAGGCCGATCATGCCGTTTGGAGTTTTCCTGAATTCCGAATTATTCCCGAGGAACTCGTCATTGGTTGGGCAACCTTGAGTTTTATTTTGTTGATCCCAGCTTGGTGGCTGAGTCATCGATTAGTAACCGACGGAGAGGGTAACTCGGATGAGCCCTTAACGAAGCACGGTCTGTTTACCCACGTAGCAGTCTGGTTATGTCTTTGTGGGAACGCCAGCGTTCAAGGCCGCGAGTCCGAATTGGCTTCGCTTTTGTGCCAGGTATTCCTGGCAGTGCTTGCTTTCAAAGCTGCCCAGTGGTCGCGCGCAAAGAATGGTGCTGTCAATTTCAGTATCGCAGCGATTTTAGTGCTGGTGAGCGCGCAGATGCCAATGCGGATTTCGGCGAGTTTTGCCGTTTCTCATTCCTATTTGCTGTTCCTGAATTACTTGGTTGCGTATTTTCTGTCAAACAGTCGGACGATTTCCAAGGAAAGAATAATCGAAGTTTACGCACATTGCATTTCAGTCTGCTTGTTTGCCTTGATGGGCTGGGAATATTCCAGGGCAGTTTTTCTGGACGCGTTTGCGCCGCTTGGGATTGGCGCAATCGTTTTTTCGTGGTTGTTTTTCGCTGTGGCCGCCGACGTTATTCCAAAAATAAATCTAAGGGCGCTCAAGAGCTTTTTCGTTAGCCTGCCAAAACGTTGGGTTTCATTGTCTATTTTGGTTGGAATTGTCATTGGCGTCGGCTTGGCGCTCTTATCCCGAAGATCCGAGGCTTGGCGTTTTCTGACGATTGATTTCGAGGGGCTAACGTCGGGAAATCGGATCAGCGTACTTCCAATTCTATTGACAGAATTCTGGGGCAGCCTTCGGTCGTATTCGAATAATGAGTCCGCTAAAAATCGCGAGCTTCAAAAGCTGGAGTTTTCTTGGAGTCGTTTTTGGTGGGCTTGGTTAGCGTTAGTTGTTATGGTTCCGCCGCTCGCGGTATCATGGTTCTGGGGGTTGAGTTACCTCACGGTGCGAATCCTGACGCCGCTTTAAATGAACAAGGTTTTGTCGATGATCGATCCTCAGATTCTCAAATTGATTCGTTGTCCGATTTCCGGGCGACGGCTTGCGGTCGCCGCACCGGAGTTGATTGAGCGAGTGAATCAGGCCATCTTGGCGAAGAGATTGGAAAATCGTTTGGGACAATCAATCACGGAGCCGATGGAGGGAGCTTTGGTCGACGAAGCCCACGAATGGCTGTTGCCGGTTCGCCGTTCTGTCATCACGATGGTGGCGGATGAGTTAGTACCGCTGAAGAATTTGGAATAATTCAAAGTTGGTCATCCGAACCGGAGGCAGGCCGCTGGATTTGGACGGCTCTTGTTTGGTCGGGGTCTCGGCCTTGGGAGTGGGCTGATCGCCGCTGCCGTTGCATTCGGTGCATTGCCAGCCGGCAGCTTGGCTCCACCAGGCTGGAGTCCCTTTGTTGATCGTGGTCCCGCAGCTCTTGCAGGTCCCGGTTGCTCGCGATTTGTTGTAGAAGGTTCTCATGGACTTAGGC
>JBEBGH010000348.1:0-5597 GCA_040081565.1 Pirellulaceae bacterium
AGAGAACCGACAGATAGCAGGCTCGCGGCTCCAGCACTTGATCGGGATCGCGTCCCGCGAGGGCTTCGACGACGATCGGGGAGAAAAAAGTTCGCAAGGCCGCCTGTCGACGCTGGAGCGATTCCAATTCAATCACATTGGCATACGTTGACGTCACCAGTTGCGTGAATTTCAAATCGTCATGCAACAATTCGGTGGTTAACGTCGCGCCGATCCGCCCGACTTTTCCCGAAACGTAAACGGCCTGGCCGCGGCAAGCGGTTGCCTTCAACGGGCAAACATAGGCCCAGTCGGCATGTTGTTGGATCGTGTAGTTAGAACCCGCGCCGCCACGATCACTCCAGACGTGCAGCACCGTTTCCTGCGAGCCGATGGCCTGGCGAATCAAGGTTTCACTGGGCTTGAACGATTCTTCCAGTTCGTGGCGACTGTCCCAATGCTTGATTGTTACGGGGTCTTTCGGGCTCGTTGTCGAAACGATCGCCACTACCTCGGCTTGCGGGACGCCTTGCAGTAAGACGTTCGTGATTCGATCCAGCAGTTGTTCCTCGTTGGCCGCGTCGGCAATCAATTCGGGCAACTGGCTGAGGACGTTTATCCGCAGGTTCGCATCTCGATAGTCGAGAGCGTTAAGAAATTGGTCTGAGAAGGTCTGCTGTTGAATTGGTGATGGCACATCTTGTGTGGCCTCTGATTCGCTGTTTACCAAGCCAAACCGGGTTTGCCCGATAACGAAATGTTGGTTGGCTTTGATTTTGAAGAAGTCTGCTTTGTGGCCATCAAAGAAAACAGGATTGGTCGAATTCGGAAAGCGTTCGACTTCGATACCGTCGGGCACTTGGCGAAATTGAACATGTTGACGCGATAACTGCGAGTCCCAATCAACACAGTAGGGGCCGGGCTGTCGACCAATCATATGCCAATCGAAATCGCGAATCTTCTTTCGCCACCGTTGATTCGGTTGTTTTCCTTCGGCAATCAAATCGAACACTAGCCGACTCCCTTGAGTGTTTTGACGTTAGGGTTGTTGTAAAGCTCTGAGAGCTTTAGGGAGCGGGAAGTGGACGTTCTCTTCTCGAGTGGTGCGAATCTCGATCTGGGCGTCGAAATTTAGCTTCAACCAATCAAGAACTTGTTCGACCACAGTCTCAGGCGCGCTGGCTCCGGCGGTGACCAGTACACATTCCTTGCCAGCCAGCCATTGGTGCTCGATGTCGTCTGGGCCATCAATCAAATAAGAGTCGATGCCAGTTTCGGCGGCCAATTCCCTTAGCCGTTGGCTATTCGAACTATTCTTGCTGCCGAGTACCAAGCAGGCGTCGGCCTCGCGGGCCAGAATGCGAACGGATTCCTGGCGGTTTTGGGTCGCGTAACAAATGTCTTCTTTGGGTGGATTTGCAAGATTTGGAAATCGTTGCCGTAGACGATTGATGATTCGATTCGCGTCGTCAACCGAAAGAGTCGTTTGAGTTAAGTACGCGTATTTGCCTTCGTCCGGGACATCCAGGCGGTCCACATCCTCCACGCTTTCCACCAGGATCATGGCATGCGGTGCCTCGCCCATGGTGCCGATGACTTCGTCATGCCCTTCGTGCCCGATCAAAAATATCGTGTAACCCTCGCGGGCGTACTTGATGGCCTCCAAATGAACCTTGGTCACCAGCGGACAAGTCGCATCGATGGCTGTCAGTTTTCGAGACTTGGCAGCGGCCCGAATTTCAGGAGAAACCCCGTGGGCTGAAAACATTAGCGTCGCGCCGACGGGTACCTCGCTAAGCTCATTTACGAAAATCGCGCCCTTGCCACGAAACGAGTCGACAACATATTTGTTGTGGACAATTTCGTGAAACACGTAGACCGGTGGCCCGAACTTCTCCAGAGTTAATTCCAGGCTATCGACCGCCATGTTAACTCCCGCACAAAAACCGCGCGGATTTGCCAGTATGACTCTCATTGAACTACCTTTCTCATGGGAAATCATCATAATGGAATCGCGAACGCTCGGCGAGTCGCAGGATTCCGCCCCGCGAATTCGAAGCTAATTCAAATAATGTCAGGAGTTCGGCCAGAACCATGATGGACAAAACGACTGCCACAACAGAAGTCACGAACCGCGGACGCCTTAAGGAACGCGTGTATGTCAACCTTGGTGAAAACGAGATTGCCCACGGTTACAAACTTTGTCGCAAGATTGCGAAGGAATCCTTTGGTCCGCGGCTATGGCCTTTCTTAAATTTGCCCGGAAACGAACGACGCGGGATCGATACTATTTTGTTTGTGATCGATCACGGCATGAAGGCCTATCGACTGGAGAAACCGGGATCGCAAATTTCGTTTGACGAAATTAATGACGCTCGTGAGGATCTCAACGATGCGAATTGCGGAAAATTTCTTTCGCCCGAATGGGGCGCGGTGCATGACACAATGCAACGGTTCCAAATCCCCAAGCAATTTATGTTCGATTTTTTCGAAGGACTCGATCACGCTCTTCGTTTTGGCCAGCCACAAACCATCGATAACGTACGAACATTGGCATCGCGATTGGGCGGCTCGCCCTTTGCGGCGATGGTGAAAGTCATGGGGGTTACCAAGGCCGACTACGAAATTGCAGCCGTGGAATGCGGCCAGGCGTTATTAATGACCGAATGGCTGGCCCAGTGCCGAAGCGATGCAATGTACGGCCGTCATTGGTTGGCCAAGGCCGATCTTGAGTCGGCGGGCTGCACTTTGAGCAACTTGACTGCGAACACGCATTCCAAACCAGTCGACTACCTTGTGCGGCTGTATTCGCATTACCTGGAAAAACAATTCCAGCATGTCGTGACTTTGCTTCCGCATCTGGAATTTGACTGTGCGCGTTCAGTGACGGCGATGATTGGCAATGCTTGGCGAACCATCTTGAAGTTGCAACGTTCACCCGAATTGCTATTCAAACCAGATGGGGCGGTGACTGGCAGCGATCATTTCAACGCCAAGGTGCGGTTTCTGTTGGGTCTGAAGGATGAGCTGCCATTCGCGATGACTGCAGATCACGGGGCTCACCATTGAGCGAACTACGAGATGGCATCAACCCGGCAACGCCCAAGAGAGAATACGCCGCATTAATCTTTGATTGTGATGGGACATTAACTGACTCCATGCCCGTCCATTACGAGGCTTGGTATCGCACGATGCACCGATACGGAATTCTGTTCACGGAAGATCGATTTTATCAGTTGGGCGGAATGCCGACCGAGAAAATCATTGAACGCCTCTCACAAGAGCAACACGTGCCAATCGACGCGCGCAAGGCGTCGCACGAGAAGGAACAAGCGTTCCTTGAGATGCTGGATCAGTTGCGTCCGGTAGAGGTTGTTTATGCTGTCGCGAAAGCCTTTCGCGGACGTTTACCGATGGCAGTTGCCAGTGGTGGTTATCGTGACATTATTCTTAAACAGCTGTATCAGATTCAGTGTCTAGATTGGTTCGATGTGGTCGTAACCGCGGAGGACACACTGCACCACAAACCGGCTCCCGATGTGTTTCTGACAGCGGCGGAGCGTTTGCGCGTAGCGCCACAAGATTGCCTGGTTTATGAGGATTCAGATTTGGGCGTTCAAGCGGCACGCGCAGCCATGATGGACGTCATCGACATTCGCGAATTCCACCAACCAAGGCGAATTACAACTCCGTAACGATACGATTCATGCCATGCCGTGAATTTGGTGGATTTGCCCAACAAAACGGACGAAAAAGATTGATAGACCCAAAAAACACAGCTAAGATGGACCCTTCGTCCGCCTTGGCCAAAGATAAATTCTCACCTGCCAGGAACCTGTGGATTCCATTCAATGCGATCGGGAGTAAGCAAACTAATGTCGAAGTCCAGCTACAAGCGTCTTGAACAAATCATTCGCCGGCACCGCGCTGAAAAAATGAAGCGATTGAACTCGGCACGGCCGAACTCGCTTCAATTTGAAGGGTTGGAAAAACGTCAGGCGTTGGCCGCGATCTTTCCCGCATACATCGATGGCGTGTTGACGCTTGGTGACGCCGCAGCGGCTGCGCCATACCAGCTTGCCGATACGCTGAAGCTGCAATCGAATCCAAACTCAACCAAGACGATCTTGCTCGATGTTGATGGTCATCATTCGGTCAACAATGGCTGGGATCATGACGAAATGTTTGATCGCTTTGACCTGGATGGCGATGCGTCTGGCTTTAGCGATGCGGAGTTGATTGAAATTCAAAAAGTTTGGCAACAAGTTGCCGAAGACTTCGCTGGTTTCGATGTCAACGTAACGACGCTTGATCGTGGTGTCGACCGCCTCATCAGGAACAGCCCGGACGACAACGAATATGGCATGCGAGTGTTGATGACACAGCAGACCGATGGTTTCAATGGGCCGTGGGGTGGAATTGCATACCTTAACTCGTTCGGTTCGGATGACGATACGCCTTGCTTCGCGATCAATAAGGGCGTCCGAGTGGGTGGGATGACGGTATCTCATGAAGTCGGCCACACGCTCGGATTGCGCCACGATGGTTTGGACGGATCGGCCTACCATCCGGGTGTGGGTTCCGGAGCCATTAGCTGGGGCCCAATCATGGGCGCCCCGTTCAGCTCGGAAAACGTTCAGTGGAGCCGTGGTGAGTACACGGGGGCCAATAACTTTGAAAACGACTACGATTTGATCAACGGATCGGGTGTTCAGTTCAAGCCGGATGATTTTGGTAATACTCTTGGGTCTGCGGGCACCTTGCAATTGACCAGTGATACAAGCGTTTTTGACTGGGGCTTTATTTCCACTCAAGTTGATGTTGACGTTTTTAAATTTGAAACGGGTGACGGAGATATTAACATCCAAGTCAATACATTCGCCGAAAATCCAAATTTGGACGTCTTCTTGCAATTGCTTGACGAAGGTGGCGCAGTTGTTGCCTCAAATAATCCGGCAGACGGATTGTCGGCAGGCATCACAGCAACGCTAACCCAGGGCAATTACTACTTGCGAATCGACGGAGTCGGTCACGCCAACAACGAAAATAATGACTATGGAAGTACGGGTTTCTATTCCATTTCAGGAACGATCGTCAAACCCATCCGGGGACCGCAAGTAATCGGCGAATCGGACACGATCAGCGTTTCGGGATCTTGGAAAACAGTGAACTTCTCCAAGCGTTACCTGGATCCAATCGTTGTCGCCGGTCCGCCTTCGCAAAATGGTTTGGACCCGGTAACGGTTCGGATCCGAAACATCACTCGCGACTCGTTCCAGATCAAAATCGACGAATGGGATTATCAGGACAAGATTCACGGACCGGAAACCGTGAGCTTCATGGTTTTTGAAGCCGGCGTCTATAACCTCGAAGACGGAACACGTATCGAAGCCCGCAAATCTGTTTCCACTCATCGTTGGACCAATGTCGCTTTCCAACGAGAAGATGACGATCCAGGTTTCGCAGAAACCCCCGTCGTGTTTGCGCAAATTGGCACCACCCGGGAGTTGAGCGCAGCCACGACTCGATTGTCATCGGTTTCGAAAAATGGATTCCGAGTTCGGGTCCAGGAAGAGCAAGGATCCGATTTTATCCATAAGGCGGAATCGATGCATTAT
>JBEBGH010000066.1:0-19792 GCA_040081565.1 Pirellulaceae bacterium
ATCGGACCGCTGGGCCATTGAAGAGCATTTCCATGACGTCAAAGAAATTTGGGGTGCGGGCGAGCAGCAAGTCCGTAACGTGTGGTCCAGCGTCGGTTGCTGGAACCTGTGTGGCTGGTTGTATTCGCTGGTAGAATTAGAGTGCTGGGACGATCCAAGCGAGCAACTGGTCGAGCGCAGCGATCGCCCCTGGGACAATCCTCATCGGCGACCGTCACACAACGACCGTCGACGCACGATTGCCCGTAAAATGCTGCACGAAACATTTTTGAAAGATCTGCCGAAGTCGACAGATCGAAAGATAATGCAAGCTCATTTCGAGCGAATCATGGCCCTGGCCACATGACCGTTAGCGACTTAGTATCCGTTCCCCTAAAGTGCAGTAATCATTTATCCCGACGAAAATACCTTGCCACAACAGGTGCTACGGCGATTGAGGCGGTATTAAGGTCCTGTGGCGAGGGGCTTGAATTTGTCCGGTCCGAAAGGTTCTTTTCGTGGACATGCATGTAGCGAAATCAGCGACGAAACGTCTAATGGAATCGTGTCGCCATGGCAATTCTTAACGACCTGCTTGATCAAACTTCCGTCGACTAATCATCGATGAAGTATTCGCTGCAACGAAGCCGGGCCAGAAACTCGGTTTCGATAAACTCAACGACGCCTTCGATATTTGTACTTTCTACGTCTCGGCAGTTCGAAATGAACTCTGCCAACAATTTAACGCGTTGGGGCGGAATCGTGACACGAACGCCGGTAGGGAAACGAAGCTGGATCGACGATGCATTGTGGGTTAGTTGAGGGGCAGAAAAAATGGCTGGTCCGTTGTGCGGTTTCAATATGAAGCTGATCTCAGTGCAGGTGCGACGAGTTTCATCGGACACAGCCAAAATTTCGCAGACCGCCGCGTTCGGCAAGATTACTTCTTGCAAAAAGAATTCGAACGTCGCCGCAGCCGCCAAACTGAGATCGTGTTCCTCTGAATCAACTACGGCCCCCAAGTCCAGCCTGCCGATCACGAACAACGAAGCGAGTGATGCTCCGGCTTGTCGAATAAACATGCGTCGAGTGGAAGGCATAGTACGTTCGCAAAACAATAAGGTGGCTTCGGAAATCTCGCGTCATAGAAAACCTAGCCCGCAGATGGGGCCTAGGCAAAGTTCCGACGTTTTTCCGCCTGCACCTTCCGTTTGATCGATACAACGCGGACTTATAGAGGATGGCGATCAGAAAACGTGGCCCGACAGACGTGTCAAACCGCAATGGATGATGCTCTGTCAATCCGAGCTTCAATCTGGCTGAACGACCGGAGACGAGGACCAGAGACGCATGATCCAATGCCACGTCACGGCGAGCAACACCGCGGTCATGCCGACGTGTAAAACTTGCACGACTGGATAGATGGCAATATGCCCCAACACGATCCCCATCAACATCATCGCAACCACCATGGTGAAGATCAGTTCCGGCTCCAAAGCGCGCAGCGATTTTTCGCCCTTGGCGCACAACAACAATAGCCCTGAAGTGAGCAGCAAACTCCAGGAAAAGCTGCGGTGGATTTTGTAAATAATGGTTGCGGCTAACTCTTCGCCCCACTTTTCACGCTTCACGCCCTGATCAGTTTCGGCCGTGATCGCCAATTCGTCCGTTTGCTCGCGAAGCTGACTCCCCAGCAGCCCTTCGCTGAACAAGCAAACCACAAAAACGACGGAGACCAGCTTCAGCCGCTTTTGCTGCGAACAGGAAGACCCGCTGTCGAGCGTTTCCCGGCGTGAGAGCCAGATGATCGTGACGAGCACCGCGATCAGCAAAAACGCCAGAGCCATATGCAGCGTGATTACTCCAGGCTGCAAACCGCTGCGCACGACCATCGCCCCCATGATCGCATTGGCAACAACATCCAGCAGGCCGAACACCGCGAGCCCGACAATCCACGCTCTATTCCGCTTGGCCCCGAAAGAAAACAGCACCAACAACAGCGTCGCAAATCCCAGCGGCATCGTCGCCAGGCGATTGGTAAATTCAATCCAGGTGTGTACTGGATCAAAGCTGTCCAGAACCGTATCTCGAGTAATCGTATCCGGATCAATCCCTTTGCGTGCGGCATGCGTCTTGAATTTTTCCAAGTCCAATTTCGCCACGTCAATTTGATCAGCGCTGGTGGGTGGAATCAAACATCCCCAACAAGTCGGCCAGTCCGGACAACCCAGCCCCGATCCAGTCACCCGCACAACCGCACCGGCAACCACCAGGAAGATCAGAGAAACAAGTGCAATCCACGCCAACCGGTTTACGATCATCAACTACCTCTATTTTCAACGATTCCACAGTCCACGAATTTATTAGCCGATCCCAAAAGGGGTCTGACCCTCTCAGCCTTTCCAATGGTCTGACCCTCTCTGCCATTCCAAGGGTCTGACCCTCTCAGTCTATCTATCCCAAAAGGGGTCTGACCCTCTCTGCCATTCCATGGGTCTGACCCCATTTGGGAAAGGTAAGTGGCTGTCGGGCGGGGCATCATCGCCGCCCACGTAGATTGTACAAGCAAAAAGTTTAACACGCGCGGGGCACCGTTAATCGGACGTTTCAAATGCTAGAATAACGAATGCATGCCGGTTCTCTGTTGAAAGAATAGAGGTTGGCATAGCTAGAGTCGGCGAAGAGCTCGTCACTCGCAGGTTTAGCCGTTGAAAAAACAGGAGCGTTAACTGGTGACTCAATCTCCCACCGCAACGATCAATCTCGTTTGTCCCAAATGCATGGCCGTCAATCGGGTTCCCGAAGTCCGCATGGCCGATCGCCCGGTGTGTGGCCGCTGCAAAACATCGCTTGTTCCTGACCATCCGATTGAGCTGAACGATGCGAACTTTGAAAAGTTCATTGCCAAAACCGATTTGCCCGTCGTCGTTGACTTCTGGGCAAGCTGGTGTGGTCCCTGTCGCGCGATGGCCCCGCAATTCGACACGGCGGCCCGATCGCTAGCCGCCCAGGTACTGTTTGCCAAGCTCAATACAGAAACCAACCAAGTTGCCAACCAATTTCAAATCACCGGCATTCCTTGTCTCATCGCTTTTGCGCGCGGACGCGAGATCGCCCGCCAAACCAGTTTGATGAACAGCACTCAAATCGTGCAATGGGTCCGCTCGGTTGGCGGTGATAGAGCATGAACCGTTCGGTTTCGAGAATCGGCTTTCAAAATCAATCGTTTCAACGTCAAGCCATCCTTCACTTACGGGCTTGTTGATCTAAGCGAAACCCGCTGCGTTAGCGAGGCGTTCTTCGCCCCTCACTCACGTTTCCGTTGTGAATTCTCGTTCACGCGAGACCAAAAGTGTCACCGCCGCAGTTGATTCGCAAAGCCAATTTCTTCGCCAGCTTTGCAAGGTAGATAAATCGCAAGGCCGCTCGCTTGGCGCTGCGCGAGTGCAGAGATGAGGTCCGCGCTTGTCGCATCGCACTCTACACAAAAGCCCAGATGGACCTTGATGCGCAGAATCCGAGATTGCTCGATTGGGCAGTCCAGAAAACCTCAGCACTTCACAAAGCATTCGATCCTGAGTTTCAGGGCAAACAGCAACGATGCGTGTTTTTGATCTCCACTCCCGCGAAATCGCTGCCTACCGCGACTTTGTGCGGTCGTTTTTTGTCATTGGACAGGAATTCAGGCCATTTACTTGCGTTCGATGACGGGTGTTTGACTAAATAAGCCTATTTGACCACGCGGTCAACATGCAGTATATTGTCAATATGCGAGAATCTACCGAGCGACGAACATTGAATCAGGTTGCCAAGAGACTGGCGGAACTGCTGGAAATCCGGCCAAGCGATACCCGTCTCGAGTTCCAGCCATCAAAATCGAGAAATGGCCCTCGAGCGGATGCAAAAATGTCAGCGGCAGGGTTCAAGTTCGTCGTCGAATGGAAGTCCAGCGGCACCGCGGCAATGATCTCGATGGCCGTACGTACCGTGCGGGAGTTCGCTGAAAACTCGCGCGAAAAACTTATCCCAGTCGTCGCCGCACCCTACATCGGCGAGGTCGGCAAGAAACTGTGCGACGACGCGAACGTATGCTGGCTGGATTTATCGGGCAATGCCCACTTGGTTGCACCCAGATTGCGGATCATTGTCGACGGCAAGCCGAACAAATTCAAACGTCCAGGCCGGCCGCGCAGTCTGTTCGCGCCCAAGAGCTCGCGCATCGCCCGTTACTTGCTGATGAACCCGGGAAAATCACTCAGCCAACGCGCGCTCGCAGAGGCGACCGGGATGGACGAAGGCTTTACGAGCCGTATCGTACGAAAACTGGAAGAGCAGAACCTGATTGTCCGGGACTCAACCAACAGCGTGCAACTCGCAGATTTTGACGGCCTGCTGAATTCTTGGCGCGAGGCTTACGACTTCTCCAAGCATCACGTCGTGCGCGGGCATATTGCCACCCGTTCCGGGGAGGAGACTCTGAGAAAGCTGGCGGACCATCTAAAACGGGAAAAAATCGATTGGGCCGCTACGGGACTGGCGGGTGCGTGGCTGCTGGACCGCTTCGCCGGGTTTCGGCTGGTTACGATCTATGTAACCGACTTGCCGTCGACTTTGGACAAGCTTGGTTTTCGTGAAGAGCAGCGCGGCGAAAATGTTTGGCTGGTCGTCCCGAACGATGAAGGCGTATTTCAGGGGGTGACCAAACAAGAAGGAATTTGCTGCGTACATCCGGTGCAAGTATACGTAGACCTGAAGGGCCATCCCGAGCGATCGGCCGAGGCTGCCGATGAACTGCGGAAAAAGTTGTTGACCAGAGGGCGCGATGGCCATTAAACCGACCACGGCCTCTGGCTACGAGCCTGGACAAGTTGCACGCGTCAAGGCAACCTGCCTCTATCTGGCAACGAAATTGGGCGACCTGATGCCGGACCTTGTGGTTGTCGGGGGCCTCGTTCCATCGCTTTTGATTGACCAGGAGAACCCGCCCGAACGCACTTCTGCTCACGTTGGTACGATGGATTTGGATCTGGGGCTGGCCTTCGCTCTCGTCGGTGATCAGCGATATCAACAGGTAGCCGAGCGGCTTCGTAACGCGGGATTCTCGCCGGACAAAAACGAGGAGGGGAATCCCACGCGGCAACGCTGGCGAATTGCCGATGCTGCCGTAACGGTTGACTTCCTGATCGAACCGGAACCGTCGACGGTAGGTCAAGCCGGAAAACTTTTCAACCTCACCAATGACTGGGCGGCGATCATCGCTCCGGGTTTGCATCTGGCATTTCAGAACAACCACAAATTGATGCTGACTGGAATGACGATCGTAGGAGAAAAAGCTCAGCGTCAGATTTGTGTATGCGGTGCCGGAGCGTTTGTCGTTCTCAAAGCGTATGCGTTCCGCATTCGCGGTGAGAACAAGGACGCCTACGACTTGAATTACTTGCTCCTTAACTACGGGCAGGGAGCTGCGTCGGTGGCGGCAGAACTTCGTCCATTATTGGCCGATCCGTCAGCGCAAACAGCAATGGATTACCTGCGTGAAGATTTTCGGGAGCGCGATTCCGTTGGACCGCGGCGCGTCGCGGAATTTCTGTACGGACGTCCAGAGGAAAACATCCAAGCGGATACGGTCGGCATTGTCCGGCAATTGATATCCGAGTGTGGCATATGAACGTATTTGACCTTCATGCCCGTGTCATTTCCGACTATCGCGACTTTGTGCGGTCGTTTTTCGTGATCGCGGACAGCGAACTCCCGAGTTCGTCGAACGCTCGCTGGTGGCCAAGGCGTGACTCTGGCCCGGCTTTCTGCTTCAAGTTAGTCCGTCCTACGTTTGCGCGGCAAACGTCGACGAGCTGCCAGATCAAGGACCGGTGCACGACGAAACCGCTCGCAACTTTCGCACGCCTGGCGGCCAGCCGTTTCGTTTGTACCAGCATCAGCTCGAGCCACTCCAACAGGCTCGGCCTGGAGCAAGCTACGTCGTCAACAGCCGCAGGCGCTATCGCACTTGGCCGAGGATGCCTCCCGCGAGCCAAAGTCCAATGACGCCATCTCCTACCGCGACGATCAATCTCGTTTGTCCCAAGTGCATGGCCGTCAATCGGGTTCCCGAAGTCCGCATGGCCGATCGCCCGGTGTGCGGTCGTTGCAAAACATCGCTTGTTCCTGACCATCCGATTGAACTCAACGATGCGAACTTTGAAAAGTTCATTGCCAAATCCGATTTGCCCATCGTCGTTGACTTCTGGGCAAGTTGGTGTGGCCCGTGTCGCTCAATGGCCCCGCAATTCGAACAAGCGGCCCGAACGCTGGCCGCCCAGGTACTGTTTGCCAAGCTCAATACCGAAACCAATCAAGTTGCCAACCAATTCCAAATTACCGGCATCCCCTGTCTCATCGCCTTCACCCACGGCCGCGAACTCGCCCGCCAACCCGGCCTAATGAACAGCAACCAAATCGTCCAATGGCTCCGCTCCGTGGTTCGGTGATGATTCGCTCGTTCCGGAAGGAACTCCGAGAAAACCGGAAGTCTTTTCAAGCGAGTCACTGCAACACACAGACAAACTCGCCAATGACGCGAATGTCTTCCGCGTCCTCCATGTTCAGGACGATTGGTGCGAAATTTTGATTCAGCGGTACGAGTTCGATGGACTGGTGTTCCCAACCCTCTTCCGTCTTTCGCTTACTGGAAACATACTTTTTCACCGTATAACGTCCTCCGTCTTCCGGATCGAAATGGGTGTTCACTTGAAGAAGCAACAGCCGATTTTGCCGAGAGCCAACGGGGCAAGGTCGGAAAAGACACCAGGATCCGTTTGCGATTCTAGGCTCCATCGACTTGCCAACGACTCGAGCTACGAACATCCCCTCGCTTAGGGCCTGATTCTTAACTGGCACCCACCCAATCGCCTGCGGCATACCTTCACTGCCCCAGTGGCCCGCTGCGGCAACTAAGTCGAAGACCGGAGCATGGGTGCGGTATTGAGCCCGCTTCGGTACATCATTTTCAATCTTCAATTCATTCTTTGGTTCAACGAATTTTGTTTCCGCTTTAACTTCGATAGTCTCAGGTAGCGCCTTAATGTCGAGCGGACGTATGTGCCACTGTTCATCTTCCAATTCAAAAGCAACTTTGAAATCGGTTCCGGGGAGGCCCGCCTTATCACCAAACCACGATCTCAAGAGTTCGCTCAGTTCATTTGCACGCCCACCAATCACTGGCTTCGCAACGTTGCAAGCAACTTTGACGAACTTGAATTCCCACTCAACATTATTGGGAAGTCGAACATTAATGAGACCAACTGGTCGTTCTGGCAATTTAGATTTATCGGGCAAAAACAAAATGGCTTTTCCACCAGAGTGCGAAACTTTTGCTTCGAACGCTAGTTCCGAATCGATTGATTCCGTCAAGCGGTGAGATTTTGAGTAAGCCGCCAATCGCCATTCGACGAGCTCCTCCGTCATCGACTCGAAACAGACTTGTTGTTGGGCGGGACATTGAACCGAAAGTTGAAGAGTGTCCCCGTTCAAGCGGAACCAACGCTGACCATTTTGCTCGTCAAGCCAGCGGTCGATAGGCCACTCACGCCACCACGCAACCCATTGATCGTCTGATGCCGTTTCATGGTTTAGGGAATGGCGACCTTCTAGCAGATCCCGCCGCAGTACGGGGTGTTGAAGCATGAAGCGTCGACAACGCTGAGAAAACTCTCGAAGGTTTACCGGACGAAATAGATCACCGTAATCCAAGAGCACACGGAGCACGACCATTTTGTACGACTTGTTGAGATTTGTCGTTTCGACGGTACAGAGCCAATCCTGAAACTGTCGAAGGACACTCTGTTCGTCTGCATCGAGGTCACCCTCGTTGTCGATGAATTGAAACCAGCCACCAGCGAATTGCCCGAGCGTCCTTGGCAAGATGCCATGCGCGAATAATTCAACGGCTTGCGGTCGGCGTCCCAACTCGTCGCGCATGATACGGTACGTTTCCAAGGCAGCATTGGAGCCGGTTGGAATGAACTGGCCGAGCAAATCTCGCGCTTCGAGTTCGACGTTTAACAAACAACCCGGTGGCAATACTGGCGCTTCGCCTCCCAGCCATTTTTTCAAATCGCCCCATGCTGCAACCTTGCCTGCAAGCGAAAGCAAGTGCATCATACGTTGTGCAAAGATCCGGTGATTACCGACGAAATCAATTACAAGCAGTCGAGTCTTTCCTGTTGCCGCGCGAAGTCCACGTCCAAGCTGTTGTAGGAAAATAACCTTCGATTCAGTCGGTCGCAGCATAATCACGCGATCGACTGCGGGAATATCTAGCCCTTCGTTGAACATATCGACGACGCAAAGCGTGTCCAATTTGCCAGTTCTTAGCGAGTCCAGTGATTCGATCTGGCCATCGCTACCGTCACCAGAAAACAAGGCTGCTGAGGATATCCCTTTGCGGCGCAACCAATCCCTGGTAAACAACGCATGACGGCGCGAGCAGCAAAAGACAATCGTTCGCTTCGCTGGGTGATCCTGCATTGCTCTCCACAGTCGGCTCAGGCGGTCACTGTGTTCAACCATCTTTTGCAAAATATCTAAGTCGAATCTCCCGTTGCGCCAAGGGATCTGTTTGAAGTCGACGGTGTCTCGAATGCCGATGTAGTGAAACGGGACTAACGAATCTTCGGCTATGCCATCGCCGATCGTAGCATGATGAGCCAAATTGTCGTCAAAAATACTGGCGACATCGATACCGTCTCCACGTTCCGGAGTTGCGGTCAAGCCCAGTACGAATTTCGCGTTTAGTTGAGCTAGAACGCGCCGATAGGTCGGCGCAGCCGCGTGATGCACTTCATCGATGATGGCGTAGTCAAACTGCTCATTCGCCAACTGCGAGAGTCCTTCAGCCCGAGCCAGCTTCTGAACTGATGCAATAACTAAGTCGCCGCCAAGATCACTGCGCGAACCGATGTACCACGAGGTGGTGCCTGGCTCAAAAGCGTCTTCAAGAATACACGACAGCGCTGACTCCGCTTGGACCAAGATATGTGCACGATGAGCAATCACAATCACTCGTGGCCTGCGTTTCAGTTGCTCTCCAACCTGCCTGGCATCAAACGCCGCCAACCAAGTCTTTCCCATTCCAGTAGCGACTGCAACGAGTGCACGACCATAACTGGCTGCTCGGAACTTTTGCAACGACTCCAACGCCGTTATCTGCCAAGGCCGCGGATCGGGCACATAGCGGTCGTCGAGAGTTTCTGGTTCGAAATGAAGCGTGCGAAACGCCTTTGCTCTCTTTGCATACGCATCGACAACGGTCGATGTCAACGGTGTCGCCAATTTCCAGAGAGCATTGTATTCGTTAGCAAAATCATTATGTGCAGCAGTTTCGTGCGATGACGTCGAGAGCAAATTCCACTCAACGCCAGTCTCCAATGCTGGCCGCGAGAGATTGCTACTGCCGACCGCAATGAAGCTCAATTGTCCATCGTTGATGCGCCAGGACTTTGGATGAAACGACTGAGGTTTGTCGGGCAACTTTGCAATCTCGATGAGTCGAACGTCTAACTCGCCAGCGTATTCTTCATCACCTGCAACAATATCTTGCCAATCGCACAATCGCTTGAGCGACGCCGGAGCACTGATCGAGAGATAATCGCTGACCATGATGCGGACAGCGGATTGGCTTCGCAGCAACTGAAATAACCGTTGCTCGATTACATCCAATCCCGAGTTCTGAACAAACGAAGCCAGAATGTCGACCAGTTTTGCACCGATCATTCGACACGAAATTTCGTCCCACAGCCGCGAGGCTGGATGACCAACGCTGAGCGACAGCGAGACCGAGTTAGCCGGAGATGCCACATTTCGCGGAGCCGATAGTTCCAGTTTTTCGGCGCCAGCGACAAGACAATTCCCTTTGGATGGAATCACATGTCGCACACCACCGCGAGGATCTGCAACATCTCCAATGCATCTAGGGATCACATGAACATGAAGATGCATCACCGTTTGTCCAGCGGCTTCGCCCGCATTGAAACCGACGTTGTAACCGTCTGGCTTGGGCCGAAGCGTTGCGTCGAGATGTCCCTTGACGTCGTTCACCAGCGACATCAGCGCCGCCTGTTCCGCAGGTGACGCGTCGAACCACGTCGGCACAACCCGCTTCGTCAACACGAGTGTGTGCCCTGCTGTCACAGGAAATCTATCGAGCACTGCAAACGCAAGCTCGTTTGATAGTAGCCAATTAGCCGGCTGAATATCAAGGAACGGTGAATGTGACATGTTGGAATAGAAGGATCGGACTCATCTATTTTCAAAGTTACCTGTTGCAGATTTTAGTACAAACCTATTGTTGAAGCGACTGCAGAGTTGAATGATTGCTCCGCAAGTGTCGATAAATCGCATCGGCCGTTTGTTCGGTTGACGCAATGTTCTTCCAGCTTCAAACGAACTTGCTTGATGTTGAACGGCAACACCGTGGCCTGTATCGACAAGCCGTCTCCACTCACGTGGGTAATGCGGGCTGCGGCAAGCAAGAAGAATATCGATTACCCGAACAGATCCAAAACCGGTGAATGCTCTTCGACGCCGGTGAGGCGGACGTCGAGGCCTTTGAAGGGGAAGGTGAGGGTGCGGTGATCGAGGCCCAGGCAATGCAGGATGGTGGCTTGTAGGTCGTGCACGTGGACTCCGGTTTTCGGTGATGTGGAAGCCTTTTTCGTGATTACACAAAGGCTAGTCCCAGCTGCAAACACTGGGCCACATGCCAGGACGTCGCTGACCCGTACGTACAACGGTGCCGTACGTACAACGGTGCCATCCAGGCAACTTGATTTGGCCACACATCCACCGCTTACGAAACCGATGTCTCGGTGTTGAGATAAACGGTATGGAACGCACGATGCGCCCCGTCGAGAAGCAACTCGAACTGCAAAACACCATGCTTTCCCACGGGAGGCATGCCAACAAAACGCATTAACACGCGTTGGCGGTTGCGTTCCATGCGAAAGCTGATTTTGTGTTCGCTGTACTGATCATCGGGCAGTTTGAAACGTAGACATGCTTCAAATTCCTTGTCGCCATCGTCCGGTTCTCGATTGAACAAGGCAACCGCCACAAACTGGCCAAGTATGTACGCCGGCTTTTGAGCCGCGTCCTTTGGTGGCGCAATCTGAAAGTCTTCCAGCACGTTGAACAAACTGATTCGGTTTGTGTCCTGATCAACGGCCACCGATTCGCAAAGCAGAAAATATTCCACCTTCGGCATCAGACCAATTCCGTTTCGAAAGTCTGGGATCGTTGGCCGACATCCGCTCTTGAAAGACGTTGCACCATTAGAACCTGTTGATTCAGGTTTGACACCGAAAACGTCTTGGCAACTGTCTTCGTTATTGAGCGTCGCACAAGCCTTGCCACCATCGAAGCGACGGACAATTCAGACAACTGGATACTGGCGACGTAGTCGATGAATTGCCGCGCAAACGATTTGTTGATCGTTTCGCACGCGACAACGATACCAGCCAAAGTCATCTGGAAACGAAACTGTTCAGCGGCAACAAATGATGTCAACAGTTGTCGAATAAACTGATCAAGTTCCTGCTCACCAACGAGTTCTTCTCGCAGTGCCGAGTTGAGCGTCTTCACTTCGATGCTGCGGCGAAGTGCGTGGTAGATGCCTTCGGTGGTTGAAATCTGCTCAAACCGATGGATGAAATTCTCATCGGAGAGCGATTCGAGCTGCATGGCGGATTGGTTGTTCATCATTGGGCCGTTCTGTCCAATATTCTATTGATACATTGTAGCTGTTGTCGATTCCATGGTCATGGTCAAAATGTACGCATTCGCCAAGGTCATGCCCCCATTTGCTCAGGACAATCGGGATCTTCGGACTGGTTTCCGAGATACCTTTTTCGAAGCCCACAATGCGTGCCACATGCAAAAAAGTGCGGTCATCGCTGTTTCGATAAAGAACAAGATCGTCCAATTGGGGTTCGGAGACCTGTCGATATCCGTCATCGGCAAGAATTTTCAACCAATCTTCGTTTTGGGAAATACCCGTTCGACGCGTGGCCCAAACGAGACCGGCGCAATTGTACAGCCCGAAAGAGTCGCGACGAATCCGCCAATTAGGCCGGGTAGCACACATGTCCCGAAATGCCAAGACGCGTCCAATGGCGACTTTGGCTCCCTGTGTGTTTCCAATCCGATTGTTCTTCGACGTAACCAGCGGGATTTCATTCTGCGGGGATCCGATCAGTTCTGATAATCCAAACATTCACTACCTACGTCGCGATTCAGCTTTCTTCGGTAATAATCCAAGCAATGATTATCGGCTAGAACTGTCGGTTTGCCAAGCAGAAGTTATGGCTATCAACATGCACTTTTTTGCCAGGTTGTTTCCAGCGAACCAGTCATTTACAAGGTACAAAGAATGACGCCAGCCAGTCCCCGAACGATGGCCCGAACGCGTTAGATCCTGCAGGATCTGGAAGTCGTGCGCGAAAACCTTTTGGCGCTGCCCGACGATATCTGGGCAGGAATTGCCCCTCGGATTCTGGACGCGTTTTACGAACGCGTGTAGTTCATGCGCACGTTTGTTGAAAAGAACACCCCCGCCTCCATTCACGTAGGTAATGCAGGATGAAGGAAGCAAGTAAAAAATCGTTTACCCCAGCAGATCCAAAACAGGTGCATGTTCTTCGACGCCGGTGAGGCGGACGCCGAGGCCTTTGAAGGGGAAGGTGAGGGTGCGGTGATCGAGGCCCAGGCAATGCAGGATGGTGGCTTGTAGGTCGTGAACGTGGACGCGGTTCTCGGTAATGTGGAAGCCGAAATCGTCGGTCGCACCGTAGGTCAAGCCGCCGCGGATGCCGCCGCCAGCCAGCAACATCGAAAACGCCTGCGGGTGATGGTCGCGACCAAGACTTCGGCCGAGCGACGCGTTGCTTTCGACCATCGGCGTTCGACCAAACTCGCCACCCCAAATCACCAAAGTCGAATCGAACAATCCGGTTCGCTTAAGGTCCTGAATCAACGCCGCGGTCCCTTGATCGGTGGCCGAGCAATTCCCGCGATGGTTCCCGACGACGTCGCTATGAGCGTCCCAGCCTTCGTGATAAATGTTGATGAACCGAACCCCGCGTTCAACCATCCGGCGGGCGATCAAACAGGCCCGGGCAAAGGAAGGTTGATCGGGCTTGCATCCGTACAGGTCAAGCGTTTCCTGCGATTCGCTGTTCAAATCCATCAACTCCGGCGCACTGGATTGCAAGCGATGAGCCATTTCGTAGGCGCTAATCCGCGATTCAATTTCTGGATCGCCGACCCAAGCCGCCGAACGGCCGTTGAGATCCTGAATCAAGTCGAGCGAATCCCGCTGCAACCGCGCGTCGACGCCCGGCGGATTGGCGAGGTTGAGAATCAGATCGCCCTTGTTCCGCAAACGCACGCCGGAAAATTTTGTGGGCAGAAATCCACTGGACCAATTGGCCGAGCCGCCGCTGATTCCGGATCCCGTGCTCATCACCACAAACGCCGGCAGGTCCTTGGACTCCGACCCGAGCGCGTACGTGACCCACGAGCCCATGCAAGCCCGACCGGGCTGAGCGAATCCAGTATTGAACAGGATCTGTGCGGGAGCGTGATTGAATTGGTCGGTGGTCACCGAGCGAACGAGACAAAGTTCATCAGCGACCTTGCCGAGATGCGGCAGAGTTTCACCAAGTTCCATTTGGCATTTGCCATGTTTGGCGAATTTGAATCGCGGAGCCATCACGGCGGCATCGCTGCGAATAAAGGCATACCGCTGGTCGCCAATGATCGATGGCGGCAAGGGCTTGCCGTCGTATTTGAGCAATTCGGGTTTGAAGTCAAACAACTCGAGATGCGATGGAGCTCCCGCCATGAACAAATGAATCACGGCCTTGGCCTGGCCAAAGCGAGGCGAAGGGCCGGCTGTTTGCGAAGGCTCTGCGGCCAGGCCGGTTCGGCCGAGACTGGCGCTGGCGAGAGTCGCCAAGCCGATCTTGCCCAATCCGATCCCGCATTGCTCCAGGAACCAACGCCGCGAGGCGTGGACACCGCGTTCGGCAGAATGATGGAATTGACAATTCATGATGCGGTTAGTTTTTGTGGTTTTGGATTTGTCTCAAAACGAGTTGTTAGTCGCCTTTCGCTCCGCGAAAGTAGCGTCAATCGCTCGAACTTCCGCGGATATGTTATGAATTTATTCAGAACAGAGCGATTAAGGTAACCGCCCGGTCCGTTAACCGTGTGACAATGCTCGCTACTTTTGCGGAGCAAAAGGCGACTTTAATAAATTCATTGCCTTGGTGCGAAAGGCAACTTTGGAGACAAAACCTAGTTTCGCACGATCGTTTCGTCGAGGTTTAAAATCGCTCGGGACGTCAGTGCCCAGGCAGCGATTTCATTCAATGTAGCTTTGGATTCTTGAATCGCACGCGCTTTTTTGGAATGTAATCGCTCAATTGTCGAAACAAGCCTGAGTTTACATCAGAACCCGAAGCGTCAGCGAGGGAAAATAAAACTTTTGCAAATTGCAAATCGCCGCGAGTCATTCCCTCACTTACGTTTCGGGTTGGGATTGCCGGAAATGCGCAACACCAAAACTTGCGCGTCGGGCTGGTTGCCGGAAATGCTTAACATCAAAACTTGCCGCGAGTCATTCCCTCACTTACGTTTCGGGTTGCGATTGCCGGACGTTTCGGGTTGGGATTGCCGGAAATGCGCTACGTCAAAACATGCGCGTCGGGCTAGTATTGTTGCATCTTGTTTGTATTTTTTGGGTTTTGTAATCGCATTTAGTTTCGCACAATCGTTTCGTCGAGATTCAAGATCGCCCTGGCGGTTAATGCCCAGGCGGCGATTTCGTTTAATGGAGCTTGCGGTTCTTTGCCTTTTTCAAAAGGGGTCAGACCCTTGGAAAGCCTAAGAGGGTCAGACCCCTTTTGCGTGCCTTTATCAACGGGGGGCAGACCCTTGGAAAGGCGGAGAGGGTCAGACTCCTTTTGTGGTGGAGTCTGTGTGTTTTCGACGCCCTTATCCGCTTCGTTTGCTTTCGCTCGTTTCGCCGCGATGTTCGGCAAGAGATCGCT
Organism: Pirellulaceae bacterium; assembly: GCA_040081565.1. Classification (GTDB taxonomy): domain Bacteria; phylum Planctomycetota; class Planctomycetia; order Pirellulales; family Pirellulaceae; genus BJ22. The sequence continues at coordinate 15,087 of JBEBGH010000066.1, forward strand.
TGCCTGCAATTCACCGGCGGCGAGTCTGTTGCGTTGCAATTCGACAAACTGGGTGATGCGGATTTGCTCTTCGAGTGACGCGGAGCGGTTCAGACACCGCTTGAACAGCAGGTCGATTCGTTCTCTTTCGGTGGCCAACGCGGATGCCAGTTGTTCCCCCAAAGCCTCCGCCGCCTCCAGAATCACGGTGTCGTTCAGCAACGACAAAGCTTGCAACGGAGTATTCGACGCCTCGCGCTGCGCCAGGCAAACTTCGCCACTGGGGGCGTCGAACGTATTGAACATGGCATAGGGGGCAGTGCGCTTGATAAAGGTATAGATGCCGCGGCGGAATCGGTCCGGCCCGACACTCGTGTTCCAAGAGGCACCGCCAAACGCCGTTTAGCCGACCCCTTCGGGTTGTGGCGGAAAAACCGGAGGACCAAATTGTTGCCGATTGAGCAGGCCCGAGGCCGTCAACACAAGATCACGGACTTGTTCGGCGTCGAGTCGGATTCGATTGGCTTTGGAGAGCCAACGATTTTGCGGATCCAGTTTCAATTGGTTTGCGGTCGTGCGCGACGATTGCTGGTAGGTCGCACTCATCACCAATTGTCGATGAAGTTTTTTGATCGATTGCCCTTGTTCGATAAAGTCGACAGCCAACCAATCCAGCAATTCAGGATGCGATGGCGGATTGCCTTGCAGTCCAAAATCTCCCTCGCTCGTCACCAGTCCCCGTCCCAAGAGTGCCGACCAAGCTCGATTCACCTGGACTCGCGCCGTCAACGGATTTTCGGCGGCCACCAACCACTGGGCGAACTCCAGCCGCGAGATCGACGTTGACGACGTCGCCAACGAAGGCAAAAAATCGGGGACCCCAGGCTGCATGATATCGCGAGGTTGCAAGAACTCGCCGCGATGATGCAAGTGCGTCAGGCGCGGGTTATCCAGCGGCCGCTCGCGAAAAACGAGTGTGGTCTTTGCGCTGGGCCGTTTCTTCAGTTCGCGAATCTTCCCGGTTCGTTCGGCCAATTCAGGAGCCTGCAAGAAAAAATGTTGCCGCAGTTGTTGAATTTCTTCGGCCGCCAATTTTTTAGCGGGACGGAGTAAGAGCTCTTCGATGGTCTGCGGTGTCAGCGCGGCAACGACATCACCGGCGTGTGTCGTCGTCGAGATGCGAAACCGCCCGAGCGAGCACGGATAATGCCGACCGAACCGCAGCGTCAGGTTCAGCGTCCCCGCGGCGGGCAATGGCTCGGACAGATTGAACACGGCAACATTTCGTTCGCCGTTCTGGCCGGCACAAGACCAACCGGTTTGCGGGTCGCCATCCAGAGTCAGTTGGGCGGAAACGTTTTGGCCGCCGAAGTTGTTGTTAGCATACGTTTCGGTCGCGCGGCTTATGGTGAGGGGACTCGATCCGCTGGCCGATTCGAGACTGGCGGTGAACTCGCCCAAAAAGAAATCCCCTTTTGGACCCTCGAAATAACCCATCCCCGGACCTCGTCCCGGCAATCGCTCATCGGGCAGGACTTCCAAACGAATCGCGGTGGTGCCGGCGGCAACGCTGGGAAAAGTCAAAGTGTACAGGTCGTCCTTGGTGATATCGCCCGAGACGAAAACCGACTCATCAGCTTCAACCTTCAATTTCAAAGTGGCCGACGTGGCCGACACCGGACGAAGGATTTGCCATGGAGGTGTCTTTTGTCGCTCGCTCTCCAGCCATGACTGGAAGGCCGCTTCGATCGCAGCCTTTCGTCGGGCTTCGACATCCGTTCCCGAGTTGTCATCCACCGGCCAATGCTCGGGCAATTCTTCGATCAACTTATCAGCGTCAGCTTGGCGACGTTTATAGTTCTGAATTTCTTCCGGTGTTGGCAACTCAAGGTCGGGTTCTTCCGTGTTGTTCAGGAAGGCCATGAACTGATAGTAATTTCGATGCGTGATTGGATCGTATTTGTGGGTATGACATTGGGCGCAGCCGAGCGTCAGGCCCAACCAGGTTGTTCCGGTCGTCGCCACTCGGTCGGTCATGGCATAAAAGCGATATTCCAGAGGATCGATCCCGCCCTCTTCGTTGATCATAGTGTTGCGGTGAAAGCCCGTGGCGATCAACGCGCTTTGATCGGCGTCCGAAATCAAGTCGCTATCCCCAAAGGGGTCTGACCCTCTTTGCCTTTCCAAGGGTCTGACCCCTTTGGGATTGTTTGGGTTAGACAATAAGTCGCCGGCCAACTGCTGGATCGTGAACTGATCGAACGGCAGATCGCGATTGAAGGCCTCGATCACCCAATCACGGTAGGGCCAGATGCTGCGGGGTCGATCTTTCTCATAGCCATTGGTGTCGGCATAACGAGCCAGGTCGAGCCAACGCCGCGCCCAACGTTCGCCGTAATGCGGTGAAGCGAGCAAGTGGTCGACCAGGCGCTCGTAGGCATCTTGATTGAAGCCGCTGACGCCAAGAGGAAGCATCGTCAACTGCTGTTGCCAACGTTCGGATTCTTCGATCGTCGGCGGCAAGCCGATCAGATCCAGGAAGAGTCTCCGGATCAACACGTTGGGCGGCGCGGCAGGCGAGGGCGTAAGTTTCTCGTCCAACATTTTCTGGAGCACAAAGCGATCGACTGGGTTCTGGGACCAGGCCGGAGATTGTTTTGCGTCAACAGCGGGCAAGGCGGTTTTGTGCGGAGCCACGAACGCCCAATGCGTTTGGTATTTGGCTCCCGACTCGATCCACTTGCGCAGGATTTGGATTTGCCCTTCGGTCAAAGGCTTATTGAATTCATGCGGTGGCATTCGTTCGTCTGGATCCGCGGCCTCAATACGCCGCACCAAATCGCTGTCCGCAAGTGATCCCGGTTTGATTGCCTGATAATCTCCCAGATCGGCAGTCGCTCCCTCGAACGAATCCAGTCTCAGGCCGGCCTCTCGTTTTGCCTCGTCCGGACCATGGCAGGGGAAACAATGCGTCGCCAGAATCGGCCGCACATCGGCATTGAAATTGATAGCCGCTTCATCCTGCGCGGGTGACGGCGTAGATTGTGCCGGCAGCTGAGCGCTAAAGAGGCTCAACCCGATCGCAAGTAATCCAAGAATCAAATGTGCGTTTGGCATTTTGTTTAGTTTCGCTCGCAAAACGGTCTGACCCTCTCCGCCTTCTTCCAAGGGTCTGACCCCTTTTGCGATTGATGAAACTTTTGCAGACCCAGTGGTGAATTCTTTTATTGTAGTGGAAATCAGGAAGCTGCAAATTATCGTTGTTGGATGACAGGATCGACGTAACTTCGAGACAGATCGCGGATCAGTGTTCATTTTTCGATGGGATTCTCGTCTCGGTCGCAGATAGAAACCGATCGAGTCGATGCGGGCGGCCATTGAATCACGTTGATCGCCCGCTGATACTATCGACATACAAAAAGCCAGTCCCAGTGCAGTGTCATTCTTGAGTTTTTCGGGTTGATACCGGACGGCTTGCGCCGTACCGCTACCATTTTAAGAGAGCTAGCTCAGGGTCTGACTCCTTTTGGAATTGGCAACAAAATAAGCTTGAATGGAATTCTTATGAAGCTCGGATTGAACACGGTCACGGTTTTGACACTATGGCTGGCGCTTTTCGCTAACGGCGCGGTTGCTCAAACGCTCACCGAGAAACTGGTCGGGGACGATCATGTGAAGCTGGCCGAAGAAGCCAGAGCCGTTGGCAATATCGTGCGCGGCGCGATCCTGTTCCATCAGGGAAATATCAACTGCGCGAAATGCCACCGCCCATCCGCAGAAAAGGATCGACTGGGCCCCGACCTCAGCCGGATGGAACCGAACGTTACCGACGCGTACTTGATCGAGTCGATCCTCCAGCCCTCTAAAACGATCAAGAAGGGATTTGAAACGACAATCATTCAGGGTGTCGACGGACGAGTCATCAGCGGAATCGTGCTGAGTGAAGATCCGCAGCAGATTGTGATTCGAGACAACAAGAATATCGACCAAACCGTTACCCTGCGACGTGAGGACATCGAAGAAAAAAAGCCCGGCACGCTGTCAAGCATGCCGGAGAACCTGGCCAATGAGCTGAAGGATCGCCAACAATTTCTTGACTTGTTGCGGTACGTCATTGATGTCAAGGAACGCGGGCCCGAATTAAGCGAGACGCAGAGTATCGCAACGCGCCGCGAGCTCGCACTCGAATTGAAGGGGATCGTGCTGCTCCAGGAACTGAATTGCATCGCCTGTCATGGCTCACAAAATGTTTCGGCAGTCGTGCGAGCGAAACAGGCACCGCGATTGAAATGGTCAGCGAAATGGCTCAATCCAAGATGGATGGAGCAATTCATACGCGATCCACACGCAGTGAAACCAGGCACCACGATGCCCGAGTTATTGAAGAAAGAGCCTGAGCGCGAGCAATCCGCTAAAGCAATCACGCATTTCCTCGTTTCACAATCCGAAAACTCGTTTGCTATGGAAGCTAGCGACCCGGGATCTGCCGTTCGCGGTCACGAGTTGTTTAATTCCGTTGGCTGTGTCGCTTGTCATTCGCCGCGGAACGAACAGGCCGTCGAACAACCTTTGGCCAATTCAAAACCGCTGGGCGAGCTGTCGACCAAATTCAGCATTAGCGGGCTGGTTGAGTTTTTGGAAAACCCGCTGGCCGTACGACCTTCCGGGCACATGCCCAACATGCGGCTCACCCATCGCGAGGCGTCGGACATTGCCAATTTTCTGGT
>JBEBGH010000067.1:0-19779 GCA_040081565.1 Pirellulaceae bacterium
CGACCCCAGCCGGTCGCAACGTGTCACTCACATACTTGACCAGTGGTTTTCCGTTTGCCCGACACAGGACTTTAGGCAAATCGGATTTCATTCGTGTACCTTTACCGGCCGCGAGAATTATTGCCGTCGTGGTCATCGATTAGCTCTAAGGTCTTTCGTTTCCAAATTGAAAAAAGCGCCAATAGGGGCACAGCAGATTCCAGAAAGGTGCAATTGTAAGCAAATGCTTAAATCTGTCGAGCAAGCGGGCCGTGGGGTGCGTCAATCTTTGCGATGGCCTTGAAAAGCTCCGACAAACTGGTGATTGCCGGGACGTTGCCCTCAGAGAAGTTAGGACCGCCAGGGCCGGTTTTGATTACACGGATGATCGGCAGACCAAAATGAATGGCCTCCGTCAACCGCTCCGTTCGGACACTCACGTAGGCAATTTGATCGGGATTGATCCCAAGAGCGGTGGCCGCCGCGCCAAATGCCGCTTGATCCGGCATCCGTCGTCTTTCGCCGCGTGAGGTCGCCACGAAATCGAGTTTGACTCGCAATCCAATCTTCCTCAACATATCGACGAAGTCAGCGGGTTCGTGAATCGAATTGCTGATCACGCCAACTTTCAACCCTTGCTTATTTAGAGTTTGCAAAGTTTCGCTGACATGCGGGAACAGCCGCAAGCCCGCTTGGGCCTGTTTGAGTCGCGTTTGTGATACGGCGGTCAATTCCCGTACCTCGCACTCATTCAAACCCCAGGAACGAAAAAAGGACGCTAAAGCGTCCCAGTACTGCAAATCTCCGGCGTAAACCTTTGGCAAGAATTCCGTTTGCCAATCCGCCTGCAAATCATCGAACTGCTGCTGACGTCCTAATCGACAGGCCGTTTGATGGAGATAACGGTGCCAAAACGTGCCGTCGAAAAAAATATCTTCGACGTCGAACAGGATTGCAGCAATCGCCATTATTCACCACCCAAACAAACTCGCCACTTTTTTTCAGAGCGCCGCATGTCACTCGGCGAGCGATACGAACAGCGTACCAGAAAATTTCAAAATAAATTTGGTAACCACGGCACAATACCACTTTAGAAAAGCTCGACGGAAATCGTCAACCTAAATTTTGGTCAGTCTGCCACTTTTTCCATCAGAGAGTCGGGTTTTGACGGCGATGGCAATTCGGCCATCGATCCGTTCATAGCCAAATTAGCTCAACTTATGCGGAAGACCCGCTTTTCGTGATATCTTCTTCACCAATTTTGGTTTCCAGCAAATTCCAAATGATCGGGGCATCCAAGGCATTTGCCACGTGGTGAACGTGCCTGTATTCATCCTCAGCATTATGCTGGCCAGGAATCGCAACCGTGATGGCCCCGGCCGAAACAGCTGCTCGCGAGCCATTAATACTGTCCTCCAGAACCAGCATTCGATGTGGCGAAACTCGCAGTCTTCCAGCCGCACTCACGTAAATCTCGGGATCGGGTTTGCCGCGCGTCACATCATCCCCGGTCAACACAAATTCAAAGCGAGGGATCAAGTTAAAGAAACCCAAGGACGCTTCAGCAAGCACACGTGAACTACTGGTCGCCACGGCTTTAGGAATCCGTTGTTGCTCAAGCCAATTCAACAGCCTTTCCAACCCCTGCAGCATCTGAATATTTGCTTGTAGCATTCCCAAAAACAAGGCGTTCGACTCTTCGTTCAAATGCTCAACCGAGTCCCGCAGGCAACAATGGTCGATCATGATCTGCAACGCTTCGCGGTTCTGCCGCCCCATCATCCGTCGCTTGAGCTCCAGGGAAAATTCGTGCCCGCGACGCTCAAGCAAAGATTTTCCAACTCGATCGTAAATGTCTTCCGTATTAAACATCAACCCATCCATGTCGAAAACAACTGCTTGAACGAGTCGTTCTGGAATTGGATCAGCCATGTTGAAAACGAAACTTTTGCAGTGGAAAGACAGTAAATCGACCGGGGTACAAAGAATACTATTTTCGTAAACTACGATTTAAACAAGAGAGTGGCAACAAAGTCGCAGCTATCGTCCCTCACAATGTTCCTAAATGGTCATGTTGCGATTTCGCCCGCCAGAGGATTGTTGTAAAATTCGAGGTCACCACCGCCACCCGGTTTTGCCGCAGACACCTAATCAGACAGTATGTCGAACGAAAAGACCCAACATCAATCGACGGAGCAATTAGAACAGGCTCTAGCCGTCAGTCGCACCGGTGCGCGTCCACCGAGAGAAGTCGATGGTTATTCGATGGTCAAACATCTCGGCTCTGGGGCGTTCGGTGAGGTTTGGCTGGCCATCGATGAAACGACTCGCCGTCGTGTCGCCATAAAATTCTACAACCGCCGCAGCATCGCAGACGTTCGGGCTTTGGCCAAGGAAGTTGAAAAGCTCGTCACGCTGTCCGCAGACCGATACGTCGTTCAATTGTTGGATGTCGGCTGGGATTCCGATCCGCCATTCTACGTCATGGACTTTATCGAACGCGGGTCTCTGGAAGACCTGCTGCGGGCCGAAAAAAAATTGCCGGTGAACGAAGCACTGGAGATCTTTCATGAGACGGCTGTGGGGTTGATGCATTTGCATGGCAAGGGAGTGCTCCATTGCGATTTAAAACCAGGAAACGTGTTGCTGGATGAGGACCGAAAGCCGCGCCTTGCGGATTTCGGCCAGTCACGGTTGTCCAACGATGCCACGCCGTCGTTGGGAACACTGTTTTACATGGCTCCAGAACAAGCCGACCTTCTGGCGGTGCCAGACGCAAAATGGGACGTCTACGCCCTTGGTGCTTTGTTCTATGTCATGGTATCAGGTAGACCGCCGTATTTTGAACAGACGCTTTCGACGAATCTGGATTCAACGGGCGACATCCGGCATCGGCTGGAAGCCTACCGCGAAGGGATTCTCTCTTCGCCGCGTCCCAACCGGCATCGCGAAGTCCCGGGCGTTGATCGCCAACTTGCCGAAATCATCGATCGTTGCATTGCCAGTGATCCGAAGAAACGTTTTGACAGCGTACAAGGCGTTCTCCTGGCGCTGCAACAACGTCAGGATGCAATCAATCGGCGACCGCTCCTGTTTCTCGGCTTGGTCGGTCCCATGTTGCTGCTGGCTGTCATGATGGTGCTTGGCTGGCAAGCTTATCGTCAAGCGGTTCTCGACTCGGACCGGGCGATTACCGAAAAAGCAATTGAAAGCAATCGTTTCGCCGCGAAACTCGCCGCCCGCAGTGCCAGTGAACAAATCGACAGCTACTTCCGTGAGATTGAAGAACTCTCGCAAAACGAAAAATTCAAAAATCATGTGACCACCTTGCTTGCCAACGATCCCTTCGCGGAACTGCGACGACAGTTGTCCGATCCAAATCGCAACAATGACGATTCGCTAAAATGGAAACGAAATGAGTTCATTGCGGCACCAGCTCGACTGGAATTGCAAAACTACCTGCAAAACCATCACAACAAACTGAAGCTGAAAGATGTCGCCAGCTGGTGGGTTTATGATCTGCAAGGCAATCAGTTGGTAGGTGTGTTTCAAAAACTGGATCCGGGCGGACCGGAACCTCGGCTCAATACAATCGGCCGAAACTACAGCTTCCGTTCGTATTTTACCGGGTTAATTGCGGACTTGGTTGATGAGAGTCCCGGTGCCTCACGACGCTTTCAAGTCCACGACGACCCGAATCAACGCACGCATATCAAAAAGCCCTTTCTCAGCTCTGTGTTTTTGAGCGAACAAAGCGAAACGTGGAAGATTGCCTTTTCGACGCCGATCTTCGAAGGGAACGAGATTGTCGCGATCGTTGGTTTGACGGTTCACATGGGCGACTTCGTTCACTTCGACGAAGGCAATAACCAGTATGCAATGTTGTTTGACAACCGTCCCGGTAAACATTTTGGGGCAATTCTGGAACACCCCTTATTTGGAGAATATCGCGCCAAACGCATGCCCCAGCCTCCCGAGTTTTCTACGGTTCGCGTCGACCCGATTCAATTTCATAACTTGATATTTCAAGACCCCTTGGGCAAGACTGAGGCCGGGGCCAATTATCGCGATGAACGCTTGGCGGCGACCGCTAAGATTGAGTTCACTGCTGCAGACGGAAATCGAGAGGAGACGGGACTAACCGTCGCCGTTCTGGAAAACTACGAAGCAGTTGTTCGACCATCCCATGAGTTGGGCAAGCGTTTATCCCGAATGGCGTTGTTGGCTGCGGTTGTTGTGCTGGTGGGTGCGTTAGGCATGTGGGCCTTCGTGGCAAGTATGTTCAAGGAATCCCGGCGGCGTTTGTCGCGGGCAGTCGCCGGCGTCAGTGACTCAGATTCCATGGGCAACTCCTCTGGCTCGTCGCTCGCATCACAGCGTGTTGATCGCGATCTTTCGCGAACGATCACACATCGCAAAATAAATCTGACAGAAACCACGAAATCACCTGAGGACCCAGCTCGTGAGTGAACCCATCGCACGGCTCATCGACCACGCACTCCTGCATCCCACCATGACCGATGAGCAGATTCGAGCGGGGTGCGAACTAGCCAAGAAATTGAATCTGAAAAGTGTTTGCGTAAAGCCGTATTCGATCCCGCTGGCTGTCGAAATACTTCGAGGCAGTAACACGCTTGTTGGCACGGTCATCGGTTTTCCACATGGATCGCATCCTACTGAAATCAAAGTCGCCGAGGCCAAATGGGCACTCGATCACGGAGCCGTGGAACTCGACATGGTGATCAATATTGGCAAGGCTATGCAGGGCGATTGGGATTTTGTCCGCCAGGACATTGCGGCGGTCGTCTCGGTTGCCCACAAGCAGGAAGCCATCGTCAAGGTGATCTTCGAAACCGATTACGTCAACGATCAATCGATCATTACCAAACTGTGCCGCGTCAGTGAAGAAGCAGGGGCTGATTTCGTCAAGACTTCCACTGGATTTGGTTTTGTTAAACAGCCCAATGGTGATTACAACTACGTTGGCGCGACGGTCGAGCACATTGAGCTGATGCGAAAGAGCTGCACGATTGGCGTGAAGGCCTCTGGCGGCGTCCGGGATTTCGCTCAGTCAGAGGCCTTGCGGAATGCCGGTGCTACAAGACTCGGCACGAGTGCTTCCGAGGCGATTATTAAAGGCCAAGGAAAAGACGCGAGCGGATATTAATCCGCAATGCAGCCCTCCCCAACGCGATTACATTAATTGCTAACTTGGCCGGTTCCAGTCGAAATTACAGCTCAGAGAAATCCTGTCTCGCGGGCGTTTCGTCGAATTCGCTATACCGGTCTTCGGCCAGATCGGCAAAACGAGTGAATTCTTTTTGCCAGGCCAAATCGACGTCACCGATTGGGCCATTACGCTGCTTGGCCACAATGATTTGGGCCTTGCCTTCATTCTCTTGATCCGTTTCGTCGCCGGCTTTGTAGTAGTCCTTGCGATGGACGAACATCACAACATCGGCGTCCTGTTCGATTGCCCCGGACTCCCGCAGGTGACTTAGTTTGGGTCGATGGTCGCGAGAATCTTCGGCCTGCCGATTGAGCTGGGCCAGACAAACCACAGGCACCTTTAACTCTTTAGCCAACCCTTTAAGTCGGCGAGCGATTTTGGCGACCTGCTCTTGGCGAGGGTCCTGGGAATTATCGGGTTCAATCAATTGCAAATAATCGACCACGACCAAACCCAAGTCGCCGACTCTGCGCTTGATGCGACGAGCCGTGGCTGCGATTTCGGATATCGACTGGCTATGCGAATCGTCAATAAACAGTTTGGCGGAATTGATTTGTGAAGCTTTTGTGATGAGTCGTTTGCGATCTTCGGTTCGCAACGTCCCATTTCGCAGTCGATGACCATTGACGCGAGCCAGCGAACACAACATGCGCTCCGTTAATTCGATAGCTGCCATTTCCAGACTGATGAAGAGCACCGGCCGTTTGATTTCGATCGAAACATGCTCGGCGATGTTCAAGGCAAATGCCGTTTTACCCATACTTGGTCGAGCGGCAATGATGATCAACTCTGAACCATGTAAACCACCCAGCAAATTATCCAGTTCTTTGAAGCCGCTATCGACGGCTCCGGCCAGGAACTCGCCGCGAGCTTTCGCCTCTAACCTTGTGATCGCCTCCTCCAACGCCTGGTCCAGCGATTTCAGATTGCTGGGATGCCGACTCTCGCGAATCGCGAAAACTTTTTCTTCAGCCTGGTTCAGTAATTTGTTCGGCTCTTCATTAGGCAGGAACGCTGCGGTCATGACCTCCGAACAGGTCGCGATCAAACTCCGCAGGGTGGCCTTCTCTTGCACAATCTGCGCATAGTACTTTGCATGCGCCGGTGTCGGAACCGAAGAAAAAATGTGCGCCAGTTGGGCCGCGCCACCGGTCGCCTCGTAATCGCCATGTGCCAGCAGTCGCTCGCGCAACAAGGTCACATCAATCCGTTGCCCTGACGAATGCATTTCGCGCATGTGATGGAACAGCTTGCCATGTGCCGGATCGAAAAAGTCCTCTTCGCGAACAATGGCGACAATGTCATCGCATATTTCGGGCATCAACATCACGCTGCCCAAAACATTGGTCTCGGCTTCCAGGTTAAATGGCTGTTCCCGATCAAGGACATCCGCCAGCGTTGGATTCCGTTGCTTTTTTCCACGAAGTTTTCGATTGCCTGGTCCAGATGACATATGCTCACAATCCATTTTTTACGGAAACGAACGTCCACCATCTTAAAGGTCGACGAACAACAATCAAGCGAATGAGTTGCCCATGGTCCGGGGAGCGTTGGCGGTTGTCCAGCAGGGGCCCAACGAATCTTGAGCCTTTCGAGAAAACCTGAAAAAGGCTAGCAAATATCGCGTCGCCAGAACAGGTTCTTAGTGGCGCAAGAAAAAACCGACGAGGAAAAGTCGTCGGTTTTATTTCTTGGTCGTTCGCGAATTCCGCGGCGGGAAAATCAGGGATCGCCGCGAGAAGAATTCGAAAACTATTTCTTGTCGTCTTGGACTGTTGGTACGACCCAGACTTTGAGATCTGTTTCAATATCGTTGTACAAGTGAACGCGGACGGTGTACAAGCCGAGTTCCTTTAAAACGCCTTCCATTCGAATCTGGTCATTGTGGAGGTTGAAGCCAGCTTGTTTGAGCGATGCCACGATATCCGGAGCCGTTATGCTACCGTACAAGTGACCTTCTTCATTTGCATTGGCTTCGATCGTAACGCTTTGTTTGCCGATGTTTTCAGCCAGAATTCGCAGGTCCTTCAGGCGAGTTTGCTCGATCGCCTGCAATTTCGCGCGATGTTTTTCAACCATTCGTTTGTGGTGGTCGCTGGCGATCGTTGCCAATCCCTGAGGCAACAGGTAGTTATTGGCATAACCCGGCTTCACTTCGACCACATCGCCTTGGCGTCCCAAACCGTCAACGGATTGAATCAGGAGCAGTTCGATTCCGCCCTGAGGTCCGAGAGGCAATCGCTTGAATTTTGGTTTTCGTTTCGCTGTGTTCGTCATAAACTGCCTTGCAAAGTCTTAAAAAAATTTCCGTAAGTTGTTGTTTGAATCGTTTGGTTTCTGGGACGTTAACCGCATCTAAAATGGAACGTCGCCAGTTTCATTGGATTGTCGATTGGCATTCGCAATGGGGTCGGCATGATCATATTCAGAGCTTTGGGCACCAGCTGCTGAGCGATTGCTTGGGCCGCCGCCTGGAGCCCCACCGCGGGATCCCAGCATTTGCATTCGCTCACCAATCACATGCAATTTACTGCGCTTTTGGCCCTCAGATTCCCAAGTATCCAATTTCAATCTTCCTTCGATTAACACCGAAGAGCCTTTGGACAAATACTGATTCGCTATTTCCGCCGTTCGTCCGAACAAGGTGATATCCACAAAGGTTGCTTCGTCAACCCACTCATTGTTTTTCTTTACGCGATCATTTACCGCCAAACCAAACTTGGCAATTGCCAACTGATTCTGCGTGTACTTCAATTCGATATCGCGTGTCAAATTTCCGACAAGGATTACTAGGTTATAACTGGCCATGGTTAGAACTTTCGAACAATGGAATCGATCCCTGGTAAACAAAACCGGAGGGGTCCCTCGCGATCCGGAGCACGATTTTCGGAAGTCAAAATTATTCTTCGACTTCCTCTTCTTCAGCCACATTCACAGTGACCTTGCCAACTACCAATTCCGGTTGCGGCAGAACTTTTTCGCCCTTCGCCACTGACACCAAAGTGTCCGCGATTCGGTTATCGACTCTGATCGCCAGATGCCGCAAGATCATGTCCTGCAATTGGCAGGCCCGATTGAACTTGGGCATCTCTGTCGCTTCCAGCGAAAAGTAAGTCAACCAATAAACACCCTTGCGATGACCGTTGATTGGGTAGGCCAATTTTTGCTCGTTCCACAAGCGACTGGCAAGAATTTTCCCACCAGAATTTTTGACCAACTCTTCCACGGTGTTCGCGACACCGCCAGGATTCTTGGCGTAGCTATTGGGGTTCAAAATAAACATGGATTCGAAAACGTGCTCAGACAACTTGAAATCTCCGTCGCAATTGTTTCTGTTGTTGGATTCAATAAATTAAAGGCAGGTCGTGAACTACAAGTCACGAACTCTGCGGATTTGTTTCGCCATTAAATCGATTCATCGCCGACAGCAGTCCGTTGCGGACCCACTCTTCGGCGGCGTTCGCAGCAATTTCTACTGCAGCATCAAATGTATCCTGCTCGAACTTTGTGAACTTCGACAACACGAAGTCGGAAGTTTCCCAATGCTCGGGAGTTTCGCCAATACCGATTCGCACTCGGGGCACCGTTTGAGTGCCCATCCGATCACAGATGTTCTGTAAGCCCTTTTGACCGCCCGACGATCCCTGTCCCCGCAAGCGAATCTTGCCCGGCGGAAGAGCTAAATCATCGCATATTATCAACAATTCCGAAAGCGGCAGTTGGAAAAAATCTACCAAAGGTTTTACGGAATTCCCGCTCAAGTTCATATAAGTGAGCGGACGAACCAATAAAACCTTTTCCGATCCAACCAGAGTCTCCCCTATTTCCGCGTCATGTTTCGCTTGAAATCGAGCAACTCCCCAACGATCCGCCAGCCGTTGAATGACGTCGAATCCGATGTTATGCCGGGTTCCCTGATATTTCTTACCAGGATTTCCGAGCCCGACAATGATCTTCATTGCGTCGCCACCGTTTCACCGCAATCGTTTTCAGACAACCACTCGGCCCGTGAACGATCGACCAAACTACCTCAAACGTTTTCAGCCAACCGCGACAGATTCGGCAATTCCAGATGGAAGTCGACTATTCTGGCTCTTCTTCTTTCTTGCGAGTAGTAATCACCTCAGGCTCAGCACCCGTTGTCAGAGTCGCCGAAGGCTCAAGGTCAGTTTCCATGATCTTCATGCATTGCACAACGATTTGATCTGGCGAACCGACCAGCGATGCGCCTTCGGGTAATGTCAGTTCCTTGGCTCGAATCGAATGTCCGATTTCCAACTCACCGATCTTCAGTTCCAGTCGTTCGGGAATTGCAAATGCAGGACAACGAATGTCGACTTCGTGCAAAACATGATTGACCACGCCGCCGGACAGAGAGCCCTTGGCAGTACCCTTCAGCACGATTTCCAAGGTGACTTCAACAAGTTCCTTGGTATCAACGCGATACAAGTCAACGTGCAAAACAATTTGATTAACGTGATCGTATTGGATTTCCTTGATCAAGGCGCTTTCCGTTACGGCGCCCTTCAGCTGCACTACGTGACCGCTGTGTTTAATGACCGACTCAAGTTCCTTCTCATCAACAATCAGATGAGCGGACTTTTGACCATGGCCGTACAAGACTGCTGGAATTTTGCCACCGGCACGCAGTCGGCGCATCCGTAACTTGCCCGTTTCATTTCGTTCCGAAACATTCAAAATATCAGCCACGTCAAATTTCCTTGTTTTGGATTCTGCCGAACAACGATTGAGATCCGTAGAATCCCCAAAATTCTATTGGAGAAAAAAGGCAAATCGGCCCATACGAAAACTCAACGCCAAATTGCCTTAGGCCAGACTGCCCCAAGTGATATTGGATGCCGACAGGAAGGACGACCTCGAACAAAGTTCGCCTCGTCCCCGCCGCTCGTTGTCTCGAATTAGTGAAAGCAAAATTGTCTCAAAAAAAACAACAAATTCAAGCCCAAGTTACTCCTTCAACCGTGTCAATGTGGCTCAATACGACCCAGCATTCGGGCAAACGCAGCCAGTCTGTGGTTAGCCCTAGCGATTCTGTCATGCGTTGCCTATCATCGTAACGAACCAAATCCCAAGGTAATAACGATGTCTTCCAAAGGTAAACCTCGCCCCGGCAAGTTGGACTATGTCGAGCCGATCGGCAAACGAGTCCTGGTCCGAAAAGACGACCCCAAAAAGGAAACAAAGGGCGGCATCGCATTACCGGACGCAGCCGAAATCCCCACGATCACGGGCCGGATCGTCACTATTTCCGCCGCAGTGCATCACGACGAGGACATTCCGCTCCGGCAGTATGACAAGGTTTTATTTCATCCGAAAAACGCAATCCCTGTCGATTTCGAGTCCGACAACCAACTATTTGTTGTGCCGGTAGAGGATATTGTCGCGGTGTTTCGCGCCGAAGCCCCCAATCATGACGACGATTAGACTTCACTCAGCATGAAGATACGTCGAGAAGTTTGCTCGCCAAGTCAAGTCGCTGGGACTCTTTTGGGCATTTACCCGTCCAAAGGATCGCCCAATTGATTGGACTCTGGAGCGCTGTCCGCTGCTCGTTCCACCTTCCGTGTCGCAACAATTGTCTCGAAGATCCCTTGCTGAACGATCTCATCCTTTTGGTTCATGAGCTTGAGCAGCCAAGCCACCCGCCCCGTGCGCCGGCCGTTGGGGACTTTGTCGAGTACCGTCGTCACCAATCGCACAGTGTCGCCCGCGAAAATTGGCTTTAAGAATTCCCAATCCCGAACTGCAGAAAATGCGATGGTGTTGACGCGGGGATAATTGCTCCCCAAACCGGCAGACCAGCTGATGCCAAGCAAACCATGCGCAATCGGGCGGCGATAGATCGTCTTCGCGGCAAACTCAGCATCAACGTGCAAGGGATTGAAATCCCCGGTGTGGCTGGCGAAGTTAACAATGTCAGTCTCCGTGACGGTCCGCCCCGGGCTATGCCATTGTGCTCCAATCTCAATGTCCTCGTAGCACAACGCGAACTCCATCGGCTGTTTTCTCTCCCCCGAAATCAATTAAGCCTCGAATTTCCGCCCCATTCTATGTTTTACCCTAACTGTGTCAATTACACAGATTAACAAGCCCGAAGAGTCAAATTCGATGATTGAGGGGCAAGTTACATCGCTTTCAAGCCGCTGAAAAGCAATTTTTTCTCATCGAAATTAATGAACAAGCAAAAAAGTCAGTGGATGTTGGTCTCCGGTCGGCAGAACTTCTGTATGCGCCGGAATAAACGTTTTCAGCGCCAAGCAAACTTTTAGATCTTAGGGGAAGCTACATGAGCACGAATCCAAAGTTTTTTCGCCTCGCGGCGGCAGTAATTTGTCTGTCCTTGATGGTAAGTCTGGCGAATGGCGATACCGTTAACATTCGTTGGGCTGGAACAGCCAGTGTTAGCGGGCTCAATGCCACCGGCGCGCCGAATGGTGTTGGCTCCGCAACCGGTGGCGGAGCGGAAATTCAAGTTTCAAATTTTCAAAGCCCGACGACCTATGTCAATCTGGCAGCGCTGCTCGGCGTAAGCGAGGCTTTACTCAATTCGGCTGATTGCATAGCGTTTGACGTTCAAGCTGCGGGCCCACCAGGTCAAGGCGCAGGCGTGTTGAACGGTTTTGAGAGTGTGCGATTTTTCAGCACCGACACCATCAACGGTGTGTTTACCAACCACGACGAAACCAACGCCAATTTGCTTCCTGGAATTTTGGCAACTGGAACATTGACCCCCACTCAAATGCAAAACTATTTCGGCACAACAGTAGCCAGCTTTAACAACTCCTGGATCTTATTCGACTTAGGGCAATTTGGCATCAATAAGCACAGCCATTTGTTCACAACGAGAATTTATGGAGGCGCAGATGTGTTTCTTCCGGGAGAGGGAACTCCAGACATCGATGCGTTTGGGGTATTTTCTTCTGTTCCAGAACCAACCGGCGCGGGATTGATCGCACTTGCTGGACTGGGAGTCTCCTTTATTCGTCGCCGCTCAAACCATGGTGTAAAGTAAATGAGGAATTCGACAAGCAATTGTTAAGGCCGTTTTATGTCTGCAAGCGATCGCGATGAGGCTGAAACTCTGGAACTATTGAGGTGCTCCCAACTGGATGATGTCGGTTGGGGGAGACTGCTCGAGTCGTTTCGGCCTCGTTTGCGGACCATGATCGAGTTGCGAATGCATAGTCTGATTCGCGGGCGCGTCGATGCCTCCGACATTATTCAAGAGGCAATGATCGACGCCTCGCAACGATTGCCGGAATTTCTTGAGAATCCTTCGGTACCGTTTTATATTTGGCTACGTTCGTTAACGGGACAACGACTAGCGGCCGCACATCGCCGCAACTTGGGAACCAAAGCGCGGGATTCGGCGCGTGAGATTTCGATTTTTGAGCAACCGTTTCCTGCGGCAACTTCGGCCATTATCGCCGCAAATTTAATCGGCCAACTAACGTCTCCGAGCAACGCCGCGATTCTCGAGGAACAAAAGCTCCGACTTCAACATGCTTTAGACGAACTCGAGCCGATCGATCGCGAAATCCTGGTCCTACGACATTTTGAAGAACTGAGTAACGCCGAAGCTGCCGCCGAACTCGGTTTGCGACCGACTGCTTCGAACAATCGTTACATTCGTGCTTTGTGTCGACTAAAATCAGTACTCAGAAATTACCAGGATAGTCCTTCGGAATTTACATGATGAATCCGAGCGAACTTGAGAACAACTTGTTGGGTGAGTTACTGGACGAACTTAATTCGCGGCATCGGAGGGGCGAAGACCCGAGACTCGACGAAGTTTGCCATGCGCACCCACAATTTGCGGACCAGCTGCGCGAGCTGTTCTCCACGCTTTGTGTGATTGAAAAACATCGACCTTCAAAACCGTCCCAGCCAGAGCCCGCGGCCTCGACGATTTCCCACGACAAAGACACTTTCATCGGTGGTTACAAGATCTTGCGAGAGGTTGCTCGTGGCGGGATGGGAGTCGTTTACGAGGCCATTCAGTTATCACTGGGACGACACGTTGCCTTAAAGATCATTTCCAGTCATCTGATCGGCAACGAATTGGCAATCGAGCGGTTTCGCCGCGAGGCCCGTTTGGCTTCGCAATTGCATCATTCCAATATCGTGCCCGTTTTCGATGTGGGATCTGAAAACAATATTTGCTTCTATGCGATGCAATACATTCCCGGTCAGAGCCTGGACAATGTCATTGATGAACTTCGAATTTTGCCCGAACGATCACCCAGGAAGTATTCCCCTATTGCAACAACTGCGTTGGAGAATCCGAACGGCGCTACGGCAGTATTCCAATCGCAAGAAGTTAACACGCCAATGGTGGAGGTATTGCGCCAACCTCTCCAGTCAGCGGACACGACCAAAGCGACTCCCAAGAATATTTTCAGCCCGGAATTCTTTCGGAATACCGGACGAATTGGAGTGCAGATCGCGGATGCTCTGGCCTATGCGCACGGTAAGGGTATTTTGCATCGCGATATCAAGCCCTCGAATATTCTAGTCGATGCTAACGGAAACGCCTGGGTAACAGATTTTGGTTTAGCGAAAATCGACGAGACTTCAACTCTTCCGAACCAAGCCGCGTTGACGGAAGCAGGCGACATTGTTGGAACGTTGCGGTACCTTGCGCCGGAAAGATTGCGAGGCCAACACGATCAACGCTGCGATATCTACAGCTTGGCAGCGACGCTGTACGAAATGCTCGCACTTCGTCCGATTTTTGAATCGGTCGATCGCGTGCATTTGATGGATTTATTGAAAAACACCGAACCGGTTTCGCTGCGTGCCTTAAATCCGATGATTCCGCGCGATTTGGAGACCATCGTGCTGAAAGGACTAAGCAAACAACGAGAAAACCGCTATCAAACGGCCCAGTCCATGGCTGATGACTTGCGGTTGTTTCTGCTCGATCGTCCGATCCAAGCCCGCCGCACGAGTTTCGTTGAGAAGGGAATTCGTTGGTGCCTTCGCAATCGAATTACTGCAACATTGGCCGCAGTGTTGCTGCTATCGTTGACGGCCTTGACCGTTGGTTTCCTAATTAATCGCGCTGTTCAACGACAGCGTGATGAGGCGATTGTGCTTTACCAGCAAACGGACAAGGCTCGAAATGAAGCTAAAATTCGTGCGTTATTAAACGACGTTAGCGCCCACCGTCTGACTCAAGGTCCCGAACTGACTCCGTTGATGGAAAAGTTGCGTCAGCTTCCCAAGGAAGGCCTGGCCGAAGATCTGATTGTCGCCTTGCGCAATGAAACTGCATCTTGTCTGCTGCGAGATGACTGGTACCTGTCCGAAGAAAGAATTCCTATTTCCTACCCTTTGGCTACACTCACTCGAAATCGGAAATCCATGGCGTTTGTGGACTCCAGCGCCCGGCTGTGTCTTTCTTCCTTTCCGATGCGTGCAAACTCGACCCAGGTGATTGACGTAGGATTCACGCCGGACAGCCTTCGTTTCAGTCGCGAGGGAGATTATCTGGTCGCCAAAAGTGGAGCGTCTCATCAAATCGTTCGCCGAAAAACGGGAACGACCGTCCATTCTGGAGTTCAGATTGTAATGGGATGCGATGTTTGCGATTTTTCCCATCGAGCTGCCTATTGGCATGCAGACAATCGAATCTCGGTCGAAGAAATTTCGGAGGCGAATCCGGGCAAATTGGTGATGGACTATCGCACTGAAAACCCGGTCAGCGTTTGCCGTCTGAACCCCAAAGGAGACTTGGTCGCCTTTTCCCAGCTAGGCTCCGTGGTCGTGTTGCGAATACCCAACGGTGAGATCTTTGCCACGTTTTCGTTAGATGGAGTCCTAACTCGCGCGCTGGAATGGAGTCCTGATGGACAACTCTTGGCTCTCGCGGATGAATCGTCGATCAGAGTCTGGAATGTCGCCGATAATGCCTTGGTTTCAGTATTCCCGACAGACGGTGAGATTGTTTGGGCGATCGATTGGAATTCGTCATCCAATCTTATTGCCTTCCAGACTTGGGGCCTTCGACTGAAGGTCTTCAATGCACATTCTGGCCGATTGTTGGTGAACAGCACAGTCGGGTTAACAACAATCAATTTCAGTAATGACGGGAAAACCATTGGCTGGACAATTCGGGATGGAATCCTCCAGTTCCTCGAATGGCGTTCCGGACTCTTGAATGATTTGACCCTCAGTGCGCATGACGAACCGGAGATCCTTCAGTCGATTTCGTACCATCCAAATTTACCGATCGCAGTGGCATGTGCCACCGAAAGTGCGTCGATCATCAACACTTCCACGATGCGGAAAATTGGGACAATACCCGTATTTGAACCAATTGCTTGTGAGTTCGGATCAAAGGGCGATGAGTTCGTCGTCCTGGGTTCGAGCGCGATTCAGCGATGGCCATTCGTTTATTGTTCAAGCGCTCAACTGATCGAACTCGGTCCGCCAAAGATTCAAGAAACGCAGGGACTTACCAGCGGCTTCATCGCTCCCGAATTAAACGCAGCAATTGCCGCAACCGTGGATGGGGCTTTAGTTGAGTTGGACTTGGACGCGGGGACGGTTCGGAATCATCGCGGCTCGTCTCTTGGACTGAGCGTCAAAAGACTTTGCAAGTCAGATTATTGTGCGATCTATGATTGGAAGTCGCCGATCGTTGAGATTCGAAATTTCATAACTGGCGACGTTATCGGCCGAATCGAAAGCAGCGAAGGATCACAAGTATTCGCGAATCCGGATTTGACCGAAATTGTTACCTGCGACACTGTTGAAATTCGTTTTTGGGAGTTCCCAGGATTGACCCCAAGTCCACAAAAACCACCTATTTCCAATTCCGTCGTTGAAGCCAAAGTTACCTTTGACAGTTCTGGAAAAGAAGTCTTGATTCAATCTTCGCCTCATACGGTTACAATCGCCTCGTCTTCCGCGTTAACGCCGATTTGTAGCATGACGTTAATGCAGCCCGTCGGTCCTGTAATTTCCTTGAACTTCGATCCTTCGGGACGCTATCTGTTTGGGCGAGGCGGAAAGAATTTAGTTCACGGATTGGATTTGGCGAGTCTCCTCAACGAACTGGCGGTGGCCGGTTTAGATTGGCCTCGTGCCGAAGGCGCTTCGGGACTTTTTCCTGCTATCAAGGAACCCGAATTGACTTTGCAGATCCGCTCGGGAGATATCAATTCCAATGAAATGAAGAGCAAATCTGCGTTGGCCGAGGCCGAAGCAGGACATCGGATGGCGCCTTACAACCCAACTGCACTCAACAACTTGGCTTGGCAATTGATCATCGCACCGAGGAAAGGGGCCGATTACGCAAAGGCCGAAGCACTTGCGCGACAAGCATACGCACAAGATCCAGGGCCTATCGTCCGCAACACACTGGGATTGGCGTTATATCGGAATGGAAAATTTGAAGAGGCTAAGTCGTACCTAATTGAAAACTTAAAGTCTCAGGCACCAGATCAATTGGCATTTGACCTTGTGATTCTTGCCCTGATCGAAAAAGCGCAATCGAACCAGGAATCTTCCATCCAGTTCGAAACGTGGCTTAACCGAAATATCCAGTCCACTCCCCTCCCTTCAAAACGCGAGAAAGCTGAACTGAAGTTGCTGCTCAACGAGTTGCAGGAATTGAAAAAACCAGAAACCAAGTAGCCGCGGTCGTCTCAATTTTTTTTGCCTTCGGCGAATTTCTGGAATTCTGCGGCGGGGTCGAGGGGCTGCCGCTTGAGATTGGCGAGCAACAGGCGATAACGAAACTTGATTGACTCGCCGTGCGGCACGCGATGCGTTCCGGTGCCTTTTGGTTCCGCCAAGAAATCATGGAGACCGAACGGATTCGCCGCCACCAAACCATAGTCGCGGGCGTGCCAAGTCGTTGGGTGACGGAGGTTGTCAGGGTGATCCATCATCATCATCGAAACGGCGACTCCATCGAGTTTCCCTTCGTACACCACCCATTTGGCTTTCTTGCCCCAAATCGTCGTTCCCAAATCACCTTCGCTGTTCGTGGCTTTGCCAAAAACTTCGACCACACCGTTTTTGGGGTCAGCGGTCAACTGCAAGCCGGGACGAGTGCGAATTGCCCACAGGCCTTCCTTGGTATCGCCGAAACACAATTCGGATTCGCTGGCAAAAATCGTGATCTCAAAATCAATCCAGCGTGTGAACTTCGTGCTACCAAAGGAATAGGTAGTCTCGTCGCGACAAATTCTTGTTTCTCCCGACGACCAATCATTTTCGAGATGGATTAAAAGGGCTTTCTCATCGACGGACATGCGGCTGGTTTTGATCGAACCCTTTTCGGACCAAAAGTCGACGCCGTTGACATCGCCGTGTGCAAACCAGACGGATTTATGGTGGGGATGATCGTCCGCTTCACCGGCAACTTTGGCCATCGGCGAACTGCGGGTTACCGGAATGTGGCCAGGAGCAAGGACGGGATACAGAATCGGCTTGGCAAATTCGTTGGTACGCACGATCGTAAACAAATCCGCTCCAAAGCGGACTTCTACGGCTTCGCCTTTTTGCGTCAACGCAACTGGAGTTTCCTGCCCGAAGGCAAGGCTACCACCGGGGCAAATCAGCCACAGCAATACTGCGATGAACTTCCAATGACAGCCAGACATCGCCGCCCCCAGGGATTAGTCGTTCGCCATTTTCCCACTAATCAAAGTGATGAATTCTTTGTTCGTCTTGAAGCGGCCCAACTGCTTCACAAGTTGCTCCATCGCCTCAACATGATGCATGGAGGCCAAGGTGCGGCGTAACATCGTTACAGCGTGAAGTGTCTCCGGTTCCAGTAACAACTCTTCACGGCGGGTTCCCGATTGCGAAATGTCGATCGCTGGCCAAACGCGCCGATCTGCGAGCTTTCGGTCCAGAACCAACTCCATGTTGCCGGTGCCCTTGAACTCCTGGAAGATCAAATCATCCATTCGGCTGCCGGTATCGATGAGCGCAGTTCCGACGATCGTCAGCGAGCCACCTTCTTCAAACGACCGTGCGGTCGCGAAGAGCTTTTTCGGAATGTCCATGGCCTTGATATCAACGCCACCGGTCATTGTTCGACCCGTGTTGCCGACCCATTTATTGAAGGCTCGGGCCAAACGCGTGATCGAATCCAGCAGCAAGAATACGTCCTTGCCCATTTCGGCCAAGCGTTTGCAGCGTTCGATGATCAACTGCGAGATACGGACATGGCTTTCAATGTCTTCGTCGAGGCTACTCGCGATGACTTCGCCATTGACGTTGCGCTTCATGTCCGTAACTTCTTCTGGCCGTTCGTCGATGAGCAAGACGATTAACTTGCAGTCGGGATGATTTTCGGAAATACCATGGCTGATGTGTTGCAGCATTATCGTTTTGCCCGATCGCGGCGGTGCGACGATCAAGGCACGTTGGCCCTTGCCAAGCGGAGTCAACAAATCCATGACCCGCGTTGTTATCGGCTGTGGTCCCGTCTCAAGTTTGAACCAGTAATCCGGATTGACCGCTGTGAGCTGGTCAAAATGTTTAACGTTGTGATACTCGTCTGGTGCTACACCATCGACATCAAGGATTTCCCGAAGTCGCGGGCCTTGTTGACGGCGGGCCGGCTGAACCTTGCCGCGGAGCATCACCCCCGGACGCAGCCCGTATTTTTCAATCATCGTGCCGGGCACGAATGGATCGGAGCGTTCACGCGAATAACCGTTCTTCGGATCCCGCATGAACCCGTAGCCGTTGGGATGCATTTCCAGCAAACCCACCGATTCGATCATTTCGATCTCGACACCTTCTTCTACAAATTCATTTTCGCCTCCGACTCGATCCGATTGTGGGCCGCGGCGGCGAATCGAGCCATTTCTATTCGATTCCCCTCGGTTCATGTCATTTCGATTCGAATCGCCACGGTGCATTTCGCCGCCACGATTCATGTCGCCGCCACCTCGATTCATGTCACCAGGGCCAGAACCCGGACGTCGACGTGGGCCCGGTCGACCACTTCGCATCGGGCCGCCTCCACTGCGACGAGGACCAGGGCCACCGCCTGGACCAGAACTACCTTGACCAGGACCGCGGGGACGAAATCGTTTTTTAGCCATGCATCACCAAATGAAGAAATTGCAGCGACAAAAAGAATGTAATAGGGGGATTGGTTAAAAGAAGCGGTCTCTATGCGACTCGCAAATAAGCCAGGATATGAAGCCGAGAACACTGGCGATTTAACAAAGGCCTTGTCCGGCAAACAAAAACGGTTGGTCCACAACTGCGGACCATGTCCCAAAAGGGATCTTCAAACAAAAAACGCTGAAACAATTTCCATGGATGGAGAAACTGTTCGAGGAATCAGTGCCAATAAACATTCCAGTGACTTTTCAACACAACGGTTGTTCAAGTCGACTTCGAGTTCCAAACTCGTTCTCTGGACTTTCTCCGCTCCTCCAATCGGCGAAAGAACGCCAACGTTTGAGGACCGGTGCCATGCAAAAACAATCGAAGACGTCTTTTTCCAATAGACCGATTGCCGACGGCCTGTAAATCTCTAGTAACGATTTCGTGGATTTACTGGCTTAAAT
>JBEBGH010000349.1:0-5551 GCA_040081565.1 Pirellulaceae bacterium
GAATAATAACGTCAGGGAATTGCTGTTCCAGCATCGTTTGTTTGAGCGCCGTCGCCGGATTCATTTCGCAATGAACGAGTGCAATTTTTTGCACGCGTCCCTGATCGCAAACTCCTTTGGCCCAACTCAGCAGTTCAGATTGATCGGCGTGGCCGCTGCTGCCCAAGAGTTTTTCGACGTTGGCCCGAACTTGGTAGACCTGACCGAAAAACTTGACCGTCGGATTGCCATCGACAATGTGGCGGCCAGTTGTGTTTTCAGCCTGATAACCGGAAAACAAAATGGTGTTTTTCGAATCTTCGATGTTGTTTTTCAAATGGTGGACGATTCGACCGGATTCGCACATGCCAGAGGCAGAGATGATGATGCAAGGTTCGTTGAAATCATTTAGCCTCTTCGAATCTTCGCTCTTGCGAATGAGGGCCAGATTTTTGAAATGGAAGGGGTCGCCATCATCCTCGTCCAGCAGTTGCTTGGCAACCTCTTCATCAAACGAATCGGCATTGGCCCGAAAGATCTCGGTGGCGTCAACCGCCATCGGGCTATCGACAAAGACCTTAATCGGATCGATTTTTTTGGCTTCGACCAGCAGATTCAAACGATAGACAATTTCCTGAGTTCGGCCGACCGCAAAAGCGGGGATAATGAGTTTTCCACGCTGGGCGATTGTTCTCCGAACCAATCGAATTAGGACTTCGTCAGCATCATCCTCGGCAGGATGCAAACGATCGCCGTAGGTCGCCTCCATAATGAGGTAATCTGCACTGCTGACCGATTCCGGATCGCGCAGAATTGGGCGGGCTGGACGGCCCAAATCTCCGCTAAACAGCAAGTTCACGACCTTGCCGTTTTCCGTAAGTTGCAATTCAACAATCGCCGCCCCCAGCATGTGTCCGGCGACATGAAATCGGCACTTGATTCCCGGCACGACGTCAAACCAGGAATGAAACCCAACGGAACGAAACAGCCGCATGGTGCGGACTGCGTCGGGAGTCGTGTAGAGGGGGGTAAGCGGTTCTTTGCCGTCGCGAATTCTCTTTTTGTTGACGTATTTAATGTCCGATTCTTGAATCCCAGCTGAATCGAGCAACATTAACGATGCCAGTTCGCGGGTCACCGGCGTGGAAAAAATTGGACGGCTGAAGCCATTTTTGACCAGAGAAGGCAGGTTTCCGCAATGATCGATATGAGCATGTGAAAGGACGACCGCATCGATTTCCTTTCCCGAAAAGGGAAGGTCTTTGTTGCGCTGGTAGGCCTCCTTGCGATTTCCTTGATACAGTCCGCAATCCAACAAAATTCGTTTATTGCCGACGACCACCATGTGCATGGAACCTGTCACGGTTCTCGCTGCGCCCCAAAACTGCACGTGCATTCAACGCTCCACTTTCAGAATGAGTTCTCAACGAAAGACGGACATTCTAGTTGTTTATTGGCGCGCTGGCGTCGGGGCATCGAGACTGAGGACCAAACCAACTTATGGCCAATCCAAATGGAATCAGCCACCTGAATTGGCAGAAAAGTTCAGACCACTTGGAATATTGGTGCTTAGTTGGTTCGGCCGAGGTATTCGCCTGTTCGCGTATCGATCTTGAGCACGTCGCCCATATTGATGAAGGCTGGGCAAATGAATTCGGCGCCGGTTTCGACTTTTACGATTTTCGTCACATTTGTCGCCGTGTCGCCCTTAACCCCAGGCTCGCAATACTCGACTTTGAGTTCGACATGGTTTGGCGGTGTCAGAGTGATGGGCAGTCCGTTGTAAAGAATCATTTGACAGTCCATGCCGTCTTTCAGGTACTTCCAGTTCTCGTCGACTTGATCGGCCGTCAGTTCGTACTGATCGAACGTCTTGGAGTTCATAAAGACAAACGTTTGGCCCTGTTTGTAAAGGAACGTGCAGGAAATTTCCTCGACGTCGGCGGACTCGAGCGCATCGCCGCCTTTGTAAGTCCTCGTCAGCGTCGTGCCGCGGATGAGGTTTTTCATTTTGCACTCGTAGAGGGCATTGCCTTTTCCGGGTTTGCGGAAGTTCATTTCCACCATCAAATAGGGTTCGCCGTCGATTTGAACCTTGAGTCCTTTACGAAAATCGCTGGTTTTATATGTCCCCACGGAATTTGTCCCTTACCTTTTCTGCAATCAAATACTATCGTGTGAAAGATGAAGATTTTAGCGAATGAAGGCCAACTTGTCCGCGCCACATCAATGACCTGGCAGCAGCACCTCAAGTCCGCGATTCGCGACGCTGAAACCCTGCGAAAGGCCTTGGGGCTCCCCCCCGCCTTGGGCGATTTGCTCGCGATTGAAAAGAGTTTCGGGACTTTTGTACCTATTCCCTTTCTGGAACGCATCGAACCAGAAAACGTCGACGATCCATTGCTGCGACAAGTTTTACCAACAATTGCGGAAGGTTTCTCTTCTCCACATTCCTCGCTTGACCCGAACTCTGAAAGCCAAATGGTGATGGCTCCGGGAGTCTTACAAAAGTATCCGGGACGGGTGTTGTTGATTGCTGCCAAATCCTGCGCCGTCAATTGCCGGTATTGTTTTCGGCGCGCTTTTCCTTATGAGTCGGGACCGACTTCGCGAGGCGAATGGTCCGAGAGTCTTGCAGCAATCACTGCAGACCCCTCGATTGAAGAGGTCATCTTGAGTGGTGGCGATCCGCTCATAAACTTGGACGACGTGTTGGCTTGGCTGATTGGCGAACTGTCGGGGATCGGCCACGTTCGCCGATTGCGAATTCACACGCGATTCCCAATAGTGATTCCACAACGGGTCACCGATCAATTTGTGGAGGTGTTGGCGGAATGTCAAATGCCGATCACCTTCGTAGTCCATGTAAACCATGCTCAAGAACTCGATGACAATGTGGCTCAAGCAATGAACCGCCTCAGATCGATTCCTCAGTTGGTTTTGCTCAACCAAAGTGTTTTGCTGCGAGGCGTCAACGATTCTGTCGCGTCGCTTACGGCGCTTTCCTGGCGGTTGCTGGAATTGGGGATCGTTCCCTACTACCTTCATCAACTAGATCGAGTGACGGGAGCCGATCATTTTGAAGTAACACGCGATGAGGGTTTGAAGTTGATCGCCGCCCTGCGGGAGTCGCTGCCCGGTTACGCTGTTCCTCGTTACGCCGAGGAAATCGCAGGCGAGCGGAGCAAGGTGGTCTTAGCGTGACTGGCGTAACAACATCGCGGTTTTCTTGGTAAAAGAGGCGATTTTGTCGCCTTTAATCGGCTAAACCGTTGTTGAGGATGCGGGGCTCAATTGGTATATTTTAGGCTCGGTTTAGCGAAGATTTGATGAACCTTGGTTGCCAATGTGATTGCCGGGGTTCGAATTTTCATTGGAATTTGGATGCGATTTAATCAGATAGACAGAATCATCTCCCTCGAAAAGGGAAAGTCGATTACGGCCGTCAAAGGCTTATCTCTGTCCGAAGAATATTTGCAGGACCATTTTCCACGCTTCCCGGTGATGCCGGGCGTACTGATGCTGGAGGCTATTTTTCAAGCCTCCATGTATTTGGTTCGCGTTACGGATGACTTTGCTCATTCAATGGTCGTGTTGAAGGAATCGAAGAACTTCAAGTTCAACGGCTTCGTGCAACCCGGCGACCAACTCGTTGTGACTGCCAAGATCCAATCACAAGGGGAAGGCGTCACCAAGTTAAAAACCGATGGCCTCATCAACGGGAAACCATCGGTGGGCGGCATCATGATTGTCGAGACTTTTAATTTGGCCGACCGAAAATTGGCGGCGGTGGCGACTGACAATCACATGCGACAACAGTTTCGACGAAATTTTCACCGTTTACTTGATCAACTTAATTCAACACAATCCACAGCAACCTCGAATTGACCGACCCGAGTTGCCGAGCAGGGCTAATTGTTCCAGTCCAATTTGTTGTCGGTTACAGGAGATTCCAGACGATGCCCACGAAAGACGAAGTTTTCAGCAAGGTGAAAGATGCACTCATTGATGCCTTGGGAGTCGACGACGACGAAGTAGTGCCCAGTGCAACATTGGTGGGTGACCTTGGCGCCGAGTCAATCGACTTCCTGGACATCGTTTTCAAGTTGGAAAAGGCTTTCAATATCTCCATTCCCCGCGAGGAATTGTTCCCTGAAGACATTTTGACCAGTTCAACTTATGTCCAAAGCGGCCGACTGACTGCGGCCGGGGTTGCGGAACTTAAAAAGCGAATGCCCTTCGCAGACCTATCGAAATTCGAGTCGGACCCGCGGGTGCAGGACTTCGGCAATTTGCTGACCGTTCAAGATCTTACAAAATACGTTTGTTCGAAAATCGGCGTTTAATTGGGGATTTGCTGTATGCGACAGGCTTCGGTTACCGTTGTCTGTCTTGATGATGGCTAATGGCAATTGAGTTGCTCATGCTGCTTCGTTTAAGCTTTTTGAACTCCTGGCATTTTTAGAATATGTGCGGCGATGCGTTGGTTTTGGATTGATCGATTCACGGAATTCGTCAGCGGCAAATATGCGCGGGCAGTAAAAAGCGTCAGCCTTTCGGAAGAAGTCGTTGACGAATACACACCAGGCCTCACTCACTTGCCCGCCAGTTTGCTGATCGAGGGGCTGGCCCAATGTGGCGGCTTACTCGTTTCTCAGTTGAGTGATTTCAAGAGCCGTACCGTTCTTGCCAAGGTTGGCACGGCAAAATTCCACCGACAGGTTTATCCCGGTTATACAATTTCCTATGAAACAGTGATCACCGGAATGCAGCCCACTGGTGCGTTTGTTGACGGAAAGATCATGCTCGGCGACGAGCTGGTGCTTGAAGTGGACCTAATGTTTGCCTTTTTGACCGACGAACGATTTGACAAAGTCACACTTTTTGAGCCCGCAGCCCTGTGCCGCATGTGCCGCATCATGCGTCTATTTGAAGTTGGCACGTACGAAGACGGTCGTCCGCTGGAGGTCCCTGAACATATGCTGGCCGCCGAGATCGCCGAACTCTCGGTTGGCTAGTGGATAAACGGGACTCAACATCCGCCTTATTCTTCCCGGTTGTTTTGACTAAAATAACCAATTAGGACTTTCCCCTTTTTGCAGGACTATCCCGATGAGACGTCGTGTCGTTGTAACCGGTGCCGGAATGATCAACCCGCTTGGCAACCAAGTCGAGGTTGTCTGGGAGGCGTTGAAAGCCGGGAAGTCGGGTGTCGGCTACACGACGATCTTCGATGCCAGCCAGTTCCCGACAAAGATCGCTTCGGAAATCAAAAACTGGAATTATACGGATGCGGGTCTTGATCCGACGGTTTGGGCGAAACGGGGTCGCCACGCCAAATTCGCCGCCGGAGCCGCTGTCCAAGCCGTTCAGGGTTCAGGCGTGCTCGACAGCATCAAGGACCCTCGACGTTTCGGGGTCTACCTAGGGAGCGGCGAAGGCAACCAGGACTTCATGAATTTCGCACAAATGATGGTTTCGGCGCTCGACGAAAACGGAAACCTCGACCTCGTGAAATTCACCAAAAAAGGCATGGAGATTCTTGAGCCCGACGTCGAAATCGAACAAGAAC
>JBEBGH010000068.1:0-19555 GCA_040081565.1 Pirellulaceae bacterium
GTTTCGTTTACTCGGCAGCCGAAGACGGCCCCAAACTGGAATCGATCGTTGACCCGCGGAACCGCACAGCAATCGTAGTGGAATTAGCACCTACTCGGGCCATCGATTGGATGGCTCCTGACGAACCGTTGGCAATGCCGGTCCGTGCTGACGATTTTGGAATGCCAAACGAAGACGGTTTTTTGTTCATTGATGCCGAGTTTCGTCCGCGTGGAGTTCGCAAGACTTCGTCCAACATCGAGGCTGTCTTGACGACAGACGGGAAGGAAAAGATTGACCGGCAAGATTTGATTTTGATCGAGACGGCCAAGGAAACCCTTGAAAAGCTTAATACAGAGGGTGCCAAAGACGAGTAGCGTGACCCCTTTCTGCGTCTGCA
Organism: Pirellulaceae bacterium; assembly: GCA_040081565.1. GTDB lineage: Bacteria > Planctomycetota > Planctomycetia > Pirellulales > Pirellulaceae > BJ22. The sequence goes on from JBEBGH010000068.1 coordinate 380, forward strand.
GATGAGCCTGAAAAATAAGCGATCGGTACATTTTGCACCGATCGCTATCTAGTTTTCGAAAGAACCTGAAGCCAGGTCAGGCGCGGATATTTAGCGGACAACAGTCGCGTTAGAGTTTACTTTTCCAAAAAGAGTCTGAATCGGATCGACGTTGGCAGCGCGGGCTGGCCAAGTTGCGTTCAGTGAAGTACCGCTGGACGTCTTTACACCACCATCCCACCAAAACCAACCGCCGGAAATGATTCCCACGACTTCCTTGTTTTGATTGAACACTGGACCACCGGAGTCACCGGGCAATAACGGCACATCGGAAAAAATCTTTTGCTGGCTTGAAGGAGTTGAAGCGGTGGCCGCGAAGTGTCGCAAGCAGCAGCTCAAGTCCGAGCCTCCACCGAGTCCAGCGAACTCCAGAAGATCCCCCTTTTGCACAGGTGTCGTTGCGATTTTGGCGGCTTCCAGTCCTTCGGGAATCCAGATCCAAAGGACCGCCACATCGGCGGCTTCATCGAACTCGACAACACGGCAGTTTTTAGCCTTCCGCCCGTTGCGGAACACGACGGCAATTTCGCCCTTCTTGTTATCTTCTTGAACCACATGATACGCGGTGAGGCAGTGCCCCTTGTAGCCGCCTGATATTTTTTCTGACTTATCCACGTCGACAATGATGCCCGTACCGGTTCCGCCATTACAGTTGATTTGAACGATCGATTCATGATGAGGAGCTTGGGCGGTCCATTGCCACAGTTGCGTGTCCTTTCCTGTCTGTCCACAACAGACTTGTGGCACGACCAAAAGCAGGGCCAACGTAAAGAATGTAAATCGAATCGTCATTCGGGTACCTCCTGCGTGGATCGCTCCAGCGCAACACGATAAAAGAGATTGAAAACACGTACGACCGAGATGGATCGTAGGGTTCCACTTACGGTTATCGCGCAGTGCGTGACGAGGTCGCAAAGTCACGACCAGACCGTGACCTATGGAGAAGTCGAGCGACCTGGTTCGGCGGAGTTCGCCTATGATTCCTTGGCGAAGTCCAGTCCGTTAAATCGTTTGCGGATCCGACAGCCCATCCATGGAAGCAGCGAGTCGTTCCTGATTAATTTTTCGGCTAAAAAATGCCGCAGCATTGGCCAAAGGCGCGTTTCAAGGTCAGTAAACGGGCGAACAAGCCGATTAGCTAAAGTTGGAGGCCATTTTAGGGACAATTTTCTTCGTTATTTTTTTCACAACTCGGACACGCTGAAAAACTGGAACGTTGCTGGTGGCCCGATCCGTGACTGCTGCAATGTCATTTTGGAAAGAATTCAGGGGTTGAGCGGAATGAAAATGGCGGAAGTGAATGGGAATCGAACCCACCGACCACACGGTTTACATGCGGCCCGACGGCTTTGAAGGCCGCGCCGAGCACCAGCTCAAGAAGCACTTCCGTTATTCAGGCTTTCATTCTAATCGCTGCGGTCGTTAACGTCCATCGACAACACTAGCGAGCTGAACGAATTAGCGAGGATCGGCCAATCGCCCAAAAAACAAAATGGCTCCGCTTGAATTGTGTCGAATCAAGAACAGAAACGGGTGATCAGCGCGAAAGACAACTTTTTGCGGTTCAATCGGAGCTGCTGTCGGCGTCATGACAATTCCTGTTGCGGCTGCGGCTTCAGTTCCTTTTTCGTCAACTTCTACGAAGGCCTTGTGCAGCACCTTGGAGATCTTCAAATCTTCCTCGCTGGTCATCCGACCAAACTCAGCCTCGTCGGAAAAAGCACGGGGCATACCCATGTCGCTCAACGTATCATTTAGTGAAAATTCGGACGTCACTTTGAACTTCGGCAGGTAAACCTCAACTTCCTTGGTCGACAGTCCCTTAATCCAATCATTCAATGTTTGGTTCGTAAGGATTTGTTCGACTTTCTCCAATCCGAGTTTGTCTTTGGGCAAGACAACAACCATCGACAATTCGCGAGACTTGTAGGGCAAAGACAAGATCTGGGCATTTGTGTCCTCAAAATATCGTAGGTCGTTGGTCGTTGTCATCAACGGCACATTGACTTGTTTGTTGGCCGACAAGGTAAAAGGTTGGTTGCTTGTTGCGTTTTTTGAAAACGGCTCAAGCCAATCGGCCTTAAAGTAGATCGCATTGACCAACACCAAACGAGTGTCCGCATCGATGGCGCCTTGCGGGAAAAGATCCTGGATACGTTTATTCGTGTAATCACTGACCCAATCGTTGATCGCTTGGCGGCTCGGCTCAGGTTTTTTCTTGAAGTCCAATCGCCCCAAAGGTGCCCCGAATTTCAGTTCAAGTCCGTCCAGATACTCCGCCCGAAAAGTGTAGTCGCTCAATCCCCATAAGCGATTGGCCGTTCGCAATTCATAGCCATCGCCCTTCGCGTTCAAGAGCTGAGACAGACCACCTGCGCCCGCGAGCCATTTTTCTTCGTCTGGGGAAGCGTGCAAAACTTTTTGCATTTCCGCCAAGGTCGCATTTTCGGCCCCAGACTGCGCCATAGTCAGGGCGGTTAAGATACTGGCGGGCGAGAAAAATACGTTCCCGGGTTTTTCCCTCATTCGTTTATAGATGTCGAACGAAAACTCGTTGCTGGCCTTCGCAACCTCCTGAACCTTGTCGTCGACCGTTGTCGGGAAAGGCTTGCCCTCAAAAGCCATGGAACTGAAATCGAACTGGGAGCACGCCTGGCCCAAGCAGCAACTGAGCCCTAAAAGGCAAATAAAAACGAATCGAAAGCGGGTCGCCATGTACAGTTTCCTTTCAATTATCTCGTCAGTTGGTCATTACGCGCGGGTACGTGCAATCAGAGTTGCCAATGTAGACGCCTCGTTTTGAAAAAAAGTTCCAATTTGCGAATGCCGGAAAAGAAGGGATTTTGCAGCCTTATCGCTGTTTATTTCAAGGACAGGCCCTTTCGGCCCATCACTAATGTGATCAAGAACAAAACAATGAAGACAAAGAAAAGGATTCGCGCTGCATCGGTCGCCACGGCGGCCACACCGCCAAAGCCAAAAATGGCAGCAATAATCGCGATAATCAAAAATATGACTGCAAGGCGTAACATGGTAGGGCTTTCAAGGTTGGAATAAGGGAAATCAACGTTTCCGAATTGTTTTCAATGTACCAATTTTTGAATAGGAACAGGTTTCGTCTCTGAACGGAGACTTGCGGACCAGCATCTGGCAAGGGGAAAAATTAATTGGCAGCACTCCTCTCCCGCTTTTACGGCCTTTGAGATTTAGCCGTCCATGTCCAGCGAGCCCACTTCCAAAAGTTCTAAAACGACAAAATCTCGGTCAAATTGATTTTCCGAAACCTCGATCGAGAGAGATTTTTGAACCGTCGCATGCCCGGATTGAACGCCGCGAACCTTTGACGACTCAGTGCTCTGAAAGGCTGCTACGTCCAAGGGATCGAGAGAGAGTCCTGATCGCAAAAACTCGTTCGTATTGAACAGGTCGTTGCGGTATTCCACAGATCCTGAGAACGGCGTCCCGTCGCCCGACCTGAAGGTCCCGCCGTTGCGCTGAAAAGTGAACATAAATGGTGGCAAGCCGGCAGCTACCGTGCGCTGAGCGGAGAATTCCGAAGTGTTCCCATTCAGATCAGTTGCCGAGCCAACGATCTTGCTCACTCCCGCAGTAAGGCCTATACCACCTCCTGCGAAATTAACGGTTTTGACCCCGGCCGTGAAATTGGCTGCGGTGTACAACGTGCTCCCAATGAACGTTGCACCTTCGCTGCTTCCATCACTTATGAAGAACTCGATGGTCAGCGGATAGGCGGCGTTGGTCGGCGAACTGTTTACGCTAAAAGCGATTTCCAAATCAACACCGATCAACAGGGGGGCACCGGAAATCGACGGCGAATTTTGCAACAGATTGCCACCACCATCCGCGTCGCCCGCATCGTTTGGCGTCACGCCAATGCCAGGAAATAGGTCGATCCCCAAATTCGTATTTACAGCAATCGAATTTCGAGTGATCCTATTTCTGATACTGCCATCGTTAACGCGAATTCCGGATTCATTCCGTCTAATTGTATTGTCAGGTCCAATCGTATTGTTCGAAGCGTCATTAACGATCTGAATTCCTCTGGCAGTGTTTTCTGCTGTATTCGTTCCGATCGTATTAAACGAAATCGTATTGTTTACCGCGCCTGCACCATTGAGGGTGACGCCGTGAGTGTTTCCACCGATAATGTTTGTAAAATTGGCGTTAATACCCCCAATCGTGTTGTTTGAGCTTTGCACAAACACTCCGGAACTCGAGTTGCCGAGCGGAGCTCCGGAAACATCGGTTCCAATCCGATTCCGTGAAATCCGATTGCCATTTGCATTTATGGCAATGGCAACTCCACTCGCCCCATTGGCTGAGATGACATTGCGTTCCAGGCTCGTCGACCCGCCGATCTGAATATTCGTCGCACCGGAATTGATCAATACGCCATGACCCGTATTTCCCAATGCTGACAATCCATCAGAAGATGTGCCAACAAAATTTCCGACGACCAGGCTTCCAGCAGTTCCGGATTGGGAAAAGATAATTCCAGAGGCACCATTCCCAGAGATGACGTTTCGTCCTGAGGCGTCGGTGGCAGAACCAATGCGATTGTTCGCCGCATTGAGGACGCGAATTCCGTTGCCATTGTTGGGAACAGATGCGGAGCCAGACGTATTCGTGCCGATGAAGTTGCCCTCGACAATGTTGTTTGTTGCGGCGACTCCGCTGATCGTCAATCCTGTTCGCCCGTTTCCAGAAATGAGATTCCGCGACGCAGGAAGAACCCCGCCAATTTGATTTCCGGGCGTTTGAACAATCACTCCGTCACCTCCATTCGGGAGCGCAGCGTTGCCAGAGAAAGTTGTCCCGATTTTGTTGCTAGTTAACGTATTGGATGTCGCACCGCTGGAAAGCACAACGCCTGAAAGTGTGTTGCCAGAAATTAGATTCGAACCAATTGAGTTCGTGTCTCCGTCGATAATTGATATGCCATTCGATCCGTTCGGCAATGCGATCAATCCGCCAAATCCAGCACCAATAACATTGTCCGTCAACGTATTGTTGTCTGCGGAGTTACCCACAATGAGGACACCGCTCAGGCCATTTCCGGAAATCACATTCCCAAGCACCTGATTGTTAGATCCGCCCTGAATACGGACACCAAAGTTGGCGTTTCCAAACCCAACGAGTCCACCAAAATCGGTTCCGATCGTGTTCCCTTGTAATAACACCCCATTGGCTTGCAACTCGATTCCGTCATTGGGGAAATTGCGGATATTGATCTTTCGAATCGCTGTGTTGTTGGCGAGAATTCTGAATCCATCGGCCGTTCCTGCCAAAGCCGTTCCATCGATCGCAACTGTCGGAGTAACGCCAGTTCCCGCCTGAGTTCCGCCATCGATATCAACCGCATCCGAAATCGCAGGCAAGGCACTGGCTAGAGCAATCGTATGTGGGCCAGCACCGGGGATTTCAAAGCGAATTTTGTCCAGCGTACCGACGTTGTTTGTATGCACGTTCGCATCCAGTATCGCTTGACGCAAAGACCCTGGCCCCGAATCAAGCGTGTTGGAGACGACGCCAGCCGGATTCGTGAAATTGACATCTAGATTGAGGGAGCCCGAACCGGCATAATTAATTGAGTAAACTGCGACACGATATTCTTGGTTGGGTATCACCCCTCCGATGCTGATTACATTAAAGGGGCCTTGGAGCAGTGCCCCTGTTGGGCCAAATAGAGCAAGTCGCGGCGCAAATGTCGCTCCATTCGTCGACACTGTCAGGTTTCCAGTTGCGTTGGCTGGGGCCGTTATTGAAAAATAGTCAATATCCGTACTGACGTCTAATAGCACGGAAGTCGTGGCGTCTCCGAATGCATCAAGTGGAAGCAATACGGACCCTGTCCTAGCCGGAGCAGCAACAAATATGGAAACATTGCCAGTTTCTGTCGCGGGAACGTCGGCAACCGCGACGATGTAGCGCACGTCTGCAACCAAGCTCAGCACCAAACGCGCATCATCATTGAACACGGAGACGTCATCGTTGTAGCCGACCAAAGCTCCGGTACTTGCGACATACACGGCGACTTCCGGGTCGACAGTGTTGCCAAAATCGCCAACGTCGATTGTGTAACTTCCAGAAAATTGCGGCGCGAAGAAGAAGCTGTCGATGTCCCCAGCAAAATCGATGAACGCATCGAATGACGGTGTGTCGTTCACGGAATCCACTACAGGTCCGTTGTACGCGATGATATCACCTTCCGCAATTGTCAACGTTCCTGGGAGTGTCAAGACCCGCCGACTTTCAAGACGTTGATAATTTAGCGTTCCTGTGTGTATTCGAGCCGCGCTTCGTGCCAATGAAAGGCGACTTGAGATTCGCAACACTTGAGCGACGTTGTGGGGTGCACTTTTCATTTCTTTATCCTCGTATGAAAGGCAAGATCTATGTCGGTTTTTTGGTTTAAGAGTTCCCTAAAACAGCGAATTGCTGATGCATTGATCTTAGACTAAAAAATTCCTACCGTTGCGGTGCACCACCTGAAAAATCAAGGTAGTTCCAATGGAATCGAGGGTTTTGAGCCCTTGCAAGGGCAGCTTTTTTGCAGCTTTCGCGTAGGGATAATAGGCCCCCGAAGATCGAATCTCTGGCGTGCGCAGCACGCTGGTATACGGTTGCGTTACGTCAACGATGAAGTCGCTAAAGAAACAGTGCCAGTAGAAGTTAGACTATTGGCTCACAAGGCTGGACGTGGGTTGTTGCAACCACAGAAGCGGCAATAAAAAAAGACGGCTCGATCTGTTTGAAGAGATCGAGCCGCCGTAAATCAATCAGTTGAGAAGTCGGCCAGAATGGACTCTGACCCGCTTTCGACTAGTTGCAACCGCAACCGGCACCAACGCCAGCACCGCCGTCGCAACCATTGCCACAACCGCCGTCGCAGCCTGCGTCACCGCAGCCAGACGAGCAGCAGTTACGGAAGCTCAACAGACCACGAACGCGAGACAGCAAGCCTCGGATTCGGCCGTTGAACAATCGTCGACCGCAACCATCATCGCAACCGCAACCGTCACCGCAACCGTTGCCGCAACCATTGCCGCAGCAAGGATCGCAACATGGTGCACAGCAAACGGTTACAGGAACTTGTTCGCAGACAACTCGAGGAACGCAGATCGTGCATGTGTATGGAACTTGTTCGCAAACTTTGCGGCAAACTTTGACGCATTTGGTTTCGCAAACAGTCTTGCATACACAATATGGAACGCAGCGTTGACGAGTTTCGCAAACCCAGCGAGTCGTGCAGCAAGGAACTTGCTTGGTGCAAGTTTCGCAGACCCAACGGGTATGGCAGTGACAAACTTGTTTGGTGCGATTTTCGCAAACCCATCGTGTCACGCAGCAGTTAACTACTTTCGTGCAAGGTTCGCAAACCCATCGGCAACAAGTTACAGGAACTTGTTCGCAAACGGTTTCGCATCGATACTTGGTAACGCAAACGTTACGTGTTTCGCAAGTTGGAACCCAGCATTTACGGCAGACAGTGCGGTCTGGAGTCTGGCAGCATACTCGCTCCCAGCAGCCTGGTGTCCAGCAGCATCGGCAGCTGCAAGGATCATAGCTGAATCCACCACGATGACGTACCAATTTGCTGTAGCTACGTCCTGGGATAACTTCTTGACGAGTTTCCCAATGACCACCACGAACAGTTACGGTTTGGTTTTCGGTATATGGAACGCGAACGGTCTTGGTGACATTTCGCATATGAGTTTCTTGAACTCGACGGCGGACGTTGTAAGTCACCGTTTTTTGTTGCATTTCACGAACAGGAACGCGAACGGTGTAGTTCACGGTCTGAACATGTTGCTCACGAACTGGCTTGCGAACGGTGTATGACACCGTCTTCATTGTTTGTTCGCGAACAGGAACTCGTACGGTGTAGTTTTCAGTGCGGTAGGCTGTTTCGCGAACAACGCGAGTTACAGGCACTTGCTTCTCTTCCCATACATGTCGGACAACGTTTCGAGTGCGTGTAACTTGTTGTTGTTCCATAACAACTCGTCGCACGGTTCGCATCACGGTGTAGCTGCCACCATTGCCAGCACCACCATTTCCTGCGCCACCACCGGCACCCATACCAGCGCCATTTCCTGCGCCATTGCCCATTCCAGCTCCGGCGCCGCTTCCGGCTCCGTTACCATCGCATCCAACTGCGGCCCCAACGGTGTTATAGCTTGCGCCGCCACAACATTGGCCCCAGCTGAAGCTCGCTGACATCGCTGCAACAATCGCTGCAGATGTCAGCAGACTTCTTACCACTTTCATCTTATTTCTCCAAATGAAAAAACTGACGTTTGACCCTAGAGGCGGCATCTGGTCTGGCGATTTCCCTTTCGCCTTGCCGTACCATAATTCTCCATGCCCAACCGGTGGTGTTCCGTCTTACATCCTGTAACGCGAACGATCAGCCAGTTTCGGTCCCGTCCTGAAACAAATCAGGCTGGAATTTGGTCCTCCTTGATTGCTGTTAAAATCGGCGGACGGGGGAATATACGTTAATCAGGTGGAATGTGCGGAAGAATTTTCCTGAAAAAACAGGGGAAAATAGTACAGTTGTAACGGCTAGTCCTTAAAATTAAGTTTCAACAGTCGCAACAGTTTTTTTGCCATACTTTGACCGTTCCATGGATAATTGTGCGGGTTGTAACAAAGATGTCGAATCAGTCGGCATTGAATCTGGGTTCCTTTGCGCGTCTGCAGTGAATTTAACTTTCATGGATGAAATTCCGTTTAGCGGAAATAATCCGAGTTCGGGGATGAGTTGCTTTCAGCCTTCAAAACTGAAGCGCGGCGGTGAATGATGAAAAACACTCCTTCTAAAGCGATGATCGCTCGATTGAGCCGCTACCTTCGAGGCTTGGAGGGGGTGATTGCCAATGGAACTCTTACGATTAACTCAAAGTTATTGGGAGAGTTGTTGGGGATCAGCGACTCTCAAGTCCGTAAGGACTTCGCCATGTTCAACCGATTGGGTCATCCGGGCATTGGATATCGTTGCGATGAACTCGCGGCAGTGATTCGCGAAACTCTGGGAATGAACCGTACTTGGCGGGTGGTAATGGTTGGTTGCGGCAACCTTGGGCAGGCGTTGATTGGTTACCCAGGATTTCGGCAAAGGGGGATGACCATCGATTCGGCCTTCGACCAAAATCCACAACTGGTGGGTAAAAAGGTGGGCGATCTGACGATCGATCATTTCAACAATTTCGCCGCAGTTGTTGGCCAAAAGGGGATCCGGCTGGCAATCCTAGCCGTTCCGGCGGCGATCGCCCAAAACACCGCAGAAATAATGGCAAAAAGCGGAATTCTTGGGATATTAAACTTCGCCCCAGTGAACTTGAACCTGCCGTCTTCGGTCAGTACGGCAAATGTTGATCTCACGATTGAGCTTGAGCAATTGGTGTTTGCAGTTGTCCAAAACAAGCAACTTGATTAAAACATTTACGGTCGACGATGCCCCGTAGTGTAATGGTAGCACAACAGATTTTGGTTCTGTTTGTCTAGGTTCGAATCCTAGCGGGGTAATCTTCGTTTCTGGCCTTCCTTGCTATCGGCCCACTTGGCCTGATGCTTTCTTTCCAGATTATGGCGGCCTTCGTTGTCGAGATATATCTAAGCAAGGACCCAACGAAACCGGCTCCGATGAACAACTGTCCAGATCGATTGCGTAAAAAAGAACGATCGAAGCGAAGGTAAGATTCACGTCTAAAGCGTATTTGTTCCGCCATTTTCCGTATTACAATACAACTGTTTTACCAAGCCCCTATGCCTTACCAAAAAGCGGGTAATTTCTTGCTGATTTTTGAATTCAGTGGCTTGCCGGTGAGCAATTCGGGGCAATGATTTTGCGAAGTTAATTTCCAAGGACTAAGTTCCTTTTCCAGCCATAGAAAACCGCCAATTGGATTCGATCGTCGAGAACAGGAAGTCTGTTAGGCGCTCGGAGGTCAAGTTCTCTCCAGTCGGCTTTGTCGCTTTAGTCGGCAAGTTAAACCAATGGCAAAGAGAAACTTAGTGATTGGAAGTAAAGCTGACGAACTGCAAACAGATGTCCGTGTATTGGCATACTGTTTGCATGGGTATGAAGGATCGTCGGCATGCGTAACGCTGGCTTCACGAGATAGAAGGGCTTGGCAATGGATTTCCCCAATCGTTTGGTAAATGGCCCTAACCGTAATTTATCTGTCTCGACCGGTACTGCATTTGGCGGAATGTAAGTCGGTTTTAATGGAGAAACCGCTCATAAATTGGGGTTGTGCAATGTCCAAGATATTAATTCCACTTTCCGTTTGCGGACTGCTGTTGTTGGTTCAAGTTTCGGAAGCTCAAGTTTTTCGAAACCGACAAAACAATAATCAGTACCGACCTAACAACAACCAGCCAGGTCAAAACCAAGCCGCGCCGACAACCCAGCTACAGAACCAGGCAGGCACCGCGCAAACAAACCCGGTTGGTCAAGCACCCATCACACCTGCCCAGAACAGTGTTTCGCCAAACGTGCGACTGCACTGGAGCCAAATGCTGTTGGAAGGGGTTACCAAAGATCATGACTTCGGCGCTGTCGCCAAGGCCTCGTTGCAACGTCACGTCTTTGAATTCAAGAACGTTTTGACCACTGACCTGTATCTAACAGGCGTTCGTGCAAGCTGCGGGTGTACCAAGCCCCGGGTATTGACGAGCGTTGTGAAACCCGGAGAAATGGGCCAGATCGAGGCGGTTTTTGATACTCATGCATTCACGGGCAATCGTTCCGCAACTTTGACCGTCGGCATCAACAAGAACCAGCCGTACTCCGAATACTCCGAATTGCGTTTTAGCGTCAAAGGCCTTATCCGCACCGACGTGGTATTTGATCCAGGCTCGGTCGATTTTGGCAGTGTTGTCAGAGGCAAACAGGCCGAGCGTTCGCTTATTCTGAAATACGCTGGAAATCCCGATTGGAAAGTAGAAAACATCGTCGCGTCAAATCCAGGAATCGAAGTGGAATTCAAAGAGATTGTGCGAGATCGAAATCGTGGCCGCATCGACTATCAAGTCAATTTGAAGCTTAAATCCTCGGAGATGAGCGGCACGTTTAACGATTTGTTGACGATTCAGACGTCCGAGGGTGGCCCTTCGAGGTTGACTCTGAGCGTCAAGGGCTCGGTCGATTCGTTGATCTCTGCTTCCGACCTGCAAATCGGAATGGTTCAAAAAGGCCAATTCATCGAAAAGAAACTGGTCATTGCTGGTAAGGAACCCTTTGAAATCGATTCTGTTTTTTGCTCGGATGCTCGAGTCGAATTCCCGACACCGATTTCAGCCGGCGCCAAGACTTTGCATATCATTAATCTGAAGTTCCAAGCGGCCAACGAGGGACTTGTGAACGATGAAATCACGATCCGCACCAAGAATCCAAATCAACCAGAAATCAAAGTTGCCTTCCGCGGCCAAGTGATTCCCGAGACGTTTGCCAATGATCCTGGAATCAAAAAATGAGGGTTTGAATCGGTTCGAGATAAAGCTCAAGGGCCAAGGTGACTTGGCCTTTTTTTTTAGGGACTGACTACAAGAATTAAAAAAAGCTATCCCAGGAAATCGGCTAGCCTTTCATTCGGCGCTGGACGCGAATACAGCAGTTTTCGAATGAGCGCTGGTGAGCCCTCGAACCCACGTCGATCAAAATGCCATTCTCGATGAGTGGGTACCAATTCCTCGAAATAGGGCCAAGCCACAAACGGACTTCGCCCTAATACGTCCGCGATCTTGTTGGAGTTCAACGAGACATTGCCTGCGCGCGGTGGAATTGGGCCGGCTTCGATGCGATAACAACCCTTGAGATTTTCCGGACGATAACCGCCAACTCGATTGACGATTTGAGCGATCTGATTCAACGATAGTTTGCGGGTCCCACCCAGATGAAAAACGCCGCTAACATCGTTGGCAAGTAGTTCCTCGCAAATCTCGCTTAAGCAATCGACATAGGTCGGCGTTCGAACTTCGTCGTAGTACAAAGTGGCTGGCTTGTCTTTCGCAAAACGTGCTTGAATCCAATCGATGGCTCCAGCGTGACCGTTGAAGCTCACACCCATTGGCAGGGAAATTCGCCCGATTGCCGCCGTTGGTTGGCGCTGCAGAATAAGTTCTTCCGCTTCGACCATGGTTGAGCCGTAAATGGTCACCGGATCGGGCATGTCTGACTCGACATGATTGCCACCGTTTCGGCCGGAATACACGAGGTCAATCGAGAGGTGTACGAGCCGAATATCGCGTCCTTCAATTGCGTCCAAGAGCGATTCAATCGAACCGACATTGACCCGCTGTGCCATTTCGCGGTCAAGTTCGCAGGACTTTAACGCGCAACTGCCCCCGCAACTGAGAACCGATTTGAAGTTGCCGTCACGAATGAGATCGCGCGTGGCTTGCGCGTCCTCCAAGTCAACGCCAACGATTCCCGGACCTGATAACGGCCAGTTGTTAAAAGGCCGTTGCCCAATGACTTGGTTGCCATAACGCTCGCGAAAAAAGGCAAATGCATTGAGGCCCGCGACTCCCGAAACGCCAGTGACTAACAGTGGCAATCGCCTGTTATTTCCCAGCATTTTGGCGAAGGTCCGAGCGGCCATCAAACGATGTTGCGAGATGTCGAATGCATGGGTCCGATTGATCATGCCAAGAACTTTAGCCCAGGCGATCGATTTTTGCGAGGGACACTGCGGCGGAAATACAAGCGTTTAGGCTGCAATGCGTCCTTCCCTAAAGCATTTGGCTTGGGATAAAACAAAGTCATGCCGCACCCTTTTTCGATCAAAATTTGTGGAATTGCCAACGTCCCCGACGCCTTGCAAGCCGTCGCAATGGGAGCCGACGCCATCGGGCTCAACTTCTACCCCCGCAGTTTGCGATCCATCGATTTCGATACCGCTTCGAAGATTTGTGAGGCCCTTCGCGAACTACCGAAACCGCCCCAAATCGTCGGTGTATTTGTCAATGAAGCAGCGGAAAGTATTCTGGCGATCGCCGAACGACTCAGGCTTGATTATGTTCAATTGCATGGCGACGAAGACCCGGAGTTGACCGACGGGTTACGACCGTTTTCAATCATTCGGGCGATTCGGCTTGCTCGTGGCAACGAACTTCGATCGCTAACGGAATTCGGTCGTTGGCACAAGAATGGCGTGAGGTTGTTTTTGCTCGACGCGCTTGCCGAATCTGGTTACGGGGGCACCGGCAAAACAGTTGAATGGAAAACGATTCCGCAATTACGCCGCCAACTTGCCGAGTACGGATCACCACGAATCATCTTGGCAGGCGGATTGGTTCCCAACAATGTCGAAGAGGCGATTGGTCAGGCGCTTCCTGACGCCATTGACGTGGCCAGCGGCGTGGAATCATTGCCGGGCAAGAAAGACCACGCGTTATTGAAGACTTTTATTGAGAACTCCAAACGCGGTTTTGAGACGGCATCAAGAGTAAAACACAAAGAATGAACACGCCTGACGCCAAGCCGATGCAGCGATTTTCGTTGAAGCAACTGATGTTTGCGACCGCCTTGGCAGGCACGATGCTAGCTTTCTATGTGGCGTGCCCGGTTTATGGTGTTGCCTTCGTAGCAGCTTCGCTGGTTTTATTGTTGGGTTGGTTGCTCATGCGATTGAGCGACCAAATTGACTCTCGCCAGATCGACGAACGGCGGCCCGCTGCGAAACGTTTTGGGATCGCGGGAGCCATGCTCATGTGGGTTGGAGTCATGATGATGATTTTCTGTTTTCCGGCGTGTCTGGTTGAAATGACCCGCAAAGGAGATCGCTTCAAGGACTATGACCTTTACTTGGAAGAACAAGGTCGTTTGCCGCCGCAAAAATGAGCATTGCGAACCTTATTCAATTGCGATTCGTACACCTACTGCCATGTTTTCCCGCGACAATTTGGCCGTTTTCCGCGGAGTATTCAGGGTTAAGGGTTGAAGCCATTAGTCGGTCAAGAGTACGATGGAGTGCAGGCCTCACAACTTGAATCTCATCAAAATACACCGATAGTGCAATCCATTTTTCAGGAGAATTAGCGTGGCAAATGTTATGACCGAACGACTGCCGTATAAGGTCAAGGATCTTTCGTTGGCGGATTGGGGTCGACGCGAAATGGTGTTGGCCGAAAACGAAATGCCAGGGTTGATGGCCTTGCGTAAAAAATACGGCGCGAGCAAACCATTGAAGGGCGCCCGAATCGCCGGTTGCCTTCACATGACCATCCAAACTGCAGTGTTGATTGAAACGCTGATCGAATTGGGTGCCGAAGTCACCTGGAGCAGCTGCAATATCTTTTCAACGCAAGACCATGCAGCGGCTGCGATCGCAGCTCGTGGTGTACCTGTTTATGCTTGGAAGGGCATGACGAACGAAGAGTTTGATTGGTGCATCGAGCAAACATTGTTCTTCAAAGACGGTAAGCCGCTGAACATGATTTTGGACGACGGTGGTGACCTGACTCAAATGGTTCACGAACGTTATCCAGAGTTGCTCTCCGACATTCGTGGACTTTCGGAAGAAACGACGACCGGTGTCCATCGCCTGGTGCAAATGCATCAAAAGGGCAAGTTGAAGATCCCAGCGATCAACGTCAATGACTCGGTGACAAAGAGCAAATTCGACAACCTATACGGCTGCCGAGAATCGCTAGCAGATGGTATCAAGCGGGCTACAGACGTGATGATCGCCGGAAAAGTCGTGGTTATTTGCGGCTATGGCGACGTTGGCAAGGGTTGTGCTCATTCGATGCAACGCTATGGCGGACGCGTGATTGTGACCGAAATCGACCCGATCAATGCATTGCAGGCTGCGATGGAAGGATTCCAAGTCACGACGATTGAAGAAGTTGCCTCGATTGGCAATATCTTCGTCACGACGACCGGCAATGTCGACGTCATCATGGGTCAACACATGGAATTGATGCCGCACGACGCAATCGTTTGCAACATCGGTCACTTCGACAACGAAATCGACGTCGCCTGGTTGAATAACCAAGTCGCGGCCGGCAAGTGGTCGCGCGAAGAGATCAAACCTCAAGTTGATCGCTACACCTGCAAGAAAACCAATCGCTCGATTCTGCTGTTGGCAGAAGGCCGCTTGGTAAACCTCGGTTGTGCGACTGGACATCCTTCGTTCGTGATGAGCAATTCGTTCACCAACCAAACGATGGCCCAAATTACCCTGTGGACTGAAACGGACAAGTACGAAGTTGGCGTGCATACGCTGCCGAAACACTTGGACGAAGAAGTCGCCCGGCTGCATTTGGCTCAATTGGGTGTGAAGCTGACGAAGCTGACTCCAAAGCAAAGTGAGTACCTTGGAATTCCTGTCGAAGGTCCTTACAAACCAGAGCATTACCGTTATTAAGATTCCGGTAACGGATCACTGAACTACCAAAGGCGGGTTTCGGCCCGCCTTTTTTTATGCGCTGGTGACTGAAATCCGAGCTGAGGACGTGCTGGACCATTGCCCGTTTTGTCCGGATTCATTGGCAATCCTTTCCCAATCGCAAGAGTTTCCCAGTTCCACGTGAAACCTCCCTGTTTGCGTATTTGGTTTGTTTTAACATTCAGTGCGCGGTTTAGAACGACCCGAAAACGATTGTGTTTTTGAAGGTATCGATGCTGATCCTGGCCCTTTGCTACCGGTTAGACGAGTTCAGGGACGAGCTCAGCTTGGTACAGAAGAGGAACAGATTCTCATTTCGAATATCTGTTCGGAGATTATTCGATCGCAACGATACCAGCACGAAGCGCAAGCGAGTGAGTCTGGTTCTTGTGGAGAAGAACTCACTCGCTTGCGCTACGTGCTGGTAAAGGCGAAGCCTGGCCCAACGTATTTCCAGCCCGACTCAGCACCCTCACCAGGTCGCTAGTTTCACGTGCAACGGTTTCGGAATCGTCTACTGAGTAATTGCATTTTGTGAAACTGAACTTTCGTGAAACGCTCGCTCCTGCTAATAACTCCCGGCCGCAAAATCGTTACAAACGGTGTCGACGACTTGAGGCAAATAGGTCTTAAACTGCTAGCGTTCCGTGACTCAAACCATTTGCATTGCGAACCAAAAAGGTGGCGTTGGCAAAACGACCACTGCCATTAATTTGGCGACGGGGTTCGCACATGCTGGACACGTGACCCTGCTGGTTGATCTCGACCCGCAATGCAACGCGACCAGTGGAATTGGCCGCAAGCCTGTGGATCAACACCCGTTGCTTGGCGGCGAATCCATCCGAGCCCACGTTCAAAACACAGACGTCGAGGGATTGTTTTTATTGCCAGGCAGTCGTCGGTTCCGCGACGTGGACATGCTAGCAAACGTTGATTCGCTACAGTCCCAACACATCATCGAACACCTGACGACGGGCACACGGATCTTTGATCATGTCGTCATCGATTCACCACCCTCGCTCGGCCGACTGACGCAAACAGCGCTGTCCGCCTCTAACGAGGTCCTCATGCCAATCCAATGCGAGTACTTCGCGATGGAGGGCTTGAGCCAAATGATCGAGGTGATTCGCGACATCATGAAGCGAGGAGATCGTCAACTGGCCTTCGGCGGCATTCTGTTGACGATGTACGATCATCAACTGGAGCTTACGCAAGAAGTGGATGATCAGGTTCGAGAATTTTTTGGAGAAATTGTTTTTTCAACGACGATCCCGCGCGACGTTCAAGTGAGCGAGGCCCCGAGTCACGGCAAAAGTGTCTTGGATTACGCCCCTCGTTCACGCGGAGCCCGGGCCTACATAGAACTTTGCATGGAGGTGCTTGACCGTGATTAACAACAAGAAGAAACGCTTGGGTCGTGGCCTGGAGGCTTTGCTGAACGCCAGTGACTCGTCAGCGCAAACTGACGATCAACTGGATGCGGAAACTTATGTTGCTGACTTCACAATGTCCGCAACACAACCTGCGCCCACCGTCGCCCATTTTTCGTCGAACGTTCAACCATCCCCCGCTGAAGAGGGGCTGCTGCGATTGAGCGTTCACGAGATCGAAGAAAATCCATTTCAGCCTCGCCGCGAGTTTAGCGAATCTGAAATCGCTTCGTTGGCCGAAAGCCTCAAGGACCACGACATTCTGCAACCGATTCTGGTTCGACGAGTCAACGGTCGTTACCAATTGATCTCGGGCGAACGGCGTTTGCGTGCCGCGATCAAGGCCGGTTGGCTTACCATTCCCGCGCGCGTGCGGGTTGCGGACGACCGCCTCGTTGCCGAATTGGCGATTGTCGAGAACTTGCAACGCAAAGACTTGAACCCGATCGAAAAGGGCCTATCGTTTCGTCGTTACCTGGACGAGCACGGTTGTACCCAAGAGGACCTTGCTCAACGCTTGAAGATCGATCGCTCAACCATTGCCAACCTAATGCGATTGCTCGAGTTGCCGCGTGTGATTCAACAGGACATCCAGCAAGGCGATTTGTCGATGGGGCATGCTCGTGCCTTACTGCCGCTCGGCGAAGAGTTATTGCAGATTGAGTTTGCCAATCGCATCAAAAAAGAAGGCCTCAGTGTCCGCGCCACGGAGCAGCTCGTGGCCGAAAAAATCCACGAGGAAGATACCGAGATTTTGCAATTCAAAACGCCTGCGAGTAACTCGGCCCGAGCCAAATCGCCTCAAATCGATGCCTTGCAAAAGCAACTTCGCTTGGAGCTCGGAACCAAGGTCTCCATCCGCACCACCAAAACCGGCCGCGGTTCGATCGTCGTACATTTTGCCAACAACGAAGAATTCGAGCGGCTATACGAAAACCTGACGAACAATCGGAACCGCCAGCTCGGATAGGTAATTGCAGATTTCCGTCGGCACGGATATCTCAACTGGCGAACCAACTGCGCGCGAAAATAAATTCTTGCCAGGCCTAGGATGCCAACCCGTGAAACCGGATTGGGGGTCTGTCTGCGGACAAAACTTATCTACCGCAGGATTTTTTCCCGCAAAAAATTGAATTGACGCAGCCTTCGAACTTTGCACAGGAAAGCGCGCGTCTCCGCACGCCTGGCCCAGTTCTGTCGAACCAATTCGCCGCGCGATTTCGCACGCTACTGAGTTGAATTGGACCGCTCGTTGGGCAGGCGTCTATTGCTCCCTCTGAAGCGAATCGTCTTCGAGTCCGTCTGTCTTTGTCTCGCCTGTTTGCGCGGTATAGCATGAAGATTTGAGAGGTGGTCCCAAGCCGCACTTCACCAGAACAAGTGGGGCTGAAGGCCAGTCTATTGGTCTCTACTCGTCGCCGTTTTTGAAATCTATTCTCTTCATTGGGTACCGATGGTATGTCCATTCGAAAAGTTCTTCCGCAGCGCAATCGTGAAACAAGCAAATCGAAAACGTCGCGAGTTGAAAAGCGTCTCCAGAAACGAGCGGTGCGATCATCAAATTCGCATCCTCGAATTTCGTTCGACCGTCTTGAACCGCGCTCGATGTTGGCCGGACTGCCTGAATTGATTGACCTAGTGCCTGGCGCTGGTGCGAGCAACGCGGAAAGCTATACCAATGTCAACAACACTGTTTTTTTCGTCGCTGTCGATTCGACCCACGGCAGAGAGCTCTGGAAAACTGACGGCACCTCGGCCGGAACCCAAATGGTAAAAGATATTCAGATTGGGGTCGCAGGATCGAATCCCTTTTACTTAACAAACGTAAATGGCAAATTGTTTTTTCGGGCCAATAATGGCACCGATGGTCAGGAGCTGTGGGTTAGCGATGGTACTGCTGCAGGAACAGTGCTCGTCAAGGATATTCGGCCGGGGGTTAACGAATCGATCACGAAATTCTTAACCAACGTCAACGGTACGTTGTTTTTTTCTGCGGATGATGGCGTTACTGGACAAGAGCTTTGGAAAAGCGACGGCACGGCTGCCGGCACAGTCCTTGTCAAAGATCTAAATCCGACTTTGAATTTCGGCTCAAACCCAAGCGAGCTACAAAACGTGAATGGAGCCCTCATGTTCGCAGCCGATGGCTGGCTTTGGAGGAGCAACGGGACAACAGTTGGCACAGAAAAATTACCAGCCAATCCCACGAGAGATTTGTGCAACGTCAACGGCACCCTGTTTTTTGCGGCGTTCGATTCTGTTAATGGAGAAGAACTATGGAAGAG
>JBEBGH010000350.1:0-5460 GCA_040081565.1 Pirellulaceae bacterium
GGACTACGGGTCTCGATCGATAGTCTCAATGTCGAAGAAATTGCAATCGCCGCTCGTAGTGGTGCGGAATTAGTTTTGAGCGTTAATTCCAGCAATCGAGCGGCGGCAGCGGATTGGGGCATCGAAGTCGTGGTTATTCCAGATGATCCGCGCAAGTGGGAGGAGATGGAATCGACTATCGAGTTCCTCGACGCGCGTCGAGTTCCCTTTCGAATCGACCCCATTCTTGAGCCCATCGGATTTGGCTTTGCCGAGAGTCTTCTGCGATACAATTCGGCACGTCGACGCTGGCCCCAAACGAAGATGATGATGGGCATTGGGAACCTAACTGAACTTAGCGACGTCGATTCCGCAGGGATCAATTTTTTGCTGATTTCGCTCTGCCAGGAGCTGGGGATCGGCAGCGTCCTGACGACGCAAGTCATTAACTGGGCGCGGACAAGCGTTAAAGAATGTGATTGGGCCCGGCGGATCGCAAAGTATGCGATCACTCGTGGCATTCCGCCAAAACGTCTTTCGGATCGGCTGTTGATGCTGCGGGATTCGCGGATCCGCGAGTTTGCAGTGCCGGTGATCGAGGAGTTGGCCCGTGAAATTCGCGATGGAAATTATCGAATTCTAGTTTGCGGAAAAACAACTCATGTCCTGGGATTGAAGGAGCATGTTCAAGGTGTCGATCCGTTTTCAATTTTCGATAAGCTTTTTCTTGCGCATCCCGAAAACATCGATCCGTCACACGCGTTTTATTTGGGCTACGAACTGTGCAAGGCTGAACTAGCAATTCAGTTGGGTAAGCAATATACGCAAGATGAGCCGCTTCAATGGGGTTTTTTGACTGCCGAGAGCGCGCAAAAACATCGCTTAAGTCGCAGAAAAAATCGTGGATCTTAAACGGCTAATTTGTTTGTTTTCCTGCGAAATAAGCCGCGTTTGTCTGGATCGGTGGAAAATATCGAAATTGGTGCGTCTTTTTTACTTCAGCCGGGGTATCTCTTGAGTTCGATAAATGAACTGGAGTCCGTTTGGACTTTTGTGAAATTGGACTCGATTGTATAAAAGCTTCGTCTTTTTTCACTGCATCGAACCTTTTTTTACCTCGCGGGCGCGGGTATTTCGTCAAGAGCCGCCATCAGGATTTTCAGGGCAATCACTCTTTCTCATTTGGCCAAGGCTGGTAACCGCAATGGTCGATTCGAGAGTCGTCCAGTAAAATCTTCCCGCGTTGAACGTTTCTATTCAAATGGAATGAACTTAATGACAGAGTTTCACGATTCAAATACAGCAGCATCTCGCGCGGCATCCGCGCCAACTAATATCGAATACTCCACCCACGACCATTCTCACCACGATCACTCCGACCATATTCACGCAGATTACGAGCAACCACCTGAGGCCAGCCGCGGGCAAAAAATTGCAATGATGATTGCGGTCATCGTGCCGTTTGTAGGTTTCTTGGTCGCTACGATAATTTGTTGGCAATACGGCTTCATGGGATGGCAGTATCTGGCCATGGTGATCGCCGGTTGGTCCGTGACGACCCTTGGAATTACCATCGGATTTCATCGACTGATGTCGCACAAGTCGTTTGAGACATACCGTTGGGTGAAAGCTGGCCTGATGATGATGGGCTCGCTCAGCGTTGAGGGAGCACCGCTCGTTTGGTGTGCCGTACACCGACGACACCATGGACATAGCGATCAAGACGGCGATCCGCATTCGCCAAATTTGGATGGCCCTGGATTCAAAGGTTTGGTCAAGGGCTTGTGGCATGGGCAAATCGGCTGGTTGTTCAGTGGATATTGGTCGAAGCCAGACATGGAAAAATATATTCCGGACCTATCGAAAGACCGTTTGTTACAGTGGATTGACCGCAACTACTATCTATTCGTTGTGATTTCTTTGCTGTTGCCTGCTGTGGCTGGATTCATGATCGAGTACTTCATCGGCGTCCGAAATCCATGGATCGGTGCCTTGTTGGGCTTCCTTTGGGGGGGGTTAGTTCGGATCTTTTTGACCCACCATGTGACTTGGTCGATCAACTCGGTTTGTCACGTATTTGGTAAACGACATTTTCGTTCTGGCGATCATTCAACCAACAATCTTGTTTGTGCACTGTTGAGTATGGGCGAGGGCTGGCATAACAACCACCATGCGTTTCCATCTTCGGCTCGCCACGGATTATTGTGGTACCAATTCGACATGAGTTGGCTGGTCATTCGCACGATGCAGATTCTGGGATTGGCATGGGACATTAAACTGCCGAGCAAACGAGCTTTGGAGGCTCGACGGATTCGCTAAGACCGAAGTTGAAAACTCGAAAAAATCAAAGGCTCGGATAATATCCGGGCCTTTTTTCGTAAACCTGACTTCATGTTGCTTCTTATTTTGGGTTATGATGTTACGTGGGAAAAAAGCGACGCTTGTTCCAAGTGATTTGAGAAAATCTCCGGATCATTGGGCGATGGAAGAGGCATTTCCATTCAGCAGCTGTTTCGGGAGTTGGTAGTGAGTGATAGAAAAGTCGTATTGCGCGCTTACTGGACGGAGATGGTAGCGCTCAACTTCCAAATCGATCCTGGAAAATTGGAGACTTATGTTCCGCCCGGTCTGGAGTTGGATTTCCACCATGAGGCGGCGTACATAAGCTTAATCTTTGCTAATTGTCGGGACGTCAGGATTTTCGGTTTGCCGTTACCGATTACACGCGGCTACAAAACCATTTACCTGAGGTTTTATGTTAAGCGAACCACCAAAAATGGCGTCGAGCATGGCAGTTGCATGGTCAAGA
Organism: Pirellulaceae bacterium; assembly: GCA_040081565.1. Classification (GTDB taxonomy): domain Bacteria; phylum Planctomycetota; class Planctomycetia; order Pirellulales; family Pirellulaceae; genus BJ22. The sequence continues at coordinate 2,789 of JBEBGH010000350.1, forward strand.
GCCTCGTTTCCAGCCGCTTGGCTCGTTGGAGCATTCAGCGAACCATTCACACTCCGACATCCGTCGTAAAAATCAAGAGTCAAAATTCAGGGTTTGATGCCCGCGAGGGCACCAACATCGTTCCAATGGCGGACTACAGTTGGTTCGAAGGCGACGAGGCGAATCGGTTGAAGATCAAAGCCCGACATCGAATTCCCAATCTTTCCCCAGATACCAAAGTTGGGTTTATTTTGAACCGCAACTTCCATTATGTGCGAGATAACAACCAAACTTACGCATTCCCAATGGAAGTCACATCAACAAATGTTTGGGATGCCGCCCAAGCTTCGTTTTCTTGCGACTCCAAGAATATCTTTGGGCCGGATTTTGCTTATGCCTTGAGCCGTCGCCCGATTTCGGTTTTTCTGGCAGAAAAAAACACCAATTACTTCTTTGCACCTGCCCTGATTTAGAAAGTGTCGTTGATGGTAATGCGCGGAAAATGATGTTTCCGCCAATTGCGCAGGCGTCAAAGTCGTCGCGTGATTGTTGCTCGCGTCGTCCGATTTTTCTATAATTCCAGTCGCGTAACCGCAGTTTGAATATCCGCAGAAGGAATTTTTTGTGACACCATCCCGTAGTTGTCTTTTTGGAATTCTCCTCGGCATTGTTGCTGCCTTGACTGCTCTTAGATCTACTGCGCAGGATGCTCCAGCGACGCCAGTTGAAAAACCAGCTAAAGCAGCGAAGAAAACATCTGGTTCCAACAATGAATTCCTCGAGTTCATGCGGGTACGCCGAGATTCTCGTAAGCGTCCGGTTGCACTGGAAACTTCGATTACGCGCTACGAAGGCGTGAATTCCGAGGGAAAGAAATTTCTCGTCGATTTGATCGGCGTGGTTCATGTCGGCGAACGCGAATACTATCTCGCTCTCAATGAGCAATTTCAGCAATACGATGCGACCTTGTACGAGTTGGTCGCGCCCGAGGGGACCCGGATTCCCAAAGGTGGTCGCGCGGCGATGGACGAGGGAGAAGGCATGAACCCCATCGCGGCATTACAGTTGGGCATGAAATCAATGCTGGGCTTGGAATTCCAACTGGACCATATTGATTACACTGCTTCGTCTTTGGTCCACGCCGACATGTCACCGGAGGAATTCTTCGACAGCATGAAAAAGAATGAGGAGAGCGTCGGCCGAATGCTGATCAATTCGCTCGGTTCCAGTATGGCAATGCAGAATAAGGGGCAATCGGCTGAAATTGGCCTCGCCTTATCCATGTTTTCCAAGGATCCAACGAAGAGTCTTCGCCGCACCATGGCCGAACAAATGCAGGACATGGAGGGCGGAATGACAATCTTCAACGGCAAAGATGGCTCGACGATTATCAATCATCGAAATTCAAAGGTCATGGAAGTCCTGCGCAGCGAATTGAAAAAGGGTCACGACGAATTGGCGATCTTTTACGGAGCGGGACACTTGCCGGACATGCAGAAAAAGTTGCTGGAAGATTTTCAAATGAAACGCGCCGGCAAATTCTGGCTGACCGCGTGGGATTTGGACATCAAACGAGACGACAAGTCCTCGTCGAAGGCTGGAAAGGAGTAAGCCTATGAAATATGCAGCCGCAATGATTGGGTATTTTATCTTGATCTTTTGCTTTGGTTGCGAATCTCACGAGGTAATTCAGGAACCTCTAAGCCTTCAAAAGAAAGTTTGGAAATCTGAAACCAAAACAGTTAAAATCGAAGGCGTCGTTGGAAGAGTTCATTCGGGATTCGACCATGCTGTTGACGCAATTTACGATGTCGCGTCCGTTAGAATCGAAATTCCAAAATCACTGAGTGGCGATGAAATCCAAATATCTTTCGACTCTCAGTTTTCAGAATACGAAGTCCTTTCGAAAATCGGTCAGCGTGTGACGTTTGAGTTCGAAAGGCAATACTTGGACTCAAATCACTTGTATTACGGCGCGGTGAAAAACCTTAGGGCATTGGAGAATGAGCCGCGTTGAATTGAATTTCTTCTCACGCAGATGGTTACGTGTTTGGACAGTGGGCCCTTTAACTCTGCGATTGATTTGTCCGCCGATTCAATTCGCTACCTGAACACGTGTTTTATATTGTCGTCTAAAGCACAACCAAATACCACATTCCGAATGGAATTTCCAATCTTGAATCAAGTCTCGACGAAACAAATCCCAGCGAAATTGGTTCGACGACGCTGTTTTTTGTTGGCGCATTGCATCGTCGTTATGGCTCTTTCGATTGAGGTTGCACTTTTACAAGTACCCAAGCCTGAAACGAGAGAACGAGCAACGACCGCACCGTCGCGAACGACACAAACCGATTTGCCCCAGCAACCTTTTGCAGTATTGCTTGGCAACGCGCAGGATGCTGGATATCCACAGGCAGGATGTCAAAAGGAATGTTGCCGTGACGCCTGGGGCGATCCTTCCCGCCGCCGGTTTGCTTCCTGTCTTGCCATCGTTGATCCGATCTCAAAAGAACGGTTCATGCTTGAATGCACGCCGGATTTTAAAGAACAGCTTCGCTTGCTGGAGGAACTGACTTGGGTTTCTCCTCAGCGATTGGATGAACTGTTGATTACCCATGCCCATATTGGCCATTACGCAGGTTTGATTCACCTTGGGCGCGAAGTCATGGGGACACAGGGCATACCTGTTCATG
>JBEBGH010000351.1:0-5457 GCA_040081565.1 Pirellulaceae bacterium
CGGAATTTGTTCGGTGTGAGAACCTCCAATTTCCCTGAGGGCCTTTTTTGTGGCAATATCAACCCACGATTTGTTTAATGCGATCGCCTAAAGTGCAGTATTGGAACCGAGCATGCCCTCATGGCTTTGGTCAAAGAAGGCACTGGGACAGCCGCCCAAGTTTTGAAAAGTCGCGATCTCGATCTCCGCCAGATTTGGCTGGAGGTCGAAAAGCTGATCGAATCCGGTCCTGAGCAAATCACAATTACCAAGCTCCCACAGACGCCTCGCCTGAAAAGGGTGATTGAATTTGGCGTGCAAGAAGCAATAACATTGAGCCACAACTATGTCGGCACTGAACATCTTCTGCTTGGGTTGCTCCGTGAAAAAGAAGGAGTCGCCGCAGTGGTTTTGATGAACATGGGGCTTGAATTGGAGGAGGTTCGCAACGAAGTTCTCGATTTTCTGACAAAGTCACCCTCGGACGAGTTGCGAGATGAGCAACTGATAGGCTCAACTCGATCAGGATCGACGCGGACCAGGAAGCCGACGCCATCAATATCAGGACCAGGGACTTCGATCGCTCTACGAATGTTCGGCCAGGAACTTGACCCGGCCGAGGTCACCGCATTGCTCGGAGTCGCACCAACATCTTCCTGCAAAAAGGGGGACCCGTTTCCCGGTTCGGACTTGCCGATTTGCGAACAAACTGGTCGGTGGTTTTTTGTCAAAGACAAAATCAAGGGCAGTGTCGACCAAGCCGTCAGGGATTTCCTGGCACTCTTTTCCGATAACTTGTCGATCTGGAATTCGCTCTGCAATCGCTTCGAAGTCGATCTCTTTTTTGCGATCAAGCTTGGCGACCAGCGGAAATTCGATTTGAAACATACGACGATTCAGATGCTGTTGGATCGCCAGCTTGATCTCGCATTCGATTTCAGTTAACGGCAGCGAAGATGCGGTTCGCCGTGCCGCATGGGAAACCCTGGTTGCCTGGAACGTTTACTAGCAGGACGGCCCTGAGAAACCCAATCTCGAACCCGCGACACGCAACGACAAGTAGCAAATCGGTGTCGAATCAAACAAACGAATCAGACAGCGACTTTGCGAAAATGAAGCTCGACCTGTGATTTGCCAACAACTCAAGTTGTGAATTCATTTGCTCATTTTCGCTTCCCGTCCCGGTTCGACTCGTGTGCGTTAGCGTTTGATTCCCGTTTGTCGCCATTCAAAGAGTCTGATTCGGCACGCAGTTGAAGGTGAACCCGCGCGACTTGGCACATGAAATTGGTTTTGCCCAGCGGGTTTAGTTCTTCGGCCTTCTTCAGGGACTCCAGGGCTGCTGCTTGTTGGCCCAGCATTTCCTGATGCAATCCGATGTAAAGCCAGGCGTAGTAGAGTTGCAGTTTGTGGTCGTTGCCCTTCTCTGGCACACGATCCGATGTTTGTTGGGCAGCCTTCAATACATCCTCTGAAGTCATCCGTCCCGCAAACATCTCGTAGATCTCGGCCATCGGAATGCGTGAATCTTTGTTGATTGGGATCAGTTTTTCGCGGGCCTTTTTCACATCTGAAACGCGAGCCGCACACAATAGATGCCAGACAGCATTTTCGACATCTTGTGAATTGACGGTCTGATGCGTCTCAAACTGCTGAACCCCGTCAGCAAACCGACCCGCGTAAAAGAGTGCCAGCCCACGTTGCCAAAGTCGCGGTTCGATGTCGGGCTCAATCCGAATCGCCGCATCGTAGGCAGCGATTGATTCGTCGATTTTGCCCGCGGCAAAACTGATGTCGCCAAGCAACAGCTGAAAGCGAATATCATCGGGCTTCAGCTCGCAGACTTTGGAAGCCGATTCAAAAGCTTCCAGATAACGTCCGGCCGACCAGGCTCCGGTCGCTTTGGTAACGTGTTTCTCTACGGAATCGGATTGTGGATCCTGAATCCACCCTGAGCCAAACGAATCGTTGCGGCTTGCGACATTGGCAACAACCAATGATGCGATGAAACACAACAAGACATTCGAAGCCGGTATCCGCACGACATCCTCAAGCAGTTGAATTCAATTTGCGGGTTTGAATAACGCGTTCAGTCTATTAGCCGACGATTCTACCCAATTCGACTCACCAAAGGGACTCCCACGCTGGACAGAGTTCCTGATGGCCTGAAGCTCGGCGTCGAACAAATCAATGAGTCCAAAACGGCTCGGTAGAAGAGTATTCGGCACTATCGTCTGTCGCGAATTTATTTATCGACTCCGCCGATAAAAGCGATTGATAAAGCCGATCGACGACTAACGAATTTGTATTGCAAGACAGATCGGAATCGCAAATTTGCTACTCAGAGAAGGGAACAAAACGAGTTCCGTCGGATCGGGACAAACCAGTGTTTCGAGTGCCTACCCAAATGTGGCCAGCGTCGTCCTCGAGCATGCTCCAAACGCCATAGTCACTTAAGCCATCTTTGGCCGTAAAGTTCTCGAATTTCTCACCGTTGTATCTCCAAATTCCGCTGTTCGTTTGGACGGTTCCAACAGTCTCGCTGCCGCTGAACCAAATGTTGCCCTTGCGATCCTGCATCAATGATTGATTGCACAGCAACAGTTCACTCACACGATCGTCTTGAATAGTAATCTTCACAAAACCGTCACCGTTGTCTCGCCAGATGCCTTTGCTTCTCGTCGACAACCAGATGGCTCCGTTTTTATCCTCGATTATCTTTCGAATCCAGCCATCAATTTTCGGGTTGACCGTAGTGATTGACTTGCCATCGAAACGACACAGCCCTTCTACTTCCCCCAACCCCGAACCGAGCCAGATGGTGCCACTTCGATCTTGCAACATGCACTGAATCTTCTTGAGTTTCAAGTTTTCAGTATTGATCAACATGACGTCGTCCAACAGACGCGAAAACCTGCTCCCGTCATAACAGTAGAGTCCATTGGTCGTCCCGAACCACAGGCTACCAGACTTCAACTGCATGATGCTCCAAACTTCATTGATATCTTCCGGCGAATTGCCAAAGGCCGGTCCACCACGGAAATTTTTGCCGAGGTTGTCAAATTCGAACGGAACTGGGGCAATCGACTTGCCGTCGTAACGACTGGCACCTTTGTCTGTGCCGAACCAGATGGTTCCGTTTGAGTCCTCGATCATGGAATATACAGTGTTGCTGCTCAATCCATCCTGTTGGGTATACTGAACGAAACCCTTGCCGTTGTACCGATATACTCCTTCTCCGGTGGTCGCAAACCACACGTCTCCTTTCTTATCCTGCAACATGGCGTGGATATTGTCGCTTTCGTCTGAGCCTTGAGTTTTGATCAGCTTTGGCTGAATGACTTTTTGGGCCAACAGAGGTGAATCAATCTTTTCTTGTTGGCCGTAGAGTTGACAGAAGGGCAGCGGAGCGTACAACCAATACGTTGAGAAACAAGCGAGTATGAGGAAAGTTTTTGTCAACATGATTTTTTCGACCTCTATAAAAAGTATCTTCATTCCGCAACGCTCGTAGAAATGAGTTATTTCGCAGAGTCTGGTACTAGCTCGGGATAATGCTTGCGGATAAGTGCCAAATCATCGGACGACAGTTCCGAGAGGAGTACGGGAACATCCTGCGGTCGCGAGCCTTTCTGGTTGATGCGATTCATCAGGCTCCAGTTGCGCGACGGCTGGCCGGGTGCAGGGTCTTCGGGCTCTTTTGCAGGAAGATCGTACCGCGTGAAGTCAATCACTTTCTCGGCTCCATTTTCTTTCCAGTCCCGCAGCAAGGCGAGTCGGAAATCCTTGTTCATGAACCAGCGAATTTCGAGGTTCTCCTGGGAAGCGCGGATTCCCGAACCGCGATGGACAAACTGGTAATCGAGGTTTTCATTGTCACGAAAATGCTCTCGCCACAGTAATCCGAATTCTCCCTGAGTAATGAGTTGGGCATCGGGCCATCGTTTGCGGGTTTCGGTCAGCCAGACATTCAGGCCTTCCAATCCGTTCCGCCCGCCGTACCCGTAGATCTTGCGACCTTCCACCAGCCCCATCTCCCAACCGCACGTCACCCAGGCGAACCCGTTCCGAGCAAAGCCATCGTCGAAATGAGAGGCGGTGGTGGCCAGCATGGATTGCGTTCCGCGCTTTGTGCCCATATCCAGAACAGTTTCAATCGGCCCCACACCCTGGCGGCTGCGCCACCGCTCGCCCTCGACTTTGGTTTGGCCAGGAATACGGGCCGCCAGAAAGTCAACCGTCCACCCATCGAGGTTCACGCAATCGATCAAATCGTCTTTCCCCTGTGCCGGCTTACAGAAATGCTCGCGCGAGGGGTAGTACGGATAGCAGGGGGAGCCTTCGCCGTCTCCGTTATCCACGGCGAATTGGCTCCAGATGTTTCCCTGACAGACATGGATACCTTCGACATCCGCCAGATAACGCAAGTTTTCGGCCGACAAGAAACCTGCGACAACGCTCTTCGGACGATAGCCGTCACCGACGATTTCCGAAACGCGTTTTAGACCCTCATGCAGGTCGCGATTCACCTGTTCGCGTGTGTTGTACATGTTCGAAAAGTAAGCTCCGGGAATGAACGTGATTTCGTCACCGAACTTTTTCTGATACGAAACGATCAATTCACGCAGATCGCGATACTGCTGACGATCGTCATGCAGGGCGAGCCAACTGAAAGCCCACGTGATGCGTGCGCCCGGCCATGCCGTTTCGATCGCCTCGCGAAAGGTCCGCGCCTCATTCGGTGTATGGATGCTCGATTCATCGGGTCCCTCTGCCGTATCGCGAGTGACTTCGATCTGCCGCACCCGGACCACGGTGTTGAAGGTCAGAAACCGCTGCCCCATGAGCTGCTGCGGTTGCGAGGCCTGCGGCGGAGTCTTGTCCTGAAACGAGAGAGCCGGATTGAATGACAAACACATCGACGCAATGAACCAGAACAGGACGATGTGTAAACTCGGTGTTCCTGGCAGCATTTCGTGGGCTCCAATCGAAAAAAGATCAGCGGGTCTAAGGAATCATTCTATCGAAAAAGATCTTGGTCACAGTCCCTCGTACGCCAAAGGCGTTGCACTCTAAAGCCCAGCGTCGCGAAGCGCACGCTGGGTTTAAAACCAAAGAACGTACGTCTTACGCCGAAGGCGTTGCACTCTAAAGCCCCGCGTCGCCTAGCTCACGCTGGTTGTAGAACCAAAAAAATACCTTCTACGCCGAAGGCGTTACACCCCAAAGCCCAGCGTCGCTTAGCGCACGCTGGGTTCGGAACCAAAGACACCGTTTGAACCCCAACGGGGTTCTACCTTCTGCCCTGGTCGTCTGAGGTGGTGCCGTTTTAGGGGGCCACGGGGAGCCTAAAATGGAAGCCCCTGAAAGGAAGCCAAGATAATTGCAATGCGACTGGGCACCCCGCCGCAAGGTTACGGCAAATGGACGTTGCGTTTGTTGGCTCGAAAAGTCGTTGAGTTGGAGATCCATGAAAAG
>JBEBGH010000352.1:0-5451 GCA_040081565.1 Pirellulaceae bacterium
TTCGACGGCTGTGTTGATAGATGGCTCGGGCGATTAATTCCTTGCCGGTGCCGCTCTCGCCACGAATCATCACTGCAACATTCTGCGGTGCCACGCGACCGATTTGTTTGTAGACATCGAGCATGGACGGACTGCAGCCGACAAGTGCATCGCCCTCGGCTGGGATTTCAGCGCCTTCCTGCATGATTACAGGCAGTTGCATCTGGCGGCGAGTTTCCAATGCGCGCTCGACCAAGTCTTGCAGATTAGAAACGTCCAAGGGCTTTAATAAATAATCGTAAGCCCCCAACGTCATCGCCTCGATGGCCACGTCACTTTCGTCAGAAGCCGTTATGAAAATGACGGGCAGCTTTGGATCAACCGTTCGAATCTGGCTCGCGAGTTCCAAGCCCGAGACATTCGGCAACATAATGTCCAGCAACAAAACGTCTGGCACTTCCGACCGCAACAGTGCCATGCCTGTTTCGGGATCGCTCGCCGAGTGAATCACCAAACTGGAATCGGCGAATGCCTTTTCGACCAACTTGAGCACTGTGCGATCATCGTCGATTACCAGCAGTTTGGACATAGACTTCCCGAAGTATTGGTCTGGACTGAAGCTCCATTGAATACCCAACATTCTAGGGTGGGCACGGCCGATTGCAACTTGCGATTTTGCGCATAAAGTGTCGCGTCGCGATTGGTCAAGGTTTATGTGTCAAAAGGTTGTTTGTTTTTTCCAAGTTATTAACGTGGGCTATTGCTCGGCTGGCATGTCGTTTGCTAAACACATTCGCTGTGTCTACTTGATGCAACGTCACCCCTACGTGATAAAACTGTGAATATTTTGAAATCTCATTTTTATCCCAATAATCCCGTGCAAATCGACCTGGCGAAAATATTGTCTCGGCTAGGAGGCGACCGAGAGCTGTTCATTGATTTGGTGGAAATCTATCGTGAAGATTACCCGCAACTCCTCAAAGAGGTGGGCAATGCTGTCTCGGAAAGAAATGGTGCGGAATTACAAAAGGCTGGTCATGCGCTAAAGGGCTTGATTAGCAATTTTATGTATGACAACACGACAAATCTGGCTCTGAAGCTGGAAAAGATGGGCCGAAGCGGTGAATGGCACGGCATAGACGAGGCGTTCGCCGAGCTTCAAATCGGTACGGAACTGCTTCTGAAGGCCCTACTTAAGACGACCGCGGGCTAACTGCTGGCCTGACTTCGATCAGCTTGACCGTTTCTCAACCAAAATCCGAGCCCTTAATGTGTTGGGCCGGTCGTTTTGGTGGTCGTCGTCAACTGGTCGTTCGGTACCCGGCCGATCGTAACGTCACCGGTCTTGACTCATGTAACGACATTTGGCTTGGCATATTGTTTGCATTCATCAAGTCTTCAACCGGCATTGCCATACCCGCATTGATCGAAATCCCCCACCACAATAGGTAAATTTATGGAACCAAGCATCAACGACGGACCGGAAACCAACAATAACGACTCCACGGTTCCGGCATCTCTTATTCCGGGTGAAACGCACAATCTGGATCCCGTTACGGGCGAGATTGGCTTTCATCCCGTTGGTTCGGGAGTGGGTGCGGCGCTTGGCGCCGCTGGAGTCGGCGCGGTCGCCGGAGCCTTTGGTGGGCCGCTGGGTACGGTTGTCGGTGCTATCGTCGGTGGAGTAATGGGTGGCATGGCGGGTAAGGCCGCTGCGGAATATGTGAATCCATCTGTAGAATTGGAATACTGGAAAGAGCATTACGCGACGCGTCCCTATTATCGTCCCGGTACGGACTTCGAAGATTATCGCGCGGCATACCAAAGCGGCTGGGAAACCTACGACGGCAGGACCGATGTCGGTTGGGATCAACGCGAGACAGACGCCCAGAAAAAATGGAACGATTTGAGTCGTTGGGAGAATGAAGGCGGTGCACCAACGATGACTTGGGAAGAAGCCAAGCAGGCTGCTCGCGATGCTTACGAACGCGTTTCGCGAATGAATGATTCGACGGTCAAGAATTTGAAGGTTGATCGCAATCAACCTCGTTGACGTGCAGCCGCGGAAACAGGCACCTCGCTGGCCGCAACCGAATTCGACTCGCAAAATTTGAAAAAGCCCTGTTGAACATCCTGGTCAGCAAGGCTTTTTTCGTTTTTGGCGAAAAGCATCTAATTGTGTTAGTCGCACACCAAATAACGGCAACGCTGATGATTAACTTCGCGAGGTTAGGTCACCTGAGTTTGTCAGGTCCATTTTTGGTGTTATGGCCACAGGCGGTACGCTAGGGGGGACTTCCGTGTCGGGATGACGAAATTGATGGGCGATAGGTGGATGGTGATGTATCGACTCCGCACCGAGTTCCATAAGTTCATTCCCGACGCGTTCACGAAATTTTTCGTCACCGGGGATCACGACCAGGCCTTTGCCCTGCGCCAGCAGATCGCGATAGTCTTTTAGATCTGGCAATTTGGTTTCTCGCATGGCTTCATCGACGCCAGCCATTCCGCCAATCAGGGCCCCTCCGAGAAACCCGCCAACCGTAGCAAGAATTCCCAGGATCGGTACGGGGATAAACAAGAGTCCACTGGCTGCGCCAATGGCAGCTCCCTTGGCAATGCCTTCGGCTACATCAGTTGAATTTACACCCTGTTTTTTCGAGTAAAACACATTTCGCAGTTCATTGACCACATCATTTGCAGCTGGAGTTGTATCTCCAGAGATCTCGGCGAATTCCAGATCTAGGTGTTGTAAACCCTGAATCGCCTTCGTGGCCTCCGCCCGATTCGGGAAAATCGCGATCAAAGCTTGAATCTGACTGTTGTTGGTAGAAGTAGTAGACACGTCGTGCTCCTGAAGGCCTATTAAACTTGGTTACTCTAAGTCTTCTGCAGCACACGTCGTGCCGTTGTGCGGAAGTCGTGAGCACATTCCAATCCGCGAACATTGCATTATGGCTGTGTCAAAAAGCGACCAGGTTGGCATAAATTACTCCAATCCCCGCGTAGTCGCGAACTGCAATCGTAAATTTCGCTCAATGCCACGTTCCAAACGTGTTGGCACACAAGTTGCTTTCTAGTTTTCTTCAAGAAAATCCGGCACGATTCGAGCGTCTGATGAACTGTCGGTAAAAAATTGAAAAGAAAGGAACCGCAATGGCTGTAGAAACCAAAACGAATTTGACAGAGGAAACGATTTCCACATTGAATGACTTGATTCAAGTCAACATTGATGCGCAGAAGGGCTTCGACGAAGCCGCGAGCAAGATTGAGGATCTCAATATTGCCAACATGTTCCGCGAATTGTCGACCCAGCGGTCGCAACAAGCGATGGAGTTACAATCGTTGGTGGTCCAAAATCGTGAGACCCCGACCGATTCAGGATCGATTGCCGGAGCGATTCATCGTGGTTGGATGAATCTTAGGACTGCGTTGGGCGGCGGCAATCAGATCGTTTTAAACGAAGCTGAACGAGGCGAAGATCACATCAAGGCGAAATACGAAGAGGCCCTTAAATGCTGCACTGGCAGCGCGGTCACTGACGTGTTGAACCGGCAGTATGCCAACGTAAAGAAAGCTCATGACCGCGTCCGAGACCTTCGCGACGCCTATCAAGAGTAGGTTGGCTTGAATTCCGACCAGTTCGGATGTTCAGCTTCCGCGATAGATCTTTAACAATTTGTCACAACCCCGAGGGCTCTGTACGTTTCCCAGTGAAAGGTGCGGAGCCTTCTCTTTTTAAACTCCTCAAGAATTGTGCAATCAGCCTCAAATTCAATTGACTGCTTATTCACCAACTTGATTTGGAATTGGCCAGAAGCATTTCGGGATAACAAAGATGATGATCGAACCTGGTCTTTTTCGGCGGAGTTTGTGGGTCTGCAAAGACTGGTAAGGCTTGGCATGCGACTTGCGTATGGCGATGTGTCAGTCAATTTTTTCGCTTTCAACACTTTTTGAGGACTTCTCATGAAATGGATAATTCCAATTGTTTTTCTGTTTTTAAATTTGCCGAATACCTTGTTTTCAAACGAGGTCGACGCATTTATTAGCGGTGGACACTTGTATGTCTACGGCGACTCGAATGATAACCGAGTCAGCATCTTCTCAACTGGGCCAGGACAAATTCGTGTTGTCGGGGCATCGAATTCCGCTGGACAACCCACGATTGTCAATGGCCAATCGAATGGTTCAATCGCATTGAATGGTTGGTCCGGTGGCGTATATGCTTACATGTACAGCGGAAACGATGACGTTACGATTCATGACGTGACCGTTGCCGGTGTCGCCCATTTCGATTTAGGAAATGGCAATGACGGGATGCACGTCGGTCAAACGATGTCGGCAATGGACTCGATCTTGCGATCTGGGCTTACTCCAATTTCTTACACAGGCGAAGCTGAAATGAACTCAGCACTGCGAGTGTTGGGTATTGGTGGAAATGATTTTGTGGAAATCAATGGTGTTTCGGTTGTTGGTCGTACGACCGTCAACTTGGGATCAGGAATTGACTCGTTGACGATTGGTCAGGAAAGTGCGGAACCCACAGCCAGCAGCCTCACTGAATTCGGTGCTCCGTTGTCAATTATTGCCGGAGCCGATCGTGATGACGTCAACATTTTCGGAATCGACGCTTATGACAATGTCAACGTCGATGATGGTAATGGTCGATTGAATTTGATCATGACAGACGTTTGGGTAAACAATTCGCTGAGTGTGAATGGATCGACCGTCGCCGACTTGGTTGAATTGACTGGGGTCTTTGTTCGCAATGAACTTGACGTGGATGGTTTTGATGGCAACGACATCATTAACGTCTATTCGAGCCAAGCGACGAACCTACTCATTGACGCCGGCGTGGGAAGCGATCGCGTGACGATTGACGATTTTTTTGGTGACTTGTTGCGTACTGACCTGGGCACCGGCAGCGATAATCTGTCGGTCTCCGCAGGCGACTTCCTGACCATTCTCGGTTACGGATCAACGGCCAACGATCGCTTTAGCTACGACACTACCTTGGCCAATGAAGTGTTTGTGTCCGGTGGCGTTGGAACTGACACGCTTGTCCAAGCTGGCAACAGTTTTGGATCGCTTGAAACAGATTCGATCGAGAACGACTAGAACCAAGTCTTAAAGCCTGGTTCCCAACCTCGCTCAAACCATCTTGCATGGATTTGGGCGAGTTGTTTTTTGTTTAAAGTGCCAATGAAGCATTGTTCCAACAGGATTCTCGTGCTTTTGTGCCGCTAGATTGCTTTAGGCTGGCACAGCAAATGCTATTAAAAGGTCGTCTCAAAGAACTTTCTAAATCATGAAACAAGGAACACAAGCAATGTTGAAAAAAATGAAAGAACGAAATGGCAAGGTCAAATACGCGCTGTTGGGTTGGCTGGTTGGCTTGCCGCTGCCGATCATTCTGATCCTGTTGTTTTGGCGCGGATGTGATTTCTAGAGAGTCATCACGATCAATTA
>JBEBGH010000069.1:0-19319 GCA_040081565.1 Pirellulaceae bacterium
AACTACGATCGTTTCAAGAAGAGGGAGGACGAGCACATTCCTTCACAGACGCCAACGGAAAATTCTATGCGGATGTTTTGCCCGACTCGACCTATTGTGTTTATGCCCAAGACGCGAGTTGGGTCAGTAATCTGATTGATGTGATACCATTTAGCACCACGACCGGAACGACGGTCCCCGAATTGAGAATTCAAGCGGGACAAGAAATCGAGATTCTGGCAACAGTCGGTCCAGAAAAGAAGCCGCTTGAGGGCGTCTTCATCAGCCTGAGGCGAAATCACGAATTCGAATTCCTCGAAAATGGCGAGGTCCAGCACGGAAATTCGGGCCCGCAGTGGTTTGTGAAGACTGACAAAAACGGTCGTGCTACAACGCGGACTCTTGCAGGGAAGTTGGAGGCATCAGTACGTTCGAACGAGTGGAACGTTAATCAAGAAATTGAAGTTGTCGAAAACAAGCCGACGGTTATCCAATTTCATCGCGAAGCAGAACAAACCAAGATCGTCAAAGGAAAGCTGATCGTCGAGTCTGGAAAACAAGTTTCCCTGGAAGGCACGGAAATTCGAATCGGCACAATTGATGGTAAATATGACAATCAGCAAACAATCAAAGCAGACACCGATGGAACATTTTCGTTTTCGATTTTAGGAGGAAAAATTGGTGTATTTGCCTGCACCAAGGATGGCGACTTTGCCGGTTTGACAATAACCGACAAACTTGATGCTCCAATCGAAGTAAGCCTGAAGGCAACCGCGGAATATCGAGGGCGATTAGTTTCCGCGGCGACCAACGAGCCGTTGAGCGGTTACCGGACTTGCGCCATCGTCACGGTAGGAGCCCACGATTTTTCCAAGTTGTCGTTTGTTAGCCGCACATTCGACGCCCTGCGAATCGAAGACATGACCGATGAAGCCGGTTATTTCACATTGCGTGGGATGCCCATGGGCTTGACGGCAAAGATTTTCGCAAGTTCGCCAACAGAGACACGTGTTTATGGAGAACGGATTGATCAAATCATCTTCGATTCCAACGAAAAACCCGAGCTTGTCGTTAAGCGGCTAGGTCAGCGTTCGGTGAAACCGGAACAACAAAGGCTTGATGCAAAGTTCAAACAAGCGTTGCGAGACTGCCAGTTAAACAACTTTCGCCTGATGGTGATCGACTATCGCAAATCAGAGGACTCCGAGAATTTCGTACGGGGGAGTTTTTTCGCGCACCACAAAATCCCCGAAGTCTCCAACTACATTCAAATTCTCAAAATTCGTAGTGAGCCCGACAACGAAACGAAACAGGATAACGACGTTGATTTTCTGGCAGCGCATCAAATGAAGTCCCCCGAAAACGGGCAAGTACACGTTTATGTGTTTGACATTGCTGGCACCGAAATCGCGCGCATTGAAATCGACACCACGGCCGCGAACGCGAGCGAAAACGTGCTGAAGTTTTTACGTGATCATGCACCACCGAAAGTTGACGCAGCTGAGAAATGGAAGGCTGCCTTCGAGGAGGCTCGGCAGACCGATCGAAAGGTTTGGGTGCGCGTTAGCCAACGTTATTGCGCACCGTGTTTCGAACTTTCCAGATGGCTGGATGATCACCGAGAAGTTTTGGCCAAAGACTTTGTGATGCTGAAGATTGACGATGTTCGCGACCCAAATGGAATTGATGTCGCAAAGCGTTTGAAGGCTCAACCAATCGACGGGGTCCCCTTTCATGCGATCTACGATGCATCGGAATCTTTGTTGCTCAATAGCTCGGGAGTGGGAGGCAACATTGGCTTTCCGAGCGATTCCCTGGGAGTTAACCATCTTCGCAAGATGTTGATGAGCGCCAAGAAAAATATGACCGACGCAGAAATTGAAAAGTTGATCGATAGCTTGAAGGATAGGAACTAGAAATCCATTCAATTCAGTCAAACGATGTCGCTAAGAGCTACTTCGACGGTTTCTCGTCAACGATCAGTTCCACTTTGTTGTTCCCGGCTTTGTCGACAGTTAATGTCAACTTCGAAGTCTTGTAGTCGGCGAATTTGGGATCAACCAGTTTCCCATGGTCGTGATGACCTTTGACCGGTAGGTAGGTCACGATCAATTGTCGGACGATGACCTGGTGTTCTCCCGCGATGGCTCCATCGTTCGGTTTCACCGTCGTCAATGAAAATGTTCCATCCCGAGCGATTGTTCCCGTTGCGGTCCATGGCGAGCCGGGGACGCAGGCCTCGATGGTTCCAGTTTTGACTGGCGAGCCATCGCGAAATTTGACAACGCCCGATATTGGATAACGCGGCGGGTATTCTGAGCCGCAGCCACACAAAATTGGCGTTGCTGCAAAGAGGACCAAAAGCGCAAGTCGCCACATCGTTGTCGGTTTCATAAAGGGTATGCCGCTCAGGTGCTATTGCAGCAACGAAAAATCTACGGTTTGACCGTCCCCTCGACAACTCAAGCGGCGCAGCGTCTCGGGGTCAATGAAATTGGCCAGTGTTTGTGTACTGCCGTCGGCCAACGCGAAATGACAGACTCCGGCATGCCAACTGCCCCACTGAAAAAAGCTGGTGGGAGAATTGTCGTAACGGTTTCGAATGATTGGCGCGCCCGGCCCACCCAGTCGAGCAATTGACGGAAATTCGTAACCCGAATAAATGGGGCCATCAGTCGGGGGCAACTTGAGCCCGTCCACCGGTTTGTGGGCCTCGCCGATCAACAAAGTATTTGAAGAGCCATCGCGAATTTTTTCGATTGAAATTTTATCGCTCCAACCCACAGGTCCAGATACATCGTCGCCAATCGTGCGACTGGTGAACATGAGTCCTGTGCCCTGCCCTGGTTGGTAAAAATCGGTCGGTGCGCCCACCGCGCCGGGGGAAAGATCTCCGGCATTCGCGGCGTAGTCACCGAGCGCGCCGCCTTCGACAATTCTCGTACCCCCTGGGCAACCACACGGGAGCGTGAAGGTGACCTCGACGGGATCCCCAACTGCCTGGTCGCGACTGCGGCGCTCGGGACAAAGGAACATTGCCACCGTAGTGCTCTTGGCGATCGTCGGTTGAAACTCGAATTTTTCTTTCAAGTCCCATTGATCGTAAAGATTCTGTTCGTCCAAGAACGGCAAGATACGAACAAACCAAGAGGCGTAGCTGACCGGTTGAAAACTGGCTTCTTCGAGCGATCCAGGTAACGGTCCCAATCGCGCTGGCGGCAGAGCCTGGAAGGAGTTGTGAAAATTCAGGCAGCCGATGGAGATCTGGTGAAGATTATTCAGACATTGAGTTCGGCGTGCAGCGGCACGCACCGATTGCACCGCAGGCATCAGGAGCCCAATCAAAATTCCGATGATCGCGATGACCACCAACAATTCAATTAACGTAAAGCCAGGTCTTTTTCGCATCGAAATTCTCGCACCGGGACACTATCAAACGATCCCCTAATTTTAGCACATGGATTTCGTCGTATTAGCGGCAATTTTTAGTGCTGCAATCGAAATATCGTCGCCAATTGGCGGCTTTGTAATGCAAATTCCGGTAACATTCGTGTCGACATGGCATGTCGACTTTCCAAGCTTTGGGAGATCCAATCTTCGATGCGGAGCTATCGTCGATTTTGCGGTGTTAAAGACTCGCTCAGCGGCAACGGCCGAAAACATTTGGCTTGACGCGGGGATGGGCGCGTCCTATTCTGAATCTGGGTAGTCACTTTTTGGGAAAAACATTGAACACGTCCGGCTACATCTCGATCTTGCTATCTGCTTTGATGGTACTTTGTCCGTACCAATGTATGTTCGGCGGCTGTCTAGACAGTGAAGATAGTAAAGGCTCAGTTGCTTCTAGCTGCTGCGATCATTGCTTGCCTCCCGTCGAAGGCAACGATGCACCGAGCCCAGATATTCCTCTCGATTGCAATTGCGGCGACTGTCTTTGTCGCGGCGCTCTGCTGATCAATGAAGCGCCAGATGACTTGATCGTTGTCGAACTCGTCTCTTTCTTGACGCGCTGGGTGGAATTGGAATCAACACAAGTTGAATTGCCAATGAGCCAAGTCCAGCGTCGTTCCAATGTGCTCCCGATTGAGGCCTCTGCGCTGGAAGTGCGCGCGGCTCTCTGCTGTTGGCTTATCTAAGGCCGCGGCTTTCTTTGCTTCACGCAAACCGGCGCCCGTGTCTAATTTCGCGCGCGTCTTTTGACTCTCCGTTTTGAATGTCGCGAGATCGCATTTCAGAAATTGATTTTTCATCAGCAAAAACACTTCAGGCGACTGCCTGAAAGCCTGCTTAGGTTACGAAGGCACTGTTCAGCAGGATCCTAATTCATTGAACTCTTCATTGGCATTCTCAAAATGAACGAATCAACCTCAAACTCATCGCACGGTAAAGCGCGTCACGACGCGATTACGACATCAGACGGCATATCGCCGCAACCAGCAGGCCCAGACCCTAACCTACCCACATCGCCCATGCATCGAAGCGGCGTTCAACGGTTCACGAGGTCTTTCCTTGGCGGGATTCCAACGATGATTGTCCTGGCTGGGCTTGCGGGCCTGGCATGGTGGGGCCATTACCATGGATGGAGCCTCCCCAAATTTTCCGAGTTGACCGGCGGCGAGAAAGAAGCGGGAGTACTCTGGTGTGATGAACACGGAGTTCCAGAAGCGGAATGCATTTCGTGTAACGCGGACTTGATGCCCAAGGGTGAGCTCTTCGGTTGGTGTAGCGAACACGGGGTTCATGAATGCGTGCTGCACCATCCGCAGCTTTCGCAATTAAACGAAGTTCCCGAGGTCAGCCAGACGGATCTCGCTCGCGCTTCGGAGGCCATCGCGGCCTACCCGCGCACCAAGAACGACCCTGGCTGCAAAATGCACCTGAGGCGGATTCAGTTTCCGTCCATCGAATCAGTGGACCAGGCTGGTATCGACATCAATCTTGTTGATCGCGGTCCAGTTGTAGAAACAATCAAAACCACGGGTGAAATCGTTTACGATCCGACTCGGGTTACGCATTTGTCTTCACGATCCGGCGGAACCATTTGGCATGTCGAAAAAAACGTCGGCGATCAAGTGAAGCAAGGAGACTTGCTGGCCCTCGTCGATGCGGTCGAGGCCGGTCGATTGAAATCGAGACTTTTAAAAGCACTCGCTCAGCTTGAGTTGAATTCTTCAGCCCTTAAACGCATTGAACGGCTAGGTGGAACGGTTGTCCCTGAAAGAGAAATTCAAGAAGCCAGAGCCGCGAAGACTGAAACTGAGTATGAAATTGAAAGCGCGATTCAGGCCATTTCCAATTTGGGCCTGCCGATTCAGGGAGATGAAATCAAGGGAAAGTCAGCAACCGAAGTCAGTTCCAAACTTAAGTTTCTAGGCCTCCCAAAGTCGATCATTGACTCCCTCAATCAGACTGGCGGATCGGCAAATCTGATTCCAATTTTGGCACCGCGTGACGGGATTGTCGTCAATCGACATGCCGTCGCCGGAGAAGTTATCGACACCGACAAATCGCTATTCACGATCGCTGACACAAGCCGAATGTGGTTGTTGCTGAACGTCCGTCTGGAAGAGTCGGAGAGAATTTCGATTGGGCAAAGGGTCATATTCACTGCCGATGGTTCAGAAAGGGAAACCGTTGGTGTAATTACCTGGATCAGCACCGAAGCGCACAGCCAGACACGAACGGTTCAGGTTCGCGCGGAGTTGACCAACGAAAGCGGGCGACTTCGCAACGAAACATTTGGTGCTGGCGAAATTGTTCTACGTGACGTGAAAGATGCGATTCTTGTACCGAGTGACGCCATTCATTGGGAAGGATGTTGTCATGTCGCTTTTGTTCGCGACAAGGACTACTTCAAAGACGGATCGTACAAAGTTTTCCACACGCGAAGTGTTCGCCCGGGAGCCGTCATGGGAGACAACACGGAGGTAATTGCCGGACTTTTGCCGGGCGAGGTTGTCGTTACCAAAGGCAGCGGAATTTTGAGAGCCGAGTTGCTGAAGGGAAATCTGGGGGCTGGCTGACTGTGTGAACACTAACAGCCGGTCGGCTGAAACATTTCAATCGCTAAAAACTATCGTCAAACTGAATACTTGCTCATGCTTAACTGGATCATAGATTTCTCGCTTCGCAACCGATTCGTTGTGCTCTGCGGCGTCGCGTTGGTAATCGCTGCCGGCACATTCTCGTTGCGATACTTGAATATCGACGCGTTCCCGGATACGACGCCGGTGATGGTGCAGATCAATACGACCGCCCCGTCCCTTTCGCCAGAGGAAGTCGAAAGGCAAATAACCTTCCAGATCGAGCAAGTGATCGGCGGACTTCCCGCCTTGGAAAAATTGCGGTCGATCTCCAAGTTCGGTATGTCGCAAGTCGTCGTGACCTTTGAAGACGGTACGGATATTTACTTTGCCCGTCAACTTGTGGCGGAACGAATCTCAACGGTTGAACTTCCCGAAGGCATCGAACGCCCGAGGCTAGGCCCGGTGTCGACTGGACTAGGCGAAGTCTTCCACTATGTTGTTCGACTAAGGGATGTCGACATTTCAGCCTTGCCGCCCGCCCGACAAATCGAGGAACTCACGAAACTTCGAACGGTTCACGATTGGGTCGTCAAACCACAACTTCGAACGGTCCGCGGTACCGCTGAAGTCAACAGTTGGGGAGGTTTTGAAAAGCAATACCAGGTGCGAATCGACCCGGCACTGCTGATCAAATTCAATCTTACCTTTGATGAAGTGGTCGATGCGGTCAAAGCGAACAACCGCAACGTCGGAGGCGGCAATATCACGCGCAATACCGAAATGCTCTTGGTTCACGGAATCGCACGCACCGTAAACATTGAGCAAATTGAAAACATCGTCATCAAAGCGATGGAAGGATCACCTATTCGGGTTGGCGACGTTGCCGATGTGCAAATTGGTCACGAAATTCGGCGTGGTGCAGTGACTGCTGACGGTAAAGGCGAAGTCGTTTATGGCTTGGGCTTCATGTTGATGGGCGAAAATCCGCACGAAGTGACCAATGCACTCAAAGACAAGATGAATGAGATCAAAACGACCTTGCCTGCCGGTGTTGAAGTCACGACCGTTTACGACCGGACGGAGTTGGTCGATGCGGTAATCGAAACCGTGCAGAAAAACCTGTTTGAGGGAGGTCTGCTGGTTGTCGCGGTACTGTTTATCTTCCTGGGCAATTTGCGAGCCGGCCTGATCGTGGCAGCCGCGATCCCGCTCTCGATGCTGTTTGCCTTCTCCGGGATGTTGCAATTCGGAATCGCGGCAAGTCTTCTGAGCCTGGGCGCGATTGACTTCGGATTGGTCGTCGACAGTTCCGTGGTCATGGTGGAAAACTGTGCGCGAAGAATTTCGCACGGAATTCCAAACGGGCAGACGAAACTTGACGTCATTCGAGATGCGGCGATCGAAGTTCGCAAGCCAACCATGTTTGGCGAACTGATCATCATGATCGTCTACATTCCGATTCTTACCCTGGAAGGCGTCGAGGGAAAACTGTTTCGGCCGATGGCCTTAACGGTCATCTTTGCCCTGGCCGGTTCCATGTTCCTTTCGTTGACTCTGATGCCCGTGCTGGCCAGTTATTTTTTGCCGAGCAAGATGCAGGAACGCGAACCGTTACTGATTCGGGTTATCAAACGGCTCTACCAGCCGATCTTGCATTTCACAATGCATCAGAAAGCCGCCGTGATTCTTTTCGCGGCCGCTGTGCTGGCGTTTGCGTTCGGAATGATCGCCCCGAATCTCGGCTCCGAGTTTGTTCCCAAGTTGTCGGAAGGTGCATTGGCAATCAACGTCGTGCGTCTGGCAGGAACCGACCTGGACGAGTCGATCCGGATCAACACGGAGATGGAGAAAGCGATTTTGAAAAAGTTTCCCGATGAAGTCGAGCACGTCTGGAGCCGCATTGGCAGTGCCGAAGTGGCAACGGACCCCATGGGTGTGGAGCTTACGGACATGTTTATCACGCTCAAGCCCAATTCGGAATGGACCAAGGCGTCGACGCAAAGTGAGCTGACCGAGCTTTTTCAAAAGTCATTGCGAGAAATGCCCGGTCAGAAGATTGCGATGACTCAGCCGATTGAAATGCGGTTGAATGAAATGATTAGCGGCGTTCGCAGTGATGTGGCGGTCAAGTTGTTTGGTGACAGCTTTGACGTGCTGGTTGACAAGGCTAAAGAGGTTGAGCGTGTCCTGAAATCAATCGAAGGAAACGCCGATGTCAACGTTGAACAGATTACCGGGCAACCTGTACTTCAGATCATCGTCAAACAGGACGAAATCGCGCGCTACGGAGTTTCTGCAACGGAAGTCCTGAACCTTGTCGAATCGCTTGGCAGTTTTCAACTGGGTGAAGTGTACGAAGACCAACTTCGATTTCCGCTGGTGGTGCGATTGCCCGAATCCGTACGCAGCACGCCGCAATCGATTGGTAACATCGAAATCAACACGGCTTCGGGCCAACGAATCCCGCTTTCTCGCCTGGCGGAGATCAAAACGATCGAAGGCCCGTCGACAATTACGCGTGAGTGGGGCTATCGCCGGATTACCATTTCAGCCAACGTTCGCGGGCGTGACATGGTCGGGTTTGTCGAAGAGGCTCAACAAAAAATTGCTGAAAACGTGCAGCTACCCGATGGCCGTTACCACCTGGAATGGGGCGGCCAATTCGAACATTACCAAAGTGCCCGGCAACGTTTGATGTTCATCGTCCCAACGGCGCTGACCTTGATTCTGGTTCTTCTTTACCTGACGTATCACAACTTCGTGGATACGTTCCGTGTACTGACCGGAATTCCCTTTGCCTGGACCGGGGGCATCATTGCACTTTGGATTCGTGACATGCCGTTTTCGATTTCAGCCGCGATTGGATTCGTGGCATTGTCCGGTGTGGCGGTGCTCGATGACATGTTGCTAGTGACCACGATTCGTCGCTTTCGCCGGGCGGGCATGGCATTGGAACAAGCCGTCGAACAAGCGGCGATGACCCGCTTACGGCCAGTCTTGATGACCACGCTCGTCGCGGCAGTTGGATTCCTGCCGATGGCGTTAAACACCGGCATCGGAGCCGAAGTCCAACGGCCATTGGCAACGGTTGTCGTTGGCGGGGTTATCAGTGCCATGATTATGTCTCTGTTAGTTCTTCGCGTTTTATACTCCGTCTTCGCTGGTGTTACCGGAGATGCAATGGCTCAAACCGAGTCACCGTCCAACCCCGATTTGGAAAACAAAAGGCAACCGCCTGCCGACCGAGTGCGTGATTCGGTCGTTACATTACGTGATTAATCGTTTTTTGAGAGGAAGTCCAATGCGCTATTACAAAATGAGTGGAATGTCGTCCCTTTTGGTCGCAACCATCCTGTTGGTCTCTGGATGTTCCGGCGACAAGCCCGCGGCAGAAAAAACACCTGCCGAGTCCAAGTCAACCTCGGCGTCCAAGAATGACCATTCCGGATGGTGGTGTATCGAACACGCGATCCCGGAAGAAGTATGCAGCATGTGCAGTGCGTCGTACGCGAAGGAATGCAAGGAGAAAGGCGATTGGTGCGAAAAGCATAATCGTGCCGAATCGCAGTGCTTCATCTGCGATCCCACCCGCGCGGAAAAATACGTCAAACTCTACGAAGCCAAGTACGGAAAAAAACCACCGGCCGCAACTGAGTAGCGCATGGTCAATACCAACTGAAATCAACTGGCCTCAAAGATTCACAGGTTAGACTGTGCCGAAACGGTAACAATTCTAAACCGTGATCTTGGGCCCCTGAGAAGAGATTTTGAGCATGTGCAGTGCGATGCCCAGAAGACACACTGACTCTCAAAGTGTGAACCTAGGTCATATCGCCCGATGCCATCAAGTAGGCGGTTTCGTTCTCGCTTCGGCGTGTCGAAACGAGGTGTCGTCCGCCAGGTGTAAAGTGTCAGGTTGGTCAAAAAACAATCTCGTCTGCAACAGACAATCTGGACGCGGATTTCTTGGAAATTGGGCGGCGATTTGTGAATTTGCAAGCCACAACGTCGATTTACGATAACGCTTTCAGGTTCATAAGAAGACGCCGTTGTCAATTGCTCAAGATTCCCACTTTTCTTGTTCGTCCCACCATTTGGATTCACGTCCATACGAATCTGAGACTTCGTCAAGGATTTTTGCGAAGAACGGAAAACGAAAACGGACTTGATTCGCAAGTCGCTTATAATTCTGTTGTTGTTCGATTTCTTGTGTCCCACCCTTCGATCGAAAAATGGCACCGCGAGAGTTTCTAATCCCACAGTTCAAGCCTGAAGCCAGCGAATTAGATGCAATTTCGTCCACCATGACGCAAATCGGTTCTGGCCACGAATCATCCTCGGAACGTGGTGCGAGTGCAAACAGTTGGCCAATTTGGCTGTCGCAAACTTCGATTCGACCACAATCGGTTGCAAGCTTTCGTGCCTGCGTGCACCAATTTCTCAGAACTTCGATATCGATGTTGTTGTTTTTGTCAGTGCCGGGGATCAGTCGCCAGTCATTTAGCAAGCGATAAGACTGAGTGGCGATGATTTGCTTACGTTTCTGTTCTTCTTCAGAGTAATTCTCTAAGTTTTTTTCGACTTCGTTTCTGGAGCGAAAGCAGTTACTCAGCACTTCAATAAAAAACTCTGGAGACGAGGCGAGTTGCCGATGCAGCGTTCTTGGAGCGTGGCCTGACTGCCAATCGAGCATTTGTAGATAGTTCCATTCCAATTGAACAAGTCTGTCTTGCGGAACATCGACTCGAGATTGAAGGTGTTCAATTATGTTTTGAATGTCGTATCGGCTTCCCTGTCCAAAGTTTTGTTCGATTCGTTCTGCGGGAAGCGTTAACAACTTTTCCAGTGGCAACAGAAGTGTGTTTGGGTTTAGCATCTTCTTCTCGTGAATTGCCATCCCCAATATTCCGACCGTATTGCCAACGCGATCACACGCAATCAATTTCTCGATAGCATGTGCAATATCATTTTCGTTCAATTCATGATTCCACGCATTCGTTCGTTCCCAATAAAGGCGATCGACATCAACACCTTGATCCTTGGCACGGTTCCATGCTTCCGGCGAAAATCGGGTCATAACCAACAACCACGCTTTTTGGCTTTCAGTTTCGCATTCTTTGATACGATGATCGACCCACTCCCAATTGTTGGGATACCAGCGATTCCATATGAAGCCCCTCGCGAAATCCAATTTCCAATTTCCATCAGTCAGCATTTGAGGAATTATTCGTTCTCGAAACTGATCGCCGGTCGTCATTGAAAGTGAAAGCCCAACAGCATTCGCAGACTCGGCGCACTGAGCTAGCAACTCGATACCTTTGAAGCCTTCGAAGTTAATAACTTCCGTTATCGCGTTTTTCCGAGCGACCTCGAGTTTTTGTTCACGTTCTCGAAAATCTCCACCGCCATCAAAAAAACGATCGGGATGTACCTTGAACATCCAGACATGGCGCAAGCTCAATTTTTCAGGCAACAGTTTTTTGTGAACCGCATCCAATTCAACCAACGTTTCTTCAGGAATCGACCAAGCGGCTTCCGGGTAACTTCGATGGCGGTTGATTTGTTCTGCCAGTTCTTCGCTTAAGACACGTCGATCGTCATCGGTGATTTTCGTGATCGCAAAGTTGTTCAGAGAATCAAAAAACGCCCGACGAACGCTAAACGGAAATTGACCAACGTGCTTAATTACGTCCAGCCAGTGAGAAATATCCGTACCAGCGTTTTCGATGACTTTTTTCGCTGTAGCGTCGATGAACTTCTGAGATTCGCCACGAGTAGCACCGCGTTGCCAGTCGTTCGCCCAGTTTCGCCAGAAAGGTCTGTGTGTCGGCATCGACGTCGAATTGCCCATTGCGGGCAGAAGACTCAATACCAGGTTCCACCCAACGTGATGGTTACTTTCAATAAGTAAGTCTAGAATCTGAATGCGTTCGTCAACTGTTGCCATTGTTTGAGGCATCCAGTAGCTCAATATCTCGCAAAGGCTGCTCATTGGTCGATTTGCATACCGCCCACCGGGGTCGGCGGCAGACAATTGCAACAACAATTTCGAACTTTCGGTCACGAATTCTTTCGGCCACGCCAAAGTCTCTAATGCCCACAAAAGGCCCGCATGTTTACAACCACCAAATACAGGGTCAACATCCTCATCATTCAAAATTGAAAGAAAGTCAGCATCGTTTTTTTCAACTCGGATTTGAACGGCCGACAAAAACGCCTTCGGACTTGCTTCCGCCAATAACGCTAATCGAGAGCCAAGCGTAGCCCACCGATGCCACGTACAGTCAGATAGTACATTCGCAACAACTCGATCGACCATGGCCGTGATGTTGGTTGATGACGCCGCTTGAAGTGTTTGGCCAAATGCACCTAAAAGTGCAAGGGTTTCCGAAACATGCTTTTTCAAAATGCTGGAATACTTCGGCTCATGTCCGTAGATATTCGCAAAAGCACGTTTGTCGCCAGGCAATTTATATTTCGGATCATCATCGACGAGTATTTCTGTCGCTAACGACTCAAAGTTTTGAAGCGCCGACGCCGAAACTCTGTTTTGAAATAAGGTCCAAGCATGATCCTTGGAAATCAATCGCCAATTCCCGGCTGCGTGAAGCAACAGCGGATCTTTGCATGTTGCTAACTGTTGCAATTCGGATTCGCAGTCTTTGAAACTCAATTCAGCGATGTTTTCAAACGCCTCCACGTCGGCATTGTTTGAACCGCTCCAACCGCCAAGGAGAAGGCAAGCGGAAACCAGTTTGGAATTTGCCTCGGCGACCCAATTCGGCACGAACGACGTTGGGTTCTTGGCAAGCTGGCTCTTGAGAATTGCGATGCTGCCGCCTGCAGACCTCGCGAATTGTTCAGCCTTCACTGGTCTGTAGCCCGATTCCTCGAGAGCTTTTAACAACTCAAACTGACTTAGTCGTTCTAGCGCAACAGCTTTATTTCGGTTTTGGCTGTTCTGTTCAGAAGCTAAAAGAACATGGTGTCCGTTTTTAACTGCTCGCGTGACTTCTTCGTTAGACAAATCAAAAGACGGTTCAACAATCAAAATTGCCGGGTGGGAGTTTACGATTGTCTTCCACGCGTCCAAGTTTTCTACAATGATCGACTTGGACTGCAATTCAACCTGTTGCTCTTCTGGCAATGATGCGGAGTAAGCGCAAAAGAAATCGGTTACTTCACTTGGTGATCGTGTTTCGATAGCAAGGCAAGACGCGTCTCGTTCCAGCCATTTTTCGACGGCAAGGCAGCTCTCGGCTCGACCTGCGAGAAAGACCGTTGGGCAGAGTTTGAATTCCGCAGAGTCTGCAATAACGTTCCATCGCGAATCTACATCATCAACAAACAGAGGTCGTTGTCCAATCTTACGTCCGAACCAAATGGAAACGGCTGGTGCGATTTCAAGCCACTGCTCGAGGTCGTCAGCGTCAAATGCCCTCACGTCCTTCCAAAGGTTTAATCCCCTTTTTTCTTTCACCCAATCTTTTTTGTTCTCCCAATGGCGCGGGGTTACGAACGAAAACGTTGTCAATCTGCGTTCGGACTCGGATAGTGTTTTGTCTGACAAACGCTTAATAAATTCTTTGTTCGCCTTCGACCCAACACCTTTGTCTTTGCCCATTTCCCACACAGAACGACCAGGGTTCACCCATGCGTTTCCGTTCGTGCATTCGACGATTCCATCAAAACCCGAACGTTGTGTTGATTCATAGGCCGGAAAATCGCAAAAAGTGAGGTCATTGACAGTGCCAACTACCAGCCTGCGAATCAGATGGGGCAACAGCAAGCTGGATTCACATCGATCAGCCCACTGCCGAATTGAAAGAGCGTTTACAAAATAGTCCATTTTTCGACCAATCAGCGGTAATTTTTCTTGAGTTCTGAATTGACTGCGAGGCTTTTGTGTTATACTATTGTTATATGTTTGCCGATGAATAAGTCAACACTTGAGACGATTTTGATGGAACGAAAAGTCCAGATTTGCCCGGCGGCCTTGGATGACATCGAAGCGATTCTGTCTCGACTAGAGTCTCGGACGGCCTTTTTGAGGCATCTTTTGAAATTGAAGTACTGGTGCTCTGGTGATGACCAAGTAATCGATTTGGAAGTTGTTTGGGATGAAAACGGTTTTTGGGAGCTTTGTATCGACGAGCAATTTGGGTTCTGCTGCGGATACCGAGTGGAGTTTTTCGAGGAAGAATTCAATGGCCAGATTTGGATCGTGAATGTCAGACGCGATGATGAGGAATTGTCCCAGCGGATGGTATCAACGGTCAACGCCCGAATCGATATTGTCGACGGATTCTTGAAACAGCAGTTGTAAAGAGGTATTGATGATCGACCAAACTAAAACCGAGCGGAACGTACCCGTTGACATCGACGCTATATGTTGGCTAATGCGATTGCCACAAAGTCATCGCCGTCAGCTGCTGGTAGCCATTGCCGAATGTAGCGAACAAATTCAATGCATTGTATTTTCACAAGTCGATATTATTGACGACTCCAGTTCCACCGACTTGGAAAAACAAAGGGCATACAACACGATTCGATCGGCGTTGGAAATGCAGCCTTTTCAAGAATCGTTTGGTTTCGATATTGAGCAACATGAAGCGACTGTTGCCTTTAAGGATCAAGATGTAGCTCGGGTTACGGATAATCTGGATTCGCAGGAATCCGGTTTCTACGAAAGACTAGAAAAGATTCTTCGGAGCAAGCGACTTCCACAAATCGAGTTGGCAAAAAGGCTCGGTATGTCCCAGCCCGCAATTTCGCAAATGCTAACTCGCAAGTGCCGACCCCAGCGACGTACGATTGTTCGTTTCGCAAAAGCGCTTGAAGTTGACCCTCGCGAGTTGTGGCCGGATTTGGATGTAGCTGGTATCTTGGATACGGCAGCCGCTGTTCAGCAAGACCAACCTATGACCGAGGCGGAAGCAAATGCAATTGAACGGGCGTTAAAAGGCAAGTCAGCTACGACGCCTGCAAAACCGCTGCCAAAACGGAAAAGCTAGAATGAAAGTACATCGGTGTCGTCGGAATCCCCCCACCCATATCAACTTTTTGCCGACGAACTCAGGGAAAGCGACCGATCTGAATTCCTTGACTTTTCATGCGGGGAGGAAAGTTGGTCCAGAGCGGCCACTGAATGGCTGATTGGATCGGACGTTTGGCAGTCGATTGCAGATAGAAAAACGAAAGTGTGGCTTTATCGTACTGGTGCCGGCTTGCTTGTTGGGTTCGGTTCGTTAGGTGTCACACGTCGACGATGGCCTCCGCCGAATGGCAGCTATTCCAATATTCTTATTCTTCCGATGCTGGGACTTGATTACCGTTACCACGGCAAACCGCCAGATAAGGAAATGCGCTACTCCAATCAAATCATTTCGCATTTGCGTTACGAAGCGATTCAAATTTACAGCGAATATAAAAAAGCGAACAAAAGCATCTTGCCAATACTTTCCCTTTTCGTGCATCGAGAAAATAAGAAAGCGATTCGCCTGTACGAAAAATTCGGTTTTGTTGGAGATCAGATAGCGTCGCGGGGAGACCATTTGTTGATGATTCAAAAAATTACGGATGATTAGGAACCAAGGATTCGGAAAAACCGCGCCCTTAGATTCGCGTTTCCACTATCTGTCTCGGTTACATCGACGTTACATCGACCAATGCATCTCTCGCGGATAAAACACAACCTCCGCGGGAATCGATAGGGAACGAAACGGGGAGGGAACGAAATGTGGACAGGTCCAATTACTGCTTCGGCCGGTCGCCGATGCATCAGAAGTCGCTGTTAAGATACAACCTCCGAGAGGCGGGCCGACGTGCGAACCGGGAGTTCGCAGTGACGTAATTCTCCAAGGCGTGTTTTGCCGTGCCGAAAAGTACGTCAAACTCTACGAAGCCAAGTATGGGAAAAAACCACCAGCCGCTACTGAGTAGTGCCTGGTCAATTCCAACTGAAATCAAATGGCCTCAAAGATTCACGGGATAGATTGTGCCAAAACGGTCACAATTCGGAACCGTGATCTTGGCCCCTGCGAACAGATTTTGAGCAGGCGCAAAGCGATGGCCAGAAGAAGCACTGACTCTCAAGGGGTGAACCTACTTCGGCCACATCGCCCGATGCCACCAAGGAAGTGATTTTGTTCACGCTTGGGTGTGTCCGACCGATGCGATGATGGCGCATTCGGTTAGTTTTGTTCGTCCAGATACTTCTTGTGCAAGTTGATCAGTTCCGACAAGTCACCAGTATCAGCTTTCTTGATGGCGGACAGGTACGCATCACGAGCGATACTCTTCTCGACTCCAATGGTCTGTTCTGGCCATTTGACAATTGGATGATCGTGTTGTTTCAGAAAAATATTTCCCAGCAACCGCGCCCATCGACCATTGCCATTGGGAAAAGGATGAATGTATACGGCTTGGTAGTGGAGTCGGACAGCCAACTCCAGTGTCTCATATATCGCGTTTTTGACCCAGTGCGCAATATCGCCTTCGAGTTTGTAAAGTTCCGTTTGGACGTTTTGCCATTTGCTCCCAATGTTCAAATCTTCCCGGCGAAATTTCCCGGCGTATTCCCAGACGTCGCAGAACATTTCTTCGTGCAGCTGCATGAACCATTTCAAATCGAACGGAGCCAGCTTTTTCGTCGGCTTGGCCCCGAGATATTTCACGATCGGTTTGAGAATGTTTTCGGCTTCGGCGATGTTGAGTTGTGCGCGTGTCTTGATTGACTTGTCTTTCAAGTAAGACGGGTCAATCGGAGTTTCGCCTTCAATCGGCTCCCAAGTGGGCATCGCTTAAGCCCACAATTTCCGTGGCGATCCGGCCATCAACGTATGCACCAACCGCTGAACCATCGTTTCAATTTGGCTTTCGCTGACGCCTTGTGATTCCAGTGCGGACGTTCCCTGCACTAGTCCAACCAATTCGCGAGCCTTTTTCACAGCCTGTTGGTGCATCAAATCGTAACTGTCCAGTTCGACAGAGATATCGATCTCCACGCCGAGCGCCTCAGCGATCGTCGAGACATTCGCGAAAGTCGCGTGCTTAACACCCTTCTTAAAGATTGATTTTATTGTGGAAATCGGCACTCCACTACGCTTAGAAAGTGCTTCAAAAGTCATTCCGAGCTCTTGGCGACGCTTGTCTAATTTTTCGGTGAAGTTCATTTTGATCCCAGCCTTTACGAGTATCATAAATTGACCGTCAATCCACGGAAAGATACTATTCAATCGAACGTTTTCTGTCAAAAACGTACATATTTATGTACGTTTTTGGCGAGAATAGGTTCGGATGATCCAGAAAATCAAAAGTTTTAATTAATACGGCAGTTTTTTAGTTCCTTTTTTGTCTGGCAGGAGAACAAAGAACATGGTTTGCCACACTAGTGATCCAAATTAGGCAAGGGGGGAAACGAAACGCGGACAGGTCCGGGACAGGTCGTCACTGTAATCAACGTGCCCTTTTTGCCCTTGCCGAGGTCCAAGTTGCCTCGGTCGAAAACCTGAGTGTGGACGATTTTGCGATGCTTATCGATTTCTCAAAATTCGCCGAAAAAAATGAACTCGCATCAATTTTCGTGACCCCGAGATGTCGACCTAAAGGCCGCAGAACCGGGCAGAGCCTGGAACCTTCGTGGCGGCAAAATGCCAGAAAATTCGCAAGACGATAAACGCGGGACTATGCTAAGAAGGGGAGCGATTTAGGCTGGGAGCGGTTCCAGGCTCAGCCCAAATGGGAAATGCTGGGTGACGCAAAAGATTTACTCCTTTCGATCTGGAACTTAATCCTGACTTAAGGTTCACGCATTTACGATAGGCTTCGGCCAACTGGACAGCGACTTACCATGCGCTTACACGGCCACGATCAATCAACAACTTT
This sequence comes from Pirellulaceae bacterium, assembly GCA_040081565.1. Lineage (GTDB taxonomy): Bacteria > Planctomycetota > Planctomycetia > Pirellulales > Pirellulaceae > BJ22. The sequence continues at coordinate 17,892 of JBEBGH010000069.1, forward strand.
CTTCAACTGAGATGACTTCCATGAGCATCAACAATTTTTCCCAACTTGGATGGAATTGGTTTCGATCGGGCAAAACCGTGCGAACATCCAAACGGAATGACTCGGGGCAAGTGGACAGACTGAGTTATGAAACTCTGGAAGCCCGACAATTGTTGGCCGGCGATATGGTCGTTCAATGGAACGAGCAGCTACTGGATGCGATTCGGACTTCAAAGTCAGCGCCGCCTGTGGCTTCGCGGGCCATGGCCATCGTTCACACTGCAATCTATGACGCGGTCAATTCGATTTTCAATCATTACGAGCCGTATGCCACATCGGTTGCCGTGCATCCCAAGGCATCAGCTGACGCCGCCGTGGCTGCTGCTGCGGAGCGTACTTTGTCGAGTTTGTTTCCGTCGTTGCAAGCAACTTTTTCTGCGGCCTATTCGGCTTCGTTGGCGACGATTCCGGATGGGATTCGCGAAGACCAGGGGGCTGCGGCTGGCCATGCCGTTGCGGACCAGATTTTGGCGTTGCGGGCGAATGATGGATGGGATACGACGATCAGCTATACTCCGGGAAGCGATCCAGGTGATTGGGTTCCCACTCCATCGGCGTTTGCTGCAGCGGCCTTTCCACAATGGGGCTATGTCACACCGTGGGCCATGTCATCGGGTGATCAGTTTCGGCCTGAGGCTCCTCCATCACTCGACAGTGAGCGATACGCAATTGATTACAACATGGTCAAGGATTTGGGGGCGTTGAACAGCACGACCCGCACGGCGGCCCAAACAGAAGTTGCCAAGATTTGGGCAGGCGGGCCAGGAACGGCGACTCCGCCGGGGCAATGGAACATGATCGCCCAGGATCTGGCGGGATCGCAGGGGAACAGCCTGTACGAAAACGCGCGGATGTTTGCGATGTTGAATGTGTCGCTGGCTGATGCCGCGATCAACGCGTGGGATGCCAAGTACGAATTCAATTTGTGGCGTCCGATAACCGCGATCAACCAGGGTGACCTGGACGGCAATGCGGCGACAGTAAAGGACGCGAATTGGACTCCGTTATTGAACACACCAAATTTCCCGTCGTACACGTCGGGGCACAGCACGTTTAGCGGTGCGGCGTCGGCGGCTTTGACCGGGTTCTTTGGAACGGACAAGCTGAATTTCAAACTGGTTTCCGAAGTGTCTGACGCTTCGACGCGATATTTCGACAGTCTGGCGTGGGCAGCTCGGGAAGCCGGATTCAGCCGCATCTTTGGCGGCATTCATTTCAACTGCGACAATGTCGAGGCATTGAAGGCGGGCCGCTCGATCGGCGAGCTTGTTTCCCGTTCCCTGATGCAGACGCAAACCAACGTCGTTGCTCATTCGAGCGGTCATGAATTGTATGTTTCGGGAACCACGGCCAACGACAACATTTATGTTTTCCGTAGCGGGTCGGATT
>JBEBGH010000353.1:0-5390 GCA_040081565.1 Pirellulaceae bacterium
TGACCGAGTTCAAAGAGAATCCGAAACGCCATGTCATTCTGATGTGGTACGGTGCCGGGAGCGTCGGCCTCAATTTGCAGTTCTGTCGTTATGTCTTTCTCTTTGATCGTTGGTGGAATCCCGCCATTGAGGATCAGGCCATCAACCGTGCGCATCGCATCGGCGTGGCAGGAAGTGTGACCGTCAGTCGAATGATCATGTCCGACACGATCGAGCAACGAATTCATGACGTGTTGGAAGCCAAGCGGGAATTGTTTCGTGAAATTCTGTCGGACAACGAGGAGCCCGCCAATCTTGGCCTGACGCAAGACGACATCTTCGGCCTGTTCCAATTGAGAACCCCTCAGGGGAGAATTCTAAAGAAAGCCGGATAAACTTGCAGTCGATGTGCCGCCATTGATCCCGGTTATCCATTTGCTCACCTTGGACGATCCAAGGTCGAGCATTCTAATGGTTTCGATCTTCCTGCGAGCAGCTTGACCTATGGCCCAATCGAAACACAATTCTTACCCGCCGTTGTCTCCTCGCTTTTGGAACGGGATGCGGCTGGGGCCTTATCTCGGCCTGCTCGCCGAAAATGGTTTTCGTATTCACCCATTCAGATGGCCGATGTTCGGCCTGGGTTTTGGCGTCAGTTGTGTGAATTCGGTTTTGGGCTCGGTGCAGGATCTCGTTTTTTCCCGCCGCATCGCAGCCACTCCGATTGCCGAGCCCCCAATCTTTATCATCGGACATTGGCGCAGCGGCACGACGTTGATCCATGAACTCTTTACACTCGATCAAGCGTTCGGCTACCCAAGCAACTTCGATACGTTCGCGCCAAGTCATATCCTTTTGTCGCGTCCAGTGATGTATCCCTTAATGAAGATTTTGATGCCGGGAAAACGGCCGATGGACGCCATGTCGCTGAGTGCAAACAGCCCCCAAGAAGATGACTTTGCACTGTTATCGCTCGGTGCTCCGACGATATACCGCGATATTGCGTTTCCTAATCGGCGTTTCAATCGCCAGCCTTTGGAAGCTGCAGCCGCTCAGGAAAAAACCAGACGTGCGATGCTGTATTTTCTGAAACTCTTGACATTGCATTATCAACGACCACTCGTGTTGAAGTCTCCGCCGCATACGGCGCGAGTGAAGAATCTGAGCGAATGGTTCCCGGGTGCCCGCTTTCTTCATATTTCCCGCCACCCATTTCAAATCATGGCATCCACCATCAAACTCTGGCGAGCGCTCGACGAAACCCAGGGATTTCAGCTGCCAAAGTATTCCGACGAACAACTGCAGGACTACGTGTTCGAACAACAGCGGCACATGTATGAACGTTACTTTGCCGAGGCCCCAACGATTCCTCAAGAGAACCTGATTGAAATTCGATTCGAAGACCTCATCGCCGACCCCAAATCCGAAATGTCACGAATTTACTCCCGTTGGAACTTGGCGGGATTCGATGATTTGGCCCCGAAAATCGACAATTACTTCGCGGATCGCCAAGAAGTGAAACCCACTAGCCAGACGATTGACCGAGATGTTCAGGCCTTGATTGTCGAACGCTGGTCGCGTTACATGGAACGGTTTGGATATTCCGCTTGACGGTGAGGCGATTGCACTTGAATCATGCGGCGGTGTTGGTTGCGGCGTTGCGTGCGGAATTGAGGATTGCCTTCTTCTGTTCGGTTCTCTTCCTTCAACTCTGCCTCCGTCATCATCAACCGGCGATGATGTCGCAGCGTTTGCCAGAGATAATCCACGAGAGAAACAGCTAACAAAGCCAAGGCAATCGCCATCGCGAACGACAGCACGCTACTCGCCAGTTGCCGCGGGAATTCTTCTTTCGAAGTTTGCCATAACGCAAGTAATTTCCAACCCGCCATTTTCAGATAATAGAAACCGACCATAACGACTGCAGTTGTTTGGGCAAGTCGCAGTGCAAGTTGCCAAGCCCTGTCGCTCCAAGTTACCGGGGAAGGTCGAGTAAACGGCATTAAATTGCTGATGTCGAATAACTGGCGTTGGGGAATCGTCAGTCCTTTTTGTACGACATGCGAAGCAAAGTTCACAAGGAAGAACACGGCCAACAATAACAACAGGTAAATCGCGAGTTTTGATCCGCCAGCCAAACTGACGACATCTTGATTCAATTGAATGGCTGTTGTGCCCCAGTATTCTTGTGTCCACTCACCTAGGCCTTGGCCAATTAAAGCAACTAAAGTCATCATCCCGCCAATAGCTCCCGTCAACTGAATGGCGGCTGCCATCTGTGAGCTGTAGGGAAACATGCCGTGTTCCCGCGCGCGGTTGATGCGGTTGGAACTGGGCGCGAATTGTGCTTCGCTGCGGTCCGTTTCGTCGCTCATCAGTTGCCTTCTTAAGTTATGGAGTAAGCGATTGGGTTAGTCGGACCGTCAATGAAGAAACGTCTTCTTGCAGAGCCCACATTCCGCCGCACACAACGAGAAACAGCGAGCACCAAAACAAAATCACGTTGACATTCATTCCCGAGAAGAACAAGTTAAATTGCGGCAAGACGCGCGACATGGCCCCTAAAGCGACGACGCCGCCCAGATACGCGGCCACTGCCGGCCCGATTCCTTGGAGTGCCAGCCAAAAAGTTTGCTGCACGAGGACACCCAGGGCTCCCAATTGTCGTTCCGCCAGGATTTGCGTACCCACCGGAATTTGTTGAAACGAATCACAAATTCCCAAGACCAACGACTCGGGACCGCGACTCAACAGAAAAATGGCAATCGCCACGCCCCATAATAAACGTGCTGCGGGTTCCGATTGTGGTTCGTTAGTTTGTTCGTTCCCCCAACTTAAGCCTGCCATGCTGGAGAGAATTCCACCCATGTATCCCGTCGCCGAAAAGAGCAGCGACACACCGCCTCCCAAGAAGGTTCCCAGCAGCACCTCCCGCAACAGCAAAGTTGGCAGTTCGCCCATCACAACGAACGTATGCCCGCTGCTGACTTTGGCAGTAACCGCAGTTGCAACCAGTAACGCGATGCCCAGACGAACGGTTAGCGGGATTTGTTTGCTGGCGAACATAGGGGCCGTCAACATAAAGGCTCCGACGCGAGTCGCGATTAGCAGGTAACCGCCAAAAAACTCCATGGAAAGCGTCCTCGATCCTGTAACTACCGCGTATTCTGCGGAACGGAGGAAATCAAAACTGGTCGCTCGAAGTGGGAGCGGCTGAGGTCGAGCATTCTTTCGGATAACCACGGTAGAGCTAACGCGATTACCAAGAACATCAATAACAATTTCGGAATCACGGCAATCGACTGCTCTTGAATCTGGAACATCGATTGAAGAAAGCCAATCGCCACAGCGATAATTAGGCCGATGATCAACAGCGGAGCAACTGAAAGTAGGCCCGACAGAATTGCTTCGCGGCCCATGTCAACGGCATCTTGGGGATTCATGTCAGGTTCCTGTTCAGACGACCGTACCAAAGCTTTGGAGAAGCATTCCGATCACCAAGTTCCAGCCGTCGACCATTACAAACAACAACCACTTCAGCGGTAGACTGACCATCGCAGGCGGCAACATGACCATGCCCATCGATACCGTTAATGTTGAAACGACAAGGTCGAGGATGAGAAACGGTAAAAAGATCTGAAAGCCCAACAGAAACGCCACCTTCAGTTCACTGACCATGAACGCCGGCAGCACAATATTGATCGGCAACTCTTCGATGTTTTCGGGCAAGGGTATTTTCCCAGAACTACTGGTGTTTTGATGTTGGAAAAAGACCTCGAGGGCCGCGCGATTTCCGGTCGCCTGAATCTGCTGGGTCATGAAACGCTTGAGCGGCGGAATTCCATTTTCAAATGCTATTCTCCAGTCGATCGAGCCGTCCGAACGGGTTGCAGGATCGACCGCATTGGTTTTGATTTCTTGCCAGACCGGGGTCATTACCAGTAACGTGACAAAGAAGCTCAGTGCGGTGAGCATTTGATTCGAAGGCAACTGTTGGGCACCCAGTGCCTGCCTTAACAGGCTGAGCACGACAAACAATCGCACGTAGCAGGTGGTCATCAATAGTACGATCGGCGCGAGACCCAGTAGGGCTACCGTGACGGCGGCGGTAATAGTCGATTTAGTGGATTCGTTGGCTGTTGAAATCGCCTCCGCTTGACGAGCCAATTGTTCCGTCACGATCTCGTCAGAGAGTAATGAATCAACTTGAGAAGAAGTCGAAGGGAGCCGGCATTCGCCCGTTGCGTCTTCGAGTTTGTCTGTTGCGGGTTCCCAATCCAGTACTCGACCTGGTTGATTCGCGACGATTTCTTGCGCGATTACTAGGGCGTTGCCGTTGGTGATCCATGAAAGGAACAACAGCCCGGTTACCAGCCCGGACGAAAGCAGTTTTGGAAATCTCTGTCCCGTCTTAGGCTTCATATTCGGTCACCCCGTTTTGTTTGCCGACGGTCTTTTGAAGTATGCGAATGAACTCTTCCATGGTCGGATTCAAAGCTGGAGTTTCCTCCCGACGTGATGGAAGGCGCGGAGCCGGCATTGTCGAACGGCCGCGACGAGGATTGCAAAGCGAGACGAGGTGATCTACCTCAACCGGATCAGTTACTTCTCCTATCGATTTGGTTCCGTCAGTCCCGACGAGCAACAGCAGAAGTTTGCTGCCCAAACGCACGAGCTGCAGTTCCTGGTGAGCGCTGAATCGAGTTTTGCCAATGACATTGACGACTTCATGGGGCAATTGCCGGCGCGCCTGAGTCGGATTAACAACTCGCACCAACCAAAGAAATGCGAGGTAACCGCCCACGACGATGGCCAAACTTGCCGCCATTCGTTTCCAGTCAATCTTGGTGAATTGATCGCCGATCATTTTTTGCAGGTCGCTTAGCTTCACCGCCGATTGATTGTGGGGCGTAGCAGAAGGCTCCAGGTAATGCGCATGTCGAGTCTGCGAGTCGCGGATTGGCTCGCCGTGATTGATTTCAATGGCCTGAATATTATTTGGCGCAGCAGGCTCGCGACTTGGACTGCGCATCTGATTGATAGCGCGATGAATATCCTTCACAGGCAACGGATTTTTAGGCGACTCGCGACTAAAACCGGGCTGCTGCCACTCGTCAGATTGAATGGCGTGAACTGGAAGGGCAAAAGCAAACCAGATCACAGCAATGCAGCCGACGAGAGAATGCCGGAAAATAATTTTTGCAATCCAGTGCATAAAAATCGTCTTCCTGACGATAAAGATCAAGGGTCAATCCGTTAACACGCTCTGGCTATCCAGTCGCGAATTGGCCGACAGAAAAAGGGAGCTGCCCAATCGAAGTAGCCGCCATTTGTCAGCCAATACCGGGACCAAGAAATTTAAGTCCCTAGCGCTGAGCTTTTCGCGGAATTAAGAGAACGAAGCAAGGGCA
>JBEBGH010000070.1:0-19103 GCA_040081565.1 Pirellulaceae bacterium
GGAAGCTGAGAATGGATCGGACGCAGCTGGCTGATCGAGCCGCGAGCTTCAGATCCAGCAACCCAAGCCAAATGTCCAACCATCGTTGCCGTGAGACTGAGCTTCCCAGCCATTCAGAAGATTTCGGCGTTTGCTGTCATCGAGCGGACTCCGCACAAGAGTACCCCGCTTAGGGCTGCTTCATATTTCAGACCTGACCCGATTCGCGGCTCCCCCTCACGGAGCCCACTCGATGGCAGCGATTTGCCGACTACAGTTTTAGGATGTCAGGGCCCTTTCGTCAAATGGCCAACAATTCATTCGAATTTGGCGACTATTTGGGTTTGTCAGATTGCGGGTTGATTCGCCCTGATTTATCCTTCATCGCATCAAAGTTCGTTCAATAATCTCGCCACTTCGCCGGAGAAATAGCGTGCATTTGTCACTTGCAAACTCGGTCGCCACGTTCGTGTTTCTGATCGCCACGGTAAATGTTGCTCAAGGGCAACTGTCAACAACTGCCGAACGGTCGGAACAGGACACTGCCGGCGCACTTAAGTCAGTGGTCATCGACGGCACCGGTCCACACTGGCGCAAATTGGAAGAAAAGGACTTTGCGAAGGTCAACTGTAACGACGACACGTGGACTTGGAAGGACGGATTGTTGAGTTGCACCGGTCACCCGGTCGGCGTGCTGCGCACTGCGGAACCGTATACGAATTTCGAAATGGTGCTGGAATGGCGACACCTGAAAGAAGCTGGCAACTCTGGTGTTTTTGTGTGGAGTCCCAAAGCGTCGCTCGATGCCATCAAACCGGGACAGCTCCCCGAGGGCATCGAATGCCAGGTCCTGGATCATGGCTATACCGCTGCCTATGAAAAGAGCTCTGGTAAGAAAGCCGATTGGTTCACGACCAACGGCGACGTGTTCCCAGTTGGAAAATCGAAGATGAAACCCTTTCCGCCGCTTTCGCCCGACGGAGTCCGTAGCTTTCCATCGGCCAAACACACGAATGGATTTGGCGAGTGGAATCATTACTACATTCGAGCGATCAACGGCGAAGTCCGTCTCTGGGTCAACGGCTATGAAGTCTCCGGCGGCAACGAATGCGAACCCGCAACCGGGTACGTTGCCTTGGAAGCCGAAGGCTCACCCATCGAATTCAAAAACATCCGCATCCGGGTTTTGAAGTAATGGGGTTTTTACGCCGTAGGCGTAACACTCCAAAGCCCGGCGTCGCAAAGCGCACGCTGGGTATCGAACCAACGCAAGCCTTCGAATCCCAACGGGGTTCCACACCACATCCTTTACCCCGTCGACGTTGGACAATGTCGCGGTGCACACGCTTGGTGAAGTTCTCCACCTGATTGAACCCCATCTTTTACGCCGCAATCAGACTGCATGCGGGCGGAGATATTTCTTTTGCAATTTATTGCGCCGAACGCTCAAGCCCAGAAGAAGCGCGACGATCACCCAGCCTGCACCAGGTTCCGGGATTGCGGAAATGAATGTCAATCCGGCTGCGCCGGAAAGACCGCCAGAACCAGGTGGCACTAACGCACCCAAAAACGCTCCTGACGTCCCGTCGAATCGGGCGACTCCGGTCCCCGCGGAAACATAGAGGTTGCCATCCGTGTGAAATTGCATTCCCCAGGTCGGCGAGCCACCGGGAACGGATGCAAAGACTCCCATGAATGCACCCGTTGTGCCGTCGTAGCGGCGCACATTTCCAGGTGAGGAACTGCTGGTGTAAATGTTGCCGTCCGGGCCGATTACAATATCCAGCAAGGTCGGGAATCCCACCGGATCAATTGCAGCCGGGCCAAGCGCTGTTCCGAAGCTGTCGTATTTCAGGATCGCAGTCATATCGAGTTGGCCAACATAAAAGTTCCCCGCCGAGTCGATCGTCAATCCATGAGTATGCCCGGGTCCGCCAGGCGCTCCGAGCTTACTGATGAAAGCGCCTGTTGTACCGTCAAATTTCCACATCATCAGGGGGTCAAATGTCAAATGCGAAATCACGTACAGATTTCCGTCCGGGCCAAACTGGAGGTCCATCTCTCCCAATAAACCACCGCTGCCAGGCGATACAAATTCGCCCAAATACGATCCGCCAAGACTCCACTTAGTTACATTGTGCGAGTATTCGGACGCGACGTACACATTGCCATCCGGGCCAACCGTGATTCCCTGCGGACCATCGATTAGCGCTCCCGAGGCAAAAACGCCCAAATACGCTCCGGTGGTCGAGTCGTATCGCAATACTTGATCCGTCAGGAGACTGCAGACGAGCACGTCAGCGCAGACGCGTTCCGCCCGACCTGAAAAAGACAAAAACAGCAAGACGAAACAGCATGGCACCAACAAACATCGTTTCATGGCGAACCTCACGTCTCATGGCGGAATTCATTAGACCGCTGATACTCGAGTCGAAGAATGAGTCACCCTTTATTAGCGTCAATTGATTAATCAAAGTCAAACAAATTTAAGGGTAATTTAGAATTGTCTATTTCTTTGTCGTTTTAGGTTTCGCCTAGATCCATCAAACCCAAACCACCCATTAGAGGTGAATGATTATGGATTTACTGCAATTCGTGCACCCTCGAGTTGGGGGGGCGCTTCGTTGCCCTTCGCCGAAATTGAATTGCAAAAACTGTAATGGACCGTTTTTTCTCTTTCGATCTAAATCGAGCCGGTCTGGCTTTTCCGGGTTGGCGCATGCCCTAACTTCGATTCATCAACGTTGGTCTTTATCGTCACCTGATTTCGACGATGATCAAACAATTGCGGCCTTCGACGGAGTTCACTGATAGGACCACCGGATGTCCGCGGGTCAAGGTCGTGTTGGACTCAATCCGAGCAGTCAGAATCTTTCTTTTTTCCGGTGATTGATCGGCAGTTTTCGACTCCGGCACCTCGATCACGATTTTGCAATCCAGCATCAAACTGGTTTTGGAGAGTTCCGTTAGAGTGCCCACTACCGCAAGGCGACAGGCATTCTCGGTCGATGATCCCTCCGTAGTTACTTTGCCTGAAGATGCCTCGAGTGGCTGCTTTTCCGCGGGTGGATTCGCGCCGCGAGGATTGGCGCGAACAAAAGAACTGACAACCATTCGAGGGTCCCGGAATGGTTCGAACAGTCCCTGACTGGCGATTTCTTCAAGCATTTTCAAGGAAGCCTGGTCAGGCGCAGAATTCTTGGCAGCCCAGTCGACGACGCTCGCGTCCATGATCATCTTCACCATGAAATTCACAGGTTCGGGATGATGAATCGAAGACCCGGCCGACGCGTTTCCTAATTCCTGATCCAAGCGACCGAGAACTTCAGCAATTCGTTTGTGGTTTTCCTCGCTGGCCATTACCACCAGTGACTTCGTTCTGGTTTCGACCGCGATCTGGACTTCTGCACCCAACAGCAAAGTGCCCATGATCCTGTAGGCCGATTCAGCGTCGATATGTCTGAGCTGATAGACTTTCACGGACTTTCCGTTATTAACCGTTGTCGCGGTGACCCTGTCATCCACCTGCACCTGTGAAAAAAGGCTGCCAGCGTTTGCCATCGTCGCCGCCAAGATAATCAGCACAGTTAAAGAGGAGACTTTCGTGGTTTTCATGGTGATACCTATTCAGTTGAAATTGTGGGTTCGGTCAATTGGATTGCTGCTTTCCGTAGGTTGCTCGAGGTCGCTGCTGGTAAACGCGGAATAGACTTGAACCAGCGTGTACTGTTTATAAGTAACCGGCGATGTTGCAATTGCAGGGGGCTTGATGTCAATCGCGATCGGCACGGGTGGCGATATGGCGTTAGACAGAGTTTTAGCGTTTTCCGAGGCCAGAACGTCGGAGGCATCGTTGTGGTTCGCCAGCGAGTCGGCATTCGTGCTGTTGCCAGGTGGATCGCGAAGAGCCCAAGAAACGCCGATCGCAAAAGCGGCAATCGCTACGGCCGCCACAAGACCGGCAGTAACCTTAAACGAAAGTGTCTTTGACGTGCTTTTCAACGCTGGCGAAATCGTTGCAACGTCCAAAACGTCAGCCCTTGGAGTGGCGAAGCCTTCTCCAAACAGCTTCTGCGTTTCATCGACTGCAAAAACCCTGAGTGCCACTTCGGTGTCAAATTCCAATTGTTGCCATTCCAGCACTCGGCTGCGGCACGATTCACATTCAATCAAGTGCGATTTGAAGGCGCTCGACAAATCCGGCGATAAGTCGCCGTCGATCCAAGCGTCACAGTGATGGCACAATTGTTGGTTTGTCATGATTCAGTATCCGGATGTTTTTTCAGGAATCGCTCGCGCAGTTTTCGTCGGGCGGCGCAGAGATTCGACTTTACCTGGTCTGTCGTCATCGCCAATTTGTCAGCAATCTGCTCATTCGAAAGCCCATGCACAAGGTTCAGCAACAGCACCTGATGTTGTGTTGGCGGCAACGCCTGAATGAATTTCCAAATCGATTCAAGGAACTCTCTTCTCTCGGCGACGTTTGGAGGAAGCTCCTGCAAACGCACCGGTTGACGCTCGGCCAACTCCTGAATTCGGGAAATCTCATTTCCTTTTTTTCGCCACCATTCGCGAAACGTGTTTGCGGCAATCTGAAACAACCATCCCCGTGGATTTGTGATTGCCGGAAGTTCGTTTCCGCGTTGTAATGCGCGAACCATCGATTCCTGTGCGATTTCGTCTGCCAAATCGTTGTTCTTGGTCAGGCTGCGGGCAAATCGCACCAAGTCCGGCCAATGCTCTTCCAGTTCACAGGGCACGATTTGGCTCAACTGGGTGTGATTCATTGTTCCGCGCAATACGACAATATGGATGTAGATCGCGGCCAAAAGTAAAAAGGATTTTTGCGGATCCGAAAAATCTTCTGATTTTTTGTGGGGTACGCAAATCGGAGGCGAATTGCCAGTTCATCCTGCCATCAATGTTAGAAGTAAAGGACTGCCGAGCCAAATTCCTGCAAAAGGCAGGTGGCATCAAGCATTCGCCAATCTGTTATCTTAGAGCGATTCTACAACGCAATCGCACTATAAAAGCGTCAACATGTTTGTGAAATCGGCAAAACAGGTTCTGGCTTTATTGACTGTTCTGCTGATTTCTGCAGTGGTTGACGGTCAGGAACTTTCTGTATCACCACCAAGACAAAATTTCATCGTCATTAATATCGACGACCTTGGGTATTGCGACATTGGTCCCTATGGATCAACCATCAACCGCACCCCAAACCTGGATCAAATGGCTGCGGAAGGAAGGAAACTGACTTCGTTTTACGCGGCACCGGTTTGTTCGCCTTCTCGGGCTGCCTTGTTGACAGGTTGCTATCCCAAACGGTCGCTGCCGATTCCACACGTGCTGTTTCCTGAAAATGCGATTGGACTTTCACCAAATGAAGTCACCGTTGCCGAAATGTTGAAAAATGTCGGCTACTCAACCGCCATCATCGGCAAATGGCACCTGGGGGACCAGCCGGACTTTTTTCCTAACGTGCAGGGCTTCGACTACCACTTTGGACTCCCCTATTCCAACGACATGGGACCTCCGTCGGACGGAACAAGGACAAATTTAGGCCAACCTTTGCCCAAACCCAAAGACAAAGCCAAGGAGCAACCGCCACTGCCGTTGATGCGGAATGGCAAAGTGATCCAGCGCGTCGTCGGGAATGACCAGCAGGATCTCGTTGAAAGTTACACGAGGGAGGCGGTCGCCTACATCGAGGAGCACAAAGCCGAACCATTTTTTTTGTATGTGGCCCACACCGCAGTTCACTTTCCGATTTACCCAGGGAAAAAGTTCGCTGGAAAATCTCCGCACGGAATTTACTCTGACTGGGTCGAGGAAGTTGATTGGAGCGTGGGCCAAATCTTGGATGCCGTGCGACGTGCGGGCGTTAGCGAGCGAACGCTTGTTATTTTCACCAGCGACAACGGTGGAACTGAGCGGGGAAGCAATAGACCACTTCGCGGATTCAAAAGCTCGACGTGGGAAGGCGGCATGCGCGTACCAACCATTGCCTGGTGGCCAGGGAAAATTCCGGCGGCAAGCGAATGCGATTCCATTTGCGGAATGATGGATGTCTTGCCGACGTTCGCGGAACTAGCGGGAGCGCAAGTGCCAGACGATCGCAAGATCGATGGCGTTAGCATGTTGCCCTTGTTGACCGATTCTTCGCCACAGCCAATTCACGAAACGTTTCTTTACTTTTACGGTCACAACCTTGAAGCCGTCCGCCGCGGCGAGTGGAAACTACGACTGGCTAGTTCAAAGGAAAAAGACGCGAATCCCCAACTCTATAACTTGGTTGTGGATATCGGCGAATCATCTGATGTTTCAGCGGTTAATCCAGAAATCGTCAAACAGCTGTTGGCGATTGCGGAAGGCACAAAAGGGGACCTTGGGATGTCAGGAATAGGTCCCGGATGCCGAGAACTTTGGCGTGTGCAAAATGCTGGCCCGCTAATCGATCGCGAGGGAAAAATTCGCGATGGCCTCGAGCCGGACCAAACGCGACCACCACAAACCAGGAATTAGCCGTGAAAGATCGGCCGTAGGGACGGACCTGACTGAAAATTTTCCAACTTGAATTGAAAATTGTTTCCATTTTGGATTTTCTCGTCACTTTTTCGGGCTACACGGCGACCAGATGTTATGTTCGCTTTTCAGACGGCAAAATCTGGAAGCGCAAGTGTTCTGTTTTCTGGTATGGGAGGACGCGAAGATGATCAATTGCATTTGTGTATTGGCTATGATCGCGATGTCAAGCGTTGAGACGACTTGGCAAGTGAGGCCAACGGACGAGAAGTATTTGGTGGTTTCGCTGGTCGATGAATCCAGCGAGTTCCTGGCCGCTGCTGAAATGCTGGCTGAGCGGCACGACGCGAAGATTGTCAATGCCGCTCCCGGATTCGACGACAAACTGTTGACCGAGTTGCAGCGACTGAGGCCGACGACTGTTGCCTTTGTCGTCCATCCGAATGACTTGGACATCAATCTGGTCCAGAAAATCCTGGTCTTGTCGACCCGGATTGATGCTGATCCCTTCGTCGATTTTGCCTATGGGTTCATTACGGGGCGCAACGGAGAAGCCGCCGTTCGATTGGTCAAGGCGTCAGAAAAGGCGCTCGTCGAACCGGCAATCACGATGTTTGGCGTGGGTTCGGCACAAATGGGAAAATCCTTCGTGCAAAAAGCTGCCTGGCCATTGCGTGGCGCAACCATCCCAATGACAACTTTTTATTCGGCTGGTGACTCGGATGAAACGCGTGATGAGAAATTTGTCGGGGACGCAATGGCAAAAATCTCAAAACCACCAATTCTGCTGCTGGCTTCCCACGGCTATCCCAACGGGCTGGTAGGTGGACCAAAGGCATCAGATCTGCGCGGTGTGGATCTGTCGGGAAGCGTTGTGCTCAACATCGCCTGTTACAACGGCGTTACCTGTACGTGGTACGTGGACGACTGGGGGACCATGAAGGTAGCGAAAAAGTCGGTAACCCCCGAGGAGAGCCTGTGTCTGCAGGTCATTGACTCAGGTGTCGCGGGCTATGTTGCCTGGACGTGCCCTCGACCCGCAGGTCCGACCATGATGGGCGAAGCGATGCTTGTGGCATCAACCGGTCAATCACTGGGAGAGCTTCGTCGGTCCGACGCGAACAGCGTAGTTTTGGCGCATCTGTTGTCCGGGGAGTCTGCCGTCAAGGCGGACCCGATGGTGGAAGGTACTGAACTGAAAGGCGGACAAACCGCCGGGCAGGCAGTTCGAAAAATGTCGACCGGCGGAGTTTTGATCGGCGATCCGGCGTTTATACCATTCGCCGAAAAACCCGACACGGATCCCCGAACGGTCGAAGTAACCGAAAAACCAGATGGATTGGTGGTGAACGCCAAAGTACAAACACCGCTCTTTCATTTCTTTGCGGGCGAACAAGTCAACTACTGGAACGATAACGAAGCGGCCATGCGACTGGAGACCGTCGTTCCATTGGGAGATCGGGTGGTATCCGACGTGCAGTTGGCAAAAGCTCCCGCTGGCGTGACGGAATACAAATTGGTTGCCGCGGTGGAGCATGACCGGGGAAAGCGATTTCTGAAAATGAAAATCACATTTGCGCAACCGAAAGATATGATGAAGCTTCAAGCGATGTCGTTGAAAGGGCTTTCCGGCCAGTTTGAGCTAACAACTTCCAAAGGCCCAGCCAGTTCCGAACAGGATGCCAGAATTTTTCGACGGGACAGCAAGAAATAGTTTGCGGTCGCCGCTGGCCCCTTGCGTTTTTTCTTTTTTCTACAGAAATCGAAAAAGATTCGGAGCAAAAGTCGTTGGCTGGATAATCCTGAAATGTCAAAAAACGCGTTTTTTGGCCGATTAGTTAGCGTTACAGCGTCTAATTATCAATATGTCATGCGGTGTTTTTCCAAAAAGGTTCACTCCAACGAAGAGTCAGAGTCATGTTTCGCATCTTTGCAATTGCAGCAATCGCTGTTTGCATGCCCGCGTTTGCCAACGCGGACCTTTTTATTAGTGGTACGAGCAGCACTCCTCTGGGTGGTGGGATTATCGCCAACGGAACGGACACGACCTCGGCCAGCCTTTATCGAACTCCTGAGCTCATTAAAGACCTCGACAACAGTGAAACCGATTTAGGCAGGACCGCTTTATCGAATATCGATCTCGTTACGATTATGGGTGTTCAACACTTTAGAATCTTTCTTGATCAACAGGAAACCGGAGGTGGAGGAAAGAAGCTATCTCTTACCGATCTGGTAATTAAGATCTACGACGTGACCGATGTAACGTTTTCCAACCCACATTTGTTGTGGGACTATAACCAAGCGACCAATGGTTCTATTGTTCTCAATGATTCCAGCCAGCCAGCGACGGATTCGCCACTGGGTAATGGTACAGATATGGCGATTTTGATTCCGCGGTCGATGTTTGCTGGTACTGGTTTTCGCGGAAAGGACATTTTGGAACTGATGGCCACCGAAGGTTCCGACGGGGATAACGGCGGCGAGGAATTTGCGTCACGAAAGGTTGGCGCTGGGATTGTCTTTCTTGATCCCAATCAAATGGCTGCTCCGGTTCCGGAACCGGGTTCCACATTTTTGACGATTACCGCCACCACTTTGGCTTTCGCACTTCTTAGGCGCCGCAAATCGCGCTAAAGTCGCATCGCGATGACGTAACGGCGGGTGCTCATCAACGGGCAAGGCGAAAGTCTTGCCCGTTTTCGTTTTCTGATACGTTCGATTAGGTCCTAATGGAAATCGAGACGTCGACTCATGTTTCAGGTTTTTTACCAATCGCCGCCAGCCTTTTTGGCAACTAACCAAAAGGCCAGGATTTCGACTGGTTTCCATTAATTGGCGACAAATGCTAGCGTGAAAGCTGGGTAAACTTTGCCGCGTTGAAAGGCCATCCCAAAGGGGGATTCGGAGTTGTTCCGATGTAACAGGTTGTAATGACTGTGCCGTTTGGCCCGGTGCCAGCCCCCCGCGCTGGCCAACCCAGACCCAACCCGAAACGACGTCATGCCATATCGATATTTTCGTTCGCCTGCATGGTTGCTCATTGCAGGTGTGACTTTGGCGATTGCCGGAGTTGGATCGCCATCTCGTGCCGACGATACCAATCGCCGCACGCCCTTGGTCGAAGCCATCGCCAGTTGCCAGTTTTCTGTAGTCAATCTGCGCGGCCAAAAAACCGTGACCGCAGAGAACAACACGGCCTCTCGTGACCAGGTGCGCCAGGTCAACGGCATGGGAACCGGAGTGGTCATTGACCCTCGTGGTTACATCCTCACGAACTTTCATGTTGTCGAGGAAGTGAAGCAAATCCAAATCACGACCAACGACCGTCAAACCTCGACGGCACGGCTGCTGGCTCGTGATCCTATAACCGATTTGGCAATTATCAAGGTCGACGATATTGTCGGCTTGAAGAACATGAAGCTGGGTACCAGCTCAGATCTCATGTTGGCCGAGACCGTCGCTGCGGTAGGAAATGCCTATGGATATGAGCATACCGTGACCACTGGCATTGTCAGCCATCTGCGGCGGACGGTGCAGATCAATGAAAGTCAAATTTACGAAAATCTGATACAGACCGATGCCCCAATTAATCCGGGCAACAGCGGCGGGCCATTGCTGAACCTGGATGGCCAAATGGTTGGTGTCAATGTGGCAGTTCGGGTTGGAGCCCAAGGCATCGCCTTCGCAATCCCTGTCGACGAAGCCGTCGAAGTTGCATCGCGTTTGTTGGCTCAATTCTCCGAGGCTTCGGTGGTTACGGGCCTGCAGGTGGTCACACGCTACACGGCCAATACTCCGGGATTATTTGTTTCAGAAGTCGAGTCGCAGTCAGCGGCCGAACGGGCTGGGCTTCAGTCGGGTGATTTGATTCTGTCGATCAACGGCGTGCCTGCCTTGCGTTCTTTGGATTGGCAATGTGCTTTACTCGAACGGAAGGCCGGCGAGAAGATCACGTTGATGGTGGATCGTTCTGGGCCGAAAGAAATCTCCCTGGAACTGGCTGCGGCCAAATCAGTCCTGGTCTCAAGCCCTTCCATCGAATCCAATGCTTGGACATCAATGGGTTTGCGATTTTCACTGGCGAACGAAGAAGAACTGAAGGGCAAGCATCCAAACTACCAACGGGGCCTCCGCGTTACGGCTGTTCGACAAAGCAGCCCCGCAGAAAAAGAAGGAATTCGAGTGGGCGATGTGTTGGTTGCCATGCATGGCTGGAAGACCGAATCGTTCGAAAACCTGGGCTTTATTCTGGACCAACCTGAAGTCCGCCAAAACAAACACTTTATGTTTTACATCCTTCGCGACCGCGAGCCCTACTTTGGACAAATGCGGTTGGCCAATAAAGGAACCGAATTGAAATAACTGATCAAACTTCTGTGTCGGCGCACGAAAGTCGCCATAGGACATTTGAATCGTCGAGACTAAATTCAGCGGTGGTCACTGGGCAATGCTGGCGACAATCGCGGCAAATGAAATTAGACGGCGATTCTGACGGGCTGCTGCCATGTGATGTCCGGTGACGAGTAAGGGGATCAACCCTTCACAGAAACTGAAAGCCTTGCTGGAGGACCCTCGAGCAAGGCTTTTTTCTTTTATTCATGAAAGTGTCGCAAGGTTTCCAGCCGAGCGGCAGCGACCTATACTTGGTTCATGAAAAAAGCATCGTTTGAGTTTCAATTTCACGATTGGTTGGCCAAGAATCTTTCGCGTGGTACACAAACAATTGTCGGTATTGGCGATGACGCGGCGGTCATGAAATCACCCGCGGGAAATCTGGTGATTACACACGATGCCTTGTGTGAGGGCGTGCATTTCTTGCGTCCTGACCATCCGTTGAAGGCGATCGGGCGAAAGTCACTAGCCGTCAGCCTCAGCGACATTGCAGCAATGGGAGGAGTTCCGACCGCTGCGGTCATTTCCCTCGTGTTGCCACGTTCGCTGGATTTGGAAGCAGCCGGCGAATTGATGCGCGGCGTTGCTGAATTAGCCCGCGAATTTGCTGTTGAAATCGTTGGCGGCGATACGAATCGATGGGACCAAGGGCTGGTCATAGGCTCGACCGTAATTGGCCACTGCGAGCGGCCTTGGCAAATGAGCGGCGCCCAAGACGGCGATGTGCTCGTAACAACCGGCCCGTTTGGCGGAAGCCTGGCCGGGCACCATTTGTATTTTGAGCCGAAATGCAAAATTGCATCTTGTTTAGCAAGTCGTTACAAAATTAACGCGGCAACTGATGTCAGCGATTCTTTGTCGATTGATCTGCAAGCGATTTGTGACGCGAGTTCGGTTGGAGCGGTACTCGATCAAATCTCAATTCCCATCTCCGCTGCTTGCCAGGAACGTCATTGCGATGAAGAAACAGCGCTCAGGCATGCGCTGACCGATGGCGAGGACTTTGAGTTGCTGTTGGCAGTTGCTCCCGATGTTTGGCTGGAGATGAGTAACGAATTGGAGTTGCGGGGTCAGCTCTTTCAAATCGGCGAATTTCGTTCTCAAACGGGTATCTGGATGCGGGAACCTTCCGGCCGAGAAAAAATCGTGGAGGTCGCGGGTTATGAGCACTAATTCGGCGGGCATCGTTTGCAGGGCTGGGTCTGAAGACGATTCGCGGCAGATCGCTGAGCAATTGGCACGGGGAATTGAGCTTGAATTCGATCCTGCGAACGGCGGAGCTATGATCTTTCTCAACGGGACCTTGGGCTCTGGAAAGACGTTTTTCGTTCAGGCGTTGCTCTCGGATCTTGGAGTAGACGACGAGATTGTCAGTCCTACATTTACGATATGCGTTCCCCACCGCGCAAAAGATTTGGAAATCTGGCACATGGATGCCTACCGGATCGAACATGACGAGGAAGTCGACGATCTTGGACTCGACGAAGCCCTCAGTGGCGGGAAACTGATTCTGGTTGAATGGGGCGAGAAGATCGCCAAACTCGCGCCGCCACAAGACCTGGAGGTTCAAATCGAAGTCCTCGGTCAAAGCGAGCGCGAGTTTCAGTTTAGGGCCAAATCGGAACTCGGTCGGGCGCTAATCTCTCACATTTCCCAAACCTGATTGCCGGTTGCCGAGATTCAGGTGGAAATAGCGGAACAAGACTCCAGAGTGGCCGCAGAAAGATTGAATAAAACTGCGAATCCAGTTAAACTAGGGAGCTTGGAGAGGTTGCCGGTCGTGTTTGCAAAGGTCATTAAATGGGGGTTCGTTACCTCACCATCGGATTATCGGCGTTAACGCTGTTGGCCATCCGGTTGCTGTCCGATTTGGCAGCAGGCGGCATAACAACTGACGACCGGTTCCTACCGCCCCGCGTTCCAGCAAAATTGGCAAGTGCTGAGCAGGTCCAGCAGGAAGAGATTTTTCCGCTTCCCGGACCGGTTGGAAGAACGGGTTCAAGCAAAGCACCCTCGGCTCAATTGCCTGGCCCGCAGAGCCAATCGCTACCGTCCCCAGACGTACCTTTTGTTCAGCCGTCGCCAACGGTTGATTTCCTACCGCCGGGTTCAAAGTTCACTTCGGGTTCGTCGACGCGGCCAACGCAGCAGCCGGGACATTCGCATCCGGACGGCTCGTCATGTCCCGGTTGCAACCCGCGGTGCGAGACTCGCACCATTATGGTTCCCGAGTGGCATGTAGACAATGAACTCGTGATGCGCACGAGTTATCGCAACGAGCTGCGGCAACGTCCGGTTTGTGTGACTCGCGTGGTCACTGATCAAGTTCCAGAACTTGAGAACTACACCGTTTACGTCACGGAAGATCGCAGCCGCGACTACGTCGTTTACCGTACTCAAAAAATTCCCTATCCCGTTCAACGGATGTACACGGAAATGGTGGAGCGGGAACAAGTCCGCGAATACACCCTTTACAAATCAGAAGCCTATCAGGTTCCGGTCGAGCAGACGTACACCGTCATGTTGCCGGAAACAAGGCATCGACAATACACAACCTTTCGCACGATTACCGAACAGGTTCCCGATGTTGAGCATTACACCGTAATGGTGCCCGAGACCCGCGTGCGGCCCGTCGTAAACTACAAGGAAGTCCAAGACACTGAGATTGTCAAAATTCCGTATACGGAAATGGTTACGGAAACCCGCCAAAAGAATTTGATTGTCTACGAAACGAAAAAAGAAAAACGGATTGTCACGCTGCCAAAGATTGAAATGGTTCCGACGGAGAAGTTCCGCAATCAGTCTTTGTATTCCTATGAAACCACTCAGACACCCATCATTGAACAGCCCTACGCGGTGTTTGAGGAATTGAGTGAGACCTCGGAGGAACTGAAATACAACGTTCCCGTTACCGAAATTGCCAATGAGACGGTTTCGGTCGATGAGCCAATTATGGAGACCGTCAGCGAGCAGTATCAGGTGACCATTCCTGTTGTTAGACGCGTTCAGCAAAATTACCAAGTGACGGTGACGGACTCACGCGTAGTGAGTAAGACCTATGAGGAGCCCGTACCGTACATCGAGGATGTTACGCACGCGTACACGGCGATGGTTCCTTACCAGGAAACCACACAAGGCATTCATCGCGTTCCGCACCAAATGCCGGTTCAGGCTTACCACACCGTTTGTGAAGATCGAGGCCATTGGGAAACGGTTACTCGGACCGTCTGTGAACCGCAATGCACCGGTTCGGGCTGTTCCGCCACTTGTTCCCCAACAGAGCACACTGTCTGCGAGCGAGTTTGGCGCTCCAAACCAATTACACGCCGCATTCCCTATCAGACCCAGCGGACCGAGATTGAAGAGATCCCGTATACGCTTACTTGCACCAAATTGCGGCCGGAAAACCAACAGGTAACCTATCAAGTCGTCCGGTATCGAAACGAACCACGCACGGTAACTGAAGTTGAATACACGCCGCGCGTGGAATCGCGCACCCGCGAAATCGAATTGACGAGTTTTGTTACGGAAAATCGAGTTCGCCAAGTTCCTGTTCAAAGGTTTCGTAGCGTCGCCAGGAATCGAGAAGTCACCCGCACGACCTACCAAGCTAGAACGAAATCCTATAAAGTCCCGACAAAGACAATCTCCGAAAAACCAACTAATCTTGACCAAATTGAATACCAAACCAAATTGAACCCCCCGGTCAATGAGAAAATTCCGTACACGACGTTAGAACCGACATTTTCGAATTACGAAGTCGAGCAAGAATTCGAACTCACCGTGCCTGTTCCGAAGGCCGTGGAATACACCGTTCAGGTGCCGCAAATCCGCTATCGCGAAGTTGAACGTACGTTCTATCGCTCGATTCCGCAAATTGAATACGTGACGTACATGGTCAATGTCCCCCAACGCCGCAGCCGTGAGATTACCAAGGCGGTTACCAAACAGATTCCCGAAATCAAAACGTTGGAATACACGATCAACGTGCCGCACGAGCGCAAGAAGACTGTAATGCAGACGCGGCATCGCCAAGTCCCCGAAGTGAAAAAACAAACCTACAAGGTCATGGTTCCCGAAACGAAGACGAAAACCGAAATCGAATATCGAGATGAAACCGTTCCAGAGATCAAGACGCAGACCTACACGGTTCGGATTCCTCAAGTGCAAACGCGTTCCGTCTTGAAGCCGGTTTCCCGGACGGTAACGGAAGAAAAAATGGAAACCTATTCGGTTCAAGTTCCATTTCAGGAACAGGTTTCAGTACCCCGTAGAGTTTGTCGAATGGTCGCCAAACAAGTCGTGGTACCCGTTGAATCTTGTTGCCCCGATTGTGCTCGGCAATATGAAGCACTCAATGATTCCAGTGATTAGCCCGGATTCAGGCTATTTTTTCAGGTCAAATTGATAATCAGTTGAGGTCCTAATTGTGATCTCTCCGGGAATGAAACCCGGATCGACGAATGACAGATTGATTTTCAGTTCGCCTTTAGTCAAATCGAATTCACCGAGTTCTTTTCGATCAACGGTTGCCTGCACCTTCCAACCGTTCGCCTTTTGATCACCCAGCCACTTCGTCACGACTTTCTGTGCCGTCCCTGACGCAACCGTGAACTCCAAGGATTGCTTCGATTCCTCGCTCAAGGTCGCCGTTTCGGGTTTTCCGATTGAGATCTTGGGCGGATTTTTCATTCGTTCGATTTCAATATTGCGTTTCGCTTCGGCCTCCGTTGCGGCCTTCTCCGCAAGTTTGCTTTCAGCGTCTACTTGTGCCGCGGTCATGAACTTCAATTCGAAACGAGTGATGGAATCGACGGTTCGAAACACCAGTTCTGCCAGATCGTTATCTTTGTTTCGAAAAATCAGATGTTGGTTGAAATCAATCTTGATGGGGTTGTCGGTCGTCGCCTTCCAACCTTCTGCCTCGAGTGTCTTGCGATAATTGGCAACAAAAGGCTCAATCTCCAGTTTGCTGTCTCCATCCAGCCACATCGTGCTATCCGAGTAGGAGATTCGGATCAAATCCGGAATGGCAGGCAGTGCTGCCGACATTTGTTCTGTTGAGTATTGCAAAGTCGTTTTGCCTGCTTGAGCAGGGGATTCCGAGCACATTACTTGGAGTCGCACTGCGTTTTTGCGCATGAAATAGGAAACGGTTGTGTCGCCAAACCAGTGCCAACCGTCTCGCTCAAGCAGTTCACGAGTGGTTGACTTGGCTTTGTCTACCGCGAGATCGCAGACATAGATTCCTGACGTGGGTTGAACATAAAGCTCTTTGGCACCGTCTGGCTTTGGCAATTTTCGGATATCGACGTTTCCTTGATTGTTGATCGAAACCATCGAAATTTCCGGCTCTCCGGTAGGCATCACCATCAGAGAGATCGTGAACCCAGACTTTTGGTAAGACGCAGTGCAGTAGGCTTCGGTGAACGATGCACCCTCCATTTTTTTGAGGTCGCGCGACTGCAACTCGGCGTCGATCTTCTTGGCTAATTCCAGAGGGTTACCTTTGGAACGAAAGTTCTGAAACGCGACTTGGGTTTGCGCACCCTCAAGAGATTCTGCCAGCGGTTTTCCAGAAAGGTCCAGCACCGCGCGGGCTTCGGCCACGGTGGCTGCCTGCCCTGTCGTCTCTTGCGCCAGTGTGCTGTTCGGAGTGAAAAGAAAGAGGGCCCAAATCAGTAACAAGGTGCGGATCATAAGAAAACCTTTGCGGCTCAGGATGCATTTACGAGTGTACGATCGGAATCTTTTCCGCCCGCGAGCAGGCCACCTAAATAACCCATCGGCAAATAGGCTCCGACAAGGTCGAGTATTGCGAACCACAGCGGGCCGCCATACATAGAAACCATGGCAATACCGCCGAGTAAAAAGAAGCAGGCGATGCCGATAGCGAATTTCATTTTGTGGCCGGCCGCGATTTTGGCCGCCACAAACGCTCCAACCAATGAGCCGAAGGCATGTGCCAAAAATATTGGGATGAAATTCACCGCTTCTAGCCGTTTGATATTTTCAGCCATGGTCTCAGGATTTGACATGTCAACTCCTTCGGGCAACGGAATTACCATCGGTCCTAACAAAACGATGGCCATGTTAACCAGACTTCCGGCAACAATTCCAATCACCACGGCGAGTATGTTTTTCACAATTGAGGGCATCGGCTATCTCCATTTGAATTCTGGCAACACTAATTAACGACAAGCGACAACGACTTGAATTCAGACGATGTCGTCGACCGAGCAGCGAAAAGAGTCCTAAGTGAGAATGTCATCGAAAAATTCATTAATGTCATCGACCTCGTGGGCCAAGGGCAAATCTTCGATTGAAGATAACCCAAACAATTCCAGAAAGCGATCTGTCGTTCGATAGCATTTGTTGGATGCAGGCGAGGCTGGGTCGACCATTAACAACTGCCGCTCAACCAACTGGTTCAAAAGCGAACCGCTGGGCCGTTGCCGGATCTTGTCCAAATCATTGCGGCTGATCGGTTGTTGGTAGGCGACGATACTGAGGATATCAATCGCGAACTGATTCAACTGAGCCTCGCGAATTTCACCGTAGAATTTTTCGCGAATTGCTTTAAACGAATCCCTTAATGCCATGCGGTAGCTGCTGTCCGCTTGCTCAATCACATACGGCGATTTTTCCTGCTCGTAACGTTTGTTCAATTCGTCGATGATCTTCTTAACTTCTTTGGGACTTACATCGCGAAGAGAGGAAGCGATTTTTTTCGCCGTGAGTTTTTCACCATCGGGAACGCCCACAAACAGGATTGCCTCGATGATCGACTGCTCGTTGATTGTGGCTCCGGCATTGTCGGCCACATCGTTTAAAGTGTCGACTTCACTCGATTCGGCCTTGTCAATCTCTTCGTCAGCAGCGACATCCGCTTCCGGGGTACTTTCGGCGCCCCTGTTTTTGCTCAAGATTTTGGAATAGGCCTGACTAAGTTTCTCCAGCGAGAACTCTTCTTCGTCGTCGCCCAAGTGATCAAGAGAAATTTCCGCATCTGGCGGAAGTTGTTCGTCATCGGGTTTGAGATCTTCGTCGGTCACCGGTGGCATCTTTCCTGCGACAGCTTATTTAAACAACGCCTCAAAGGCCTCGACCAACTGGACGTCCAAACGGGGTGGGATGGTGCGGAAGTCCAGATGAAAACGTCCTTTGGAGATTCTGCCCATCACAGCTGTGGAATGCACCCGCAATTTGTGAGCGAATTGATCAACCGTCATGATCTTGGGAGTAATCGCGGCGCACCAGGTTTCGATCTTCTGCGTTGGCACGCTACCGCCGCCGAGCATCGAGGAGTCGGCTACAGATTCGGCCGCAGCAATTCCACTCAGGTGCTGAATCTGCCCAACGAATTTGTTCGAACGAAATTGCAGGTTTGCCAGCGGCGTTACCAGCATGTTGAGCAATGGGATTTCCTGTTCGGCTTTGTCCAGATTGTGATAGAGTTCTAAAGTCGCTTGCAATCCGGCGAGTGTCATTTTGTCGACTCGCATCGCCCTCATCAATGGATTTTTCAGGATCCGGGCGATGAACTCTTTTTTGCCGACCATCACGCCGGCTTGCGGTCCGCCGACCAATTTATCGCCGCTGAACAGCACGACGTCCGAACCGGTCTTGATGCTTTCGCCCACGTGGGGCTCGTCCGTCAAACCATACTTGGAAAAATCCACAAGCGCGCCGGAGCCGACGTCATCAATCAGCGGCAGACGGTGGCGATGGGCCAGATCGACCAACTCTCGCAAGTTCGGTTTTTCGGTGAAACCCACGACTTGGTAGTTGCTCGGGTGAACCCGCAGAATTGCGCCCGTGTTTTCGTTGATCGCCTTTTGGTAATCTTCCAGCCGTGTCTTATTGGTGGTGCCCACCTCGCGAAGGCGGCATCCGGAGCATTCCATCACCTCCGGCAAACGATAACTCCCGCCGATTTCGATGAGTTCGCCGCGCGAGACAATGACCTCCTTGCCAGTCGCCAACGCCGAAAGCGTCAACATGGTTGCGGCTGCATTGTTGTTGGCGACTGCGGCGGATTCGCAACCGGTCAACTCGCGGAGGATTCGTTCGACGATTTTGGAACGCTGTCCTCGCTCGCCGGTCGCCAAATCGATTTCGACACTGGAATAGCCGGAAGCGACCTCTTCGATTTGTTTGACCGCGGATGGGGCAAGAGGAGCCCGACCCAATCCAGTGTGCAGTAA
>JBEBGH010000354.1:0-5370 GCA_040081565.1 Pirellulaceae bacterium
ACGACCGGGTAATTTTTGGAACCGTATCTGATCTGGAGTTGTTGGGTGCCTTGCGGTTCATGGCCCAAACCCCACGTACGATTCCCGCATCATGGCACTTTATTTTCCATTTTGGTGCCTTCGAAGGCAGGCCGGAACATTACGCTGGTGAAATGAGAAGTTTGCACTCGTTGCAACGGCGGATCGCTGTTGAATTGGCGAGTTTGCCCTATCATCGATTGCAATTTTTGGCGACCACCTTGGGACTCGTGGATCAGTATGCGCGACTGGGTTTGCCGGGAGTTCGACTCTTCGACTACCCGGTGTCGAATGACTTCTCTAATCTTGGGCTCGAATCGGCAGCGACGAAGGGAATAAACCAGCGATTGCGGTTTGTCGTGGCAGGTGGCGTTCGTCGCGAAAAAGGGCAGCAAGCGCTTTTGGCTGCCATTTCTGCCGAGGACTCCGAATTCAACCGACTTTCGGAACGCGTCCAGCTGGTTGTGCAGACTCCCAAGAGGCCACGCTGGCAAAAGCAAAAATTATCATTGAGCCCTGGCGTTGATCCGCAGGTTATTGAATTTGCGGAACACCCGTTGCCCAGGGAAGCTTACGTCGAACTGATTCGCTCCGCGGATTGTGGCGTCTTGATGTACGATCGTCAAAAGTATTTTTGTCGCCGCGCCGGGATCTTCGGTGAATACGCGGCCGCGGGAAAACCAATGATTGTTTCCGCGGGCAGTTGGCTGGGCGATCAACTTGACGAACCTGCCCAGCGCTATGCCGAATCCCTGTTGCATCAATTCCCTATTTTGAACGAAGTCAGTCCGACTGCACTCGAGTTTAATCGCACCAATGTGCCGCAGAACGGCGGAGTTTGGTCCTACGATGGGACTTTGCATCCGTTTGAAGTGAATCTTGAATTGCTGCCATCCACTGGCGGAATTGTCCTGGAGTATCAATGGCATTTTCCCAAACAATTGGGGAGCCATTGCCAATGGGATTTGTATGTCGGCGGCGAACGAATGGGCTTGTCTCGTGTAACAACATTTCATCAATCGTTTGCGACTCAGTACGTTTTCTTTCCCACCGCGTTTGCACAACGTCAAGTTCAACTGGCTCTGCGCAATCCAACGGCGAACGGCACCCAGGGCGTATACAAGGCCCGAATTTTTGAATTGGGTCCTTGCGTTGCCGAGCAGCCCGTCAGCTCGGTTGGACTCGCGGTGGCTTCGGCCGAACAACTCGGTATCGCCTTCGCGGAAATCGAACGACAATTCGACCACTATTTGTTTTCGGCTCAAGAATTCGGACGAGAATGGGTTCGACGGCATGGACCAGCAAATTCACTCAAGACCATGCTCGCTCTCCACCGACGTAAACAAAAGACTGCATAAACGGTATTCAGTTTTCGGAAGTTTAATCTCATGAATGTCTTGGTAGTTGGCGGCGCAGGGTACATTGGCTCGCACATGGTTCGACAGTTGTCCCGATCGGGGCACCGACCGGTCATCCTCGATAATCTTTCGACCGGGTTTGCGGAATCCGTCACAGCCGGCAAACTCTATATTGGCTCAATGGAAAATGACCCGTTGGTGGAAAAGATCCTGCAAGGCCACCAAATTGAGGCCGTCATGCATTTCGCCGCTAGCGCGCTGGTCGGCGAATCAGTGGTGGATCCTGCTAAGTATTACCAAAACAATGTTGTCGCGACGCTCAAACTGCTGGAATCGATGCGCCGCTGCGATGTACGCAAATTAGTATTTTCGAGCACCTGTGCAACCTATGGAGTGCCGACCCGAGTTCCCATCAGCGAGGACGAAAAGCAGGCACCGGTAAATCCGTATGGCTTCACAAAATTGGTAGTGGAGCATGCGCTCGCCGACTACGCAGCGGCGTATGGTTTTGGCTATGCGACATTACGATACTTCAACGCGTCGGGAGCATCTCCCGAAGGCGATATCGGCGAAGATCACGATCCTGAATCGCACCTTATCCCGTTGGTTTTGCAAGTTGCCTTGGGCCAGCGCAGTCATATCACGGTCTTTGGAACCGACTGGCCGACGCCCGACAAGACGTGCATTCGCGACTACATTCATGTCGACGACCTGGGTTCGGCCCATCTCGCCGCTCTCGAACGCCTATCGCCAGGAAAGGGGATCAAGTTAAACCTGGGCACCGGAATCGGCAACAGCGTTCGCGAGGTCATCGAGGCCTGCCGTGAAATCACCGGTTGCGACATCCCCGAAAGGGTTGGGGAACGACGTCCGGGCGATCCCCCAGAACTCGTGGCCGACGCGCGGCGGGCACAACGGGAACTGAATTGGCAACCGAAATATACCGACATCCGCAACATCGTTCGAACCGCATGGTACTGGCACAAGTCGCATCCGCACGGGTATCCAAAAATACCCGCGGCCACCGCGGCGATGAAGTCATAAGCTAATTGAGTCAAAGTTGCTGACGTTGACCCGTTCGGGCGCTTTCGGTTGCCGCCATCACGACTTGCATCGCATTTACCGAATCGTTCAGATCCGACGATCGGCGTATCAAACTCGTGACGGAACGGAAGAAATATTCCAGCATCCGTTCACCGATCGGACGATCAGCCTCAAGAGATTCAAGGTGCTGCCCCCCCTCATCAAACCAGGTGATGCTGGTCGGCAGATCGACAAACGCAATTCCCCTTTCGCAGCAAATTTGCATGGAGGCCGGGCGCCGATAGGCAAGCGCCTCTGACCAGCGTTCGGGCACATAATGTCCGACACTCATCTGCGCCATGATCGGGGGAACGCCGGGACCTATTGAAGCAAACTCCAGACTCATCATCTGATAAAAAGCGTTCCGGTGATCCGAATGTTCCTGGTGAATTGCACTCACTACGGACTTGGGA
Organism: Pirellulaceae bacterium; assembly: GCA_040081565.1. GTDB lineage: Bacteria > Planctomycetota > Planctomycetia > Pirellulales > Pirellulaceae > BJ22. Next base: position 2,873 of record JBEBGH010000354.1, read on the forward strand.
GTACTCCCAATAATGTAAGAAATCCAATCCACGATTTCCGTCATGTGTCGCCATGCCAGCGGACAGTATTTGCCTCGTCGAAGGCGATTAGACTGCGCCTCCGCAGGCAATCGCTCATGGCAAAACAGCAACTGAGGCTGCCCAAGTTTGGTCGCAATCAGTTCCTTCAATCGAATCGTTGCCGGCGCAAACCGTCGAGGCAATTCAGCCATAAAGGCCACACCTGAACGATCAATTCGTTGCCGAACTTCTTCCATTTGCTCTGGAGCAATGTCGAGCGCGCCCGAACTAAACACAGCCTTTCCGGCTTCGCAGGCTGCAATCATGGGCAAGGGACCGACCCAATCGGGGGATAACGCCAGCACGGCGTCGATGTCATCACGTTCCATCATGACGCGAAAGCCATCGAGGGCGATCGCATTGAACTCGCGCGCGGCCAACTCGGATTTTTTCGCAATCTCGCAGCAAATGGCTTTGACTTCGAAACGATGGGCCAGCGAAAGCAACGCCGGTCGGTGTCTTGACTGCCAGTTCTCGCCTAACCCAATCAAACCGACCCGTAGCCTCATCGCTCGCTCCTAACCCCTTGGATCATGGCGACAACCCTATCGCCCGAGGGATTATAAAGCAATTCAAGGAATTCACCAAAAAAATTTTCAAACCGAGTGACAAAGTCGCAAGAGACCGTTCCAAATTTCGCCGCAACTTGTAACAAAGTCCCTAAAGGCCACTCAAGTCAGCGTTTTCGCGGCGATTTTCCCCGACCTTTCAGGGCAGAATTCCAACGTCGAGCTTTCTCCTCTCGAGCTGGAGGAGGGTCATGAACGTCGTAATTGACTGGATTCGAGTTGTTTGACAATTTCATTAGAAATTGCTTGGCGGCAACACGAAAGAACAATTCTTGCGAGGTCAAATGACGGCAGGCATCATCAATCAACTCCACACCTATCGACTGAGGGTTTCGCAACTGACGAAACGAATGCAAGACATTTTGTACTTGCTGCCGATCACCGGTTTTTTCCGCCAGCATTCGAACGACTAACGGGCGGCGGGCCGTGTCGAGTTGGGACAACAACCATTCGAAGACCAACTCGCTTTGCCCTGGCGTTCGGCTTTGCATCAATTCGTAAGCACGTTGAGGGACCGCGGATAATCGTGCCTGCAAGAGAAAAGACGCTGTTTGTGGATCAAGATTCTTGCGGCTGGCAAATGTATCCAGCTCCCTCGACAAGTTCTTGGCAGCCAGCAATGTGGCGTTGTCTTCGGTGAAGACCCGACCCCGTGGACCAGAAATCCATGTCACCGGAAGTGTCAAGGAAGTGAATTCGTAGGACTCGTTTTGCCATGTCGACTGTTCACGGCCTTTTATCCGTTGACCATTGATGATGTTGTCGCCGCTCCGCTGAAAGAACACGGGAGTCAACCCCGAATAATCTACTCCTACCGTCGACTCCTCCTTCGTTTCAACGAACCACTGCGCCTCACCTGCGGTAACTCGGAGATCAGTGTTGGCCGGCAAGTTCTTCAGAGCCATCCGGCCGTTGAACAAGACGACCTCCATGACATTTGATTTGTTCTTAAGTCGATTCAATGTAAGGCTTGTGTCCTCGTCCAGAATCAAGGTCGATTGATTGTCCAGTAAGGCCTCCCCCCAACTCTCGGGCAAGGTCACGAACCGATCCTTCGGCCCAGTATTCCGCGGTGCCTTGACGCCCGAAAGCTCATCGCCGTCGGGATTCCCCACCGCGATCTCACCTTTGATCGACTGCCAATCAAGTGTCGGTGTGAAGCGATCGTCGACAACCGTTGTCGCCCGAGAATTTTGCGGGAGCTCGGGGGGCGCAGGGTTCGCGCCGACAGACGATGGAGGCTCATTAGTTACCGCTATTTTCGCCGGATCGCGTTGGTCAGTATTGTTGGGATTATCTGTTTTGCGAGCTATCTCTCTATCGGGCGTTGGCTGTTTCTCAAGGGGTTGCTTATCGGCCATACTCGCTTCCGTGGAACCGCTGTTGGCAGATTTGCCTTCGAGCACATTCTTGTCATTTGGCGTTTCGATGTTTTCAACCAACTGCGATTCGTTGTCCTGATTCATCAAGCCAAACCAAATCCACCCGACAATCAGCAGCAAAAGACCTGCCGACAGTGGAGCCAAAAATTGCTTCCAATGCATTTCGCCCGTTTCGAGATCCCTGGCCGGCTCAAGCTTCGGGGCTCGATGAAAATCAAAGTCATCAGGTTCTTGTTCAACTCTAGACTTTGAAAAGGTCGGTGGCTTAACTTTTGGTTTTTCGGAAGGCCGCGGTTCGTTGGCCACAACCGTTTGCTTTTTAACCAAAGACAATTCGCCTGCCGAAACTGAAATGCTTGAAACCGCTGGATCGGCCTTTTTATTTTCAGCAACTGGCTCTAAGGCGACTGGCTCTAAGGCGACTGGCTCTAAGGCGACTGGCTCTAAGGCGACTGGCTCTAAGGCGACTGGCTCTAAGGCGACTGGC
>JBEBGH010000355.1:0-5347 GCA_040081565.1 Pirellulaceae bacterium
TACGAGTTCTTGTCTTCGATTCCCTTGATGGAGCAAGCGGGGTTGGTGATTCGCGTCCCCAATTGGTGGAATGCCGCTCGTCCGCCACGCCCGCAAGTCTCTGTGAACATTGGCTCCCAAGAACCGAGCCGATTCGGAATTGACGGCTTGGATCTGACGGTTGGTGTGACGATCCAAGGCGAGCCACTCAGCGAATCGGAGTTAAAGCAGTTACTGGCTGCTCGCGAGGGACTGGTTTTATTGAAAGGTAAATGGGTTGAGGTCGATCAAGATAAGCTGAAGTCCGCATTGGACCACTGGCAAGATTTGAGAAAACAACATGTTGGAGGCGTTGATTTCCTTCAAGCCATGCGACTGCTCTCCGGTGCAGCTATTGGAAAAACAAGCGACGAATCAGAATCTGTTCGTTGGACACGCATTGAGCCCGGAGAATGGTTGCAGCAAACGCTCCAAGCTCTGCGAAACCCCAGTGAAAGCGGCGACATTGATCCAGAATCGGTCGTCAATGCACAACTTCGTCATTATCAGACCGCAGGTGTGCGCTGGCTTTGGTTCGCAACACAACTTGGACTCGGAGTATGTTTGGCTGATGACATGGGCTTGGGGAAAACGTTGCAGGTAATCTCGCTGATTGCACTATTGCGACAACGCCAATCATCGACTCAAAATGATCGGTCGCCGTGCCTGATCGTAGTACCAACGTCTTTGCTGGGAAACTGGCAACGCGAGCTCGCCAAATTCGCACCTCATTTAAACACGCTCGTGGCACACCGATCGGTAACGAGTATTGACAAGCTAAAAGCGGTCGAATCTGAACCTGCGAAAGTAGTGGAAGGCAAGGATGTCGTCATCGTGACTTACGGATCGATCCGCAATGCAAAGTGGCTCACCAAAGTCCAATGGAAGTTGATAGTCCTAGACGAAGCCCAGGCGATCAAGAATTCAGGTTCACTGCAAACCAAGGCGATCAAGACTATACCTGCTCGCTGCCGCATGATCATGACTGGCACACCGATAGAAAATCACTTGGGGGATTTATGGTCCTTGTTTGATTTTAGCTCGCCAGGATTGCTGGGCAGCGCTGTCGAGTTCAAACGATTTGTGTCTAGCAAAGATGAACGCCAACGTTCCCGGAATCTCGCTGCGCTTCGAAAGCTCATTCGGCCCTATGTGCTACGGCGGATGAAGACAGATCCAAACATTGTGCCCGACTTACCTGCCAAGACCGAAATGCGTGTCGACTGCAACCTCTCCGCTGTGCAAGCCGCATTATACGGTCAGGTGATCAAGGATCTTGAGAAGTCGCTGGACCTGGCCACCGGCATTCAACGTCGCGGTCTCGTATTGGCCACATTGATGCAGCTCAAGCAAATCTGTAATCACCCGGCGTTGTACTTGAAGGGGCAGTCGTTCGATGTGAAGAACTCTGGCAAGTATGTGGAATTGCAGCGACTTTGCGAAGGCATTGCAGCGAAACAAGAAAAGGTATTGGTCTTCAGCCAGTTTCAAACGATGTGCGAACCGCTAAGACTGTTTTTGCAGGAAGTCTTTGGACGCCCCGGGTTGTTGCTTACGGGCAAGACATCGGCAAAGGCACGCGGTCAACTGGTGAGCGAATTCCAGCAGCCATTCGGCCCGCCATTCTTTGTGATCTCGGTTAAGGCAGGGGGCACAGGATTGAACTTGACAGAAGCCTGCCATGTAGTTCATTTTGATCGCTGGTGGAATCCAGCCGTCGAAGACCAAGCGACGGATCGAGCTTTTCGGATCGGTCAAATACGAAATGTCCTGGTTCATAAGTTTGTGACATCTGGCACACTTGAAGAACGCCTTGATGATCTAATTCACTCCAAGAAACAAGTGAGCCGCGATATGTTTGACGAATCGGGCGAAGTGAATTTGACCGAGATGTCAGACGATGAATTGCTGCGATTCGTTTCACTCGACATCAACAAAGCATCTTCCATTTGATGGCAGAGAACAATCAAGATCACTCAGAAAGGATTGACGATGGCTTTTTACTCAAGATGGGCTCCTTACGTACCGGTTGCCCGGCGTCGGGCCAATGCGGCTCGCGAAGCAGCTAAGCTTTCAAAAAAAGGCCAGAATCTTCGACCGATCCAGATCAAATCGCGAGCTATCGCCACCAGTTTTTGGGGATTGTCCTGGTGCGAGAACTTAGAGATTTACGCCGATTGGGAGAATCGTATGCCCCGCGGACGTAGCTATGCCAGGAATGGGTCGATCGTCGATCTCCAGATTGAGACTGGCTCGATCACCGCTCTCGTCAGCGGTTCTTCACTTTACAAGATCAAAATCTCGATCGAACCAATAGACAAAAAAAGATGGCAAGCGATTCGCGGCGATTGCGCCCGACAGGTCGGCTCACTGTTGGATTTGATGCGAGGCAAGTTACCGGATGCCGTGCTTGCTCGCCTCACGGATCCGAAGCAGGGCATTTTCCCGAGCCCCAAAGAACTGAAACTGCAATGCAGTTGTCCCGACTACGCCACGATGTGCAAACACATAGCAGCCACGCTGTACGGAATCGGACATCTGTTGGATTCTGAGCCCGGACTGTTCTTCAAAATGCGCGGAGTCGATCAATCGGAGTTAGTCTCCGATGCTTTGACGACGCAAACGACTGACGATGCGATGGGTCTCAATCAGCAATCCGATCTCGCTGGCGAAGATCTAGGTGCGATCTTCGGAATTGATTTGGCAACGACTTCAGATGTGTTATCCGGAAGCAGCCTCGAAGAATCCAAACCCGCTAGAAAGCGGGCTGGTAATGCGAAATCGAAGGTCAAGTCCAAAGGCGAAACAGTTTCACCCAATAGGCCGAACAGCCGTGCAATCGCCAAAAAGGCTAGGGGCAACGTCAAGCTGACCGCAGCAGTTGCCAGCAGAAATTCAACAGCCGCCAAAGCGGCTCCAACGAAGAAAACAAAGACACCTCAAAAATTGATCGAGAGGGAAGCACAACGGAGGAAAACAGCCACGGCAACAATCAAAAAACCAAAAAACAAAGTCAGCCAAACAACCAAACAAGTAGCCCAAGCACGTATCGTCGGGTCACGCACGAAACCAATGGCGGCAAGCGACAAGCGCAGAAAAGCCAGTGCTAAGCAAACGAAACGATAGCCATAGGTGTGCGCAGTTGTCCAAAGAAATTGTTGACAGCAGCTTGGAATCGCCTGCCAATGACTCCATTGGTTGCTAATTGTTGGACGCTAGAAGTCTCTGTGACCATTGGGTTATGGGCAGATTTTATCTCTAGAGATTTCACCCGACGATGTGCCAGCAGCGATCCAAGGGGGTGATCGAGCAGGCAGAAGCCTTGGCTGGCTCGTTTAGCAATTCGTACAAGCCTGAGCACAGCGAGGCATTATGTACGAACCGTCGCATTAACAGTGCATTCTGATGGCTGGCCCCAAAGGATGCGCGTTTCATTGGGAGACGGTCTTGCCAGAAGTCCTGAGGGCAGAATCATCGGCAACCCAACCGTTGCCGCTGTGGTTTGAACAAATTGTCGACGAGAGAGTTCGTGGGACATGAAAACCTAGCTTTGATTGATCGAATAAATTGAGAGGATCGCCAACATTATACTCGCAGGTGCGAAGCGGATAAATCAGTCGAGTGAGTCGAGGCGGGAATGGAGGTAATTCCAATGAAGTGCGGTGGCACCAATTTCGAGCGATTGCAGCAGTCTTTTACAATTCAGGACTAAAACCCGAAAACCAAGCCCGCCCCCGCGAAGCATTTCTCTGCGTTCTCCGCGTCTCTGCGTTTTAGAATCCCCGCTAGCGAATCAGTTTGCCTGCCAATTAATTTCCATGAAGTCAAATTGGTAAATGGTTTGCATCGAATCGTCAACAACTTCGGAGAGGCACCATAATTGGGAGAGTAAGAGATAGAAACGCAGAGGCGCTGAGGACGCAGAGAATTCATCCACGCACTCCCTCTGCGATCTATGCGCCTCCGCGTTTCAAATCTCCCGTTCGAACATGGTTGACTACTTACGCCTGGTCGCTGCTACGCAAACCCCTGAACCCAACTTGCCCGGGAGCGAGATTGCCGCGTATTTGTGTCGACGGTGGACCGGCGAGCCGCTCAGCCGATATCCGAGCGGTTTGGCTTGTCCCAGCCCGATCGTTCATCCAACCTGATCCGCCGAGCCAGAAAGCGAATGGGCGAATCGAACTACTACGTTCAAGCGATCGACGAAATTGAATATCCACGGCCAACCACGACGTCCCTTTTTGGCTCGTGGCAGAAAATGTCGTATTGCTTCGTATTCCCGATCTGTGAGATCATGCCGTGACATTTGGCCTCCGCCTGGAGTCACCTTGGTAAGTCACTCGGGAGGTTGCCAAATGTTCTTCTTTTTTCAAAGATCAATTTAAGAGACAGTGCCTAGTTCGTCGCGCCGAAACGCGTTCCAAGCAATCGGCTGTATGGCACAATACACCAGTCAAGATCAGCGGCGTTCCCTTTGGTCCTTTCCGAGGAAAGAAGGGACAGCTTAAACCGTTGTCGGAACAGCTGACTGGCGAGGAGCGCTGAGTCAACCGGGTGCAAGGTGCCGCTCAGCTTTTGGAAGTGAGTGTCTCCCGATATAATTTTATTGAATACTAGTTGTGTGAGCAGGTCTTGACGACGAGGCATCAGCTGTCACCGGTTCCTGAGTTTCCTGATCTCGCAAGACAAACGATCAAGAAGTTGACCCAAGAAAGACGGTGCGTCAATGGCAGCCATCCGCGCGGAATTAAAGTCTAGAAATGAGTTGCTTTTTCAGCGCGCCAAGAACTTGATCCAGCGAAGCAAGACAATTGCGGTACATGCACCGTCATCGTTTCCCACGGCGACAAGTCACGGTAGTGAACATTTGGAAACGGTAGAGAAAATAGCTGACATGCTATTACCCGTTGAATTGGTCAGGGTGCTCAACGATCACGAAATCTACTTTTTGCTTTTGGCGGTTTATTACCATGATCTTGGAATGGTCGGTGAAGAACGTGAATTCAGTACTGAAGAGGGAAGAGATAAAATCCGGCGTCAACACGCGATAAGCGTTGGCACCAAGATCGTTGCCGATTGGCGAGAACTCGGATTTGAGAATGAAAACGAAGCGAGAATTCTCGCCGAGATCTGTCGGGGTCACCGACCAGATAAAGACGGAGAAGGAGTTGCGAATTGGAATAGTCTCGACTCAGTCAAACCAATTCGGCCGGGAGAATCCATTCGCCTTCGCTTAGTTGCGGCTTTAATTTACTCGATTGATGAGCTCCATTTGGGTGACGATCGAGCGGAAGAGCGCCTCAAGAAATGGATAAACATCGAAAAT
>JBEBGH010000356.1:0-5338 GCA_040081565.1 Pirellulaceae bacterium
CTTCAAAGCTTTGGAAAAAAGCTTTATCGACGACTTGAATGTCAATGTCCGCGATTTAGTCAAACATTTAGGAAATCGCATCTCGATCGTTTCGGCGACAAAGGAACCCCTGACCAACGATAGCGAGCGGATGGCAATAATAGTTCCTCTGACGGGCAACGAAGCCGAAAACAAGAAATTCTTTGACGACTTGAAAAAGTACACGAAAAGGTCTGGGATTGTCAAAAGCGAAAACGGAATTGACTTTATCGAGGACAGTCGTGAAGCCGCCGAAGAAGATCCGGAAGATGAACTCAAACTGGATGTTTTCAAACAGTTTGAAGACGACGCGGAAACAAAAAAGGAAGAAAAAGCCGGAAAAGACATTCAACTCTTCCAAAAACGATTCTTTGCCGTTGTTAACAACTATCTGGTTGTCGCCAGCCATCAAGATGTTCTCGTAGACTTCGCTCGGGGTGCTGCGAGTAAGCCCTTGTCCGGGGCCGATGACTACAAATATGTTGAGGAAGTGTTGTCGCGGTTTGTGAATTTGGAAAACGCGTCGCTGCGAGAATTCGGACGGCTTGATCGCGAACTCAAAAACAACTACGAGTCGTTCCGCGGAAACCGGATGGGCCAATCCCAAACAGCTCTGGGCCGATTGCTCAACCAATTGTTCAGCATTGATTCGGAGGACCCAAATTACGTGCGCGAGCAGAGATTTGATGGTTCTAGCCTTCCCCAAGACTTCGACGGTGTCGTCGCACCATTCCTGGGCTATTCCGGCTGGGCGCTGGAAACACAGGCTGACGGTTGGCTGATTTCGGGCGGCGTGATAAAAAAAAAGGGAGTCGATGAAATCGTCGAAAAACTGAAAAACAGTGAACGACGTTAGGGCTCAGTCAGAATTTTAAGACGCTGGCGGAGGAACCGCACGGCTCTCAATGGAAGCGGTGCGGCGCAAGCCGTCCGGTGGTTTGCCGCCTTTCAATCGAAGCGGTACGGCGCAAGCCGTCCGGTGGCCTTAACGCCTTTTTTAAAAACCGGGCGGCTCGCGCCGCTCCGCTACTTACGTTTCGCTTCTTTCAAGGAACGCATTCTTCACAACCGCCTTGCGGCGGGACGTCAATCGACGAATTGAAGGGTTTTCGTTAGAATTGCGATCTTCGAACTTGAGCCGTTTGGCTCGGCGTCTATCCATGGAAACGAAGGTCGCCGGAATGGCAAAAGAAAAAATCGAAGATCCACAAGTCGAGCCCGAGGACGAAGCGGCTGTTTTAGCGTCGAGGCGAAAAAAGCTGGAGAAGATTGAGGCTTTGGGAATCGATCCCTGGGGTGGACGTTTTGATGACCGAACCTCGATCGCCGATATTCGCGCTCAAATGTCAACGATTCGAATGGTGGATCAAGCCGGCGTCGAACATCCGCTGCCAGACGCCTTTGGCACTGATGGCTTTGATATGCGTGGCTGGATTGCCGAAAAGGGGGGGCAAGATTTCCGGGGCCCCAAAGTTCGCGCAGCCGGACGGATCATTTTGCACCGTGACAAAGGTAAATTGCATTTCATCGACATTCGCGATTGGTCCGGCCGAATCCAGTTGTTTCTCGGACGCGACCAAGTCGGACCAGAGAATTGGGAACTGGTTCAATGTTTGGACCTTGGAGACCTGATCGGGGTCGACGGTACCTTGCGGCCTACCAAGACTGGTGAGCTTTCGATTTTCGCCGACCGCATTCACGTCCTGTGCAAAACTCTCGAGCCGCCTCCGACGAAGCATCGCGGACTGGTCGATCCGGAACTTCGACAACGCCTTCGCTACGTCGATATGGCTTACAACGAAGGCGTCCTGGAACGATTTCTGGATCGCAGCAAAATCGTGCAATCGATTCGACAAACGCTCGCTGGAGAAGGCTTTGTGGAGATCGAGGGCCCAACGCTTCACGCGATCGCTGGCGGGGCCGCCGCGCGACCCTTCAAGACCCATCACAACGCGCTGGACCTGAACCTGGTGTTGCGGATCGCGCTGGAGCTGCACCTGAAACGATTGATGGTCGGCGGCATGGAGCGGGTCTTTGAACTTGGTCGAGTGTTTCGCAATGAAGGAATCAGTCCTCGGCACAACCCCGAATTCACGATGCTGGAGGTCTATCAGGCTTACGGCGATTACCGCAGCATGATGGACCTGACCGAAAAAGTGATCGCCAATGGGCTGCGTGCGATTGGTGCTGGCAATCGAGTCAATTGGGGCGGGAAGGAAATTGACCTTTCCACGCCATTCGCCCGAAGGTCGTATTCTGACCTGCTTGCCGAAAACACTGGTGTTGACCCAAATGACTGGGGTGCGGTACAAGAATATGCAACGAAAATCGGGATCGAAGTGAACGGTCGACACCCGGATGTCGTAAAGAACGAAATTTTTGAAGAGAAGGTCGAGGATCAACTAACGGGTCCGGTCTTTGTCATCGACTATCCCGCAAGCATTTGTCCCCTCACAAAGCGAAAACGCGATAATCCAAACGTTGCTGAACGATTTGAGTTGTTCATCAATGGGATGGAACTCGCGAACGCTTACACGGAACTCAACGACCCGGATCTTCAAAAGCAACTATTTGAAACGCAACTTGCCGGGTTACCCGAAGAAGATTCGATGGCCAAGATGGACCATGACTTCGTGCGGGCCCTGCGAAATGGAATGCCACCCGCAGGAGGGTTGGGGATCGGAATCGATCGATTGGTGATGCTGCTGACTGGCAGCCAAACCATTCGCGACGTGATTCTGTTTCCTCTTTTGCGGCCGGAGTAGATGCAAACACCAATTACAGCTGAAGGATCGGCGATGTACAAACTCCTCTTGTCGTGGCGTTATCTGCGAACCCGCTTTATCGCGCTCGCGTCGATCGTGAGTGTCACGCTGGGTGTGGCGACCATGATCGTGGTCAACAGCGTCATGGCGGGGTTCGTTTCCGAAATGCGCAGCCGGCTGCACGGAATTCTGTCGGACATCGAGGTCAAGGCGATGGGATTGGAAGGCATTGATTATGCCGAGGCCCACTTGCACGAAATTGAGAATGTCGTGGGCGATGACTTGCACGCCATCACGTTGGTGGTTCAAGTTCCCGCACTGATGAATTTCAACTTTCGCGGATCACATGTTTCTCAACCGATCATGTTGATCGGGATCGATGACCGCACCTTCTCCGACGTCTGCGATTTCAAGCCCTACCTGATGAACGCGCTCAACCGAGTTAACCCTTCGTTTGAGCTGCGTGACTCCGGTTACGATCCAAAATTGGGTGAGGAAGCCGGCTTGTCTTACCGAAAGGAAAAGGCACAAAGCCGTCTAGCGGTTCACCGACTTCTGAATCCACCTGTGGCTAACAATTCACAATCAGCAAATTCTCCAAAAACGGCCGACGGCCCGAAGTTCGCGCCCATCCCCCAAACCATACCTGACCTGAACAAGAAGGCCGAGGGCAAGGAATTTCTCGACGGAATTGGCCAGGAATTGAAGTTGAAACCTTTTGATCGCGACGCACCGCACCGGCCAGTCCCTACCAAAGAAGAAATCGAAGCGGCGGAAGTTGCTCAAAAAACCGGAATCATCCTGGGCATGGCCATCGCCAATCGTAAGGCGATCGATCCGAACGACGCCAGCAAATCCAAAGACATCTTTCTGCTGCATCCAGGCGACGACGTTCAACTGAACTTGTTCACTGCCGGCGCGGAGCCGACACCGATCGCTGAGAATTTCACGATCGTCGATTTTTACTCGTCGAACATGCACGAATACGATTCCAATTTTTGTTTCATGCCGTTGTCCAAGTTGCAGAAGCTGCGCGGCATGATTGATCCAATGACCGGCCACAGTAGTGCCTCGGCCATTCAATTGCGACTTAAACCAGGCCGAGATCTCAACAAGGTCCGAGACCGGCTTATCGCACGGTTTCCACCTGAAGAATCCGGTATCGCGGTTCAGACTTGGGAGGACCTTCAACGCCCACTATTGAGCGCGGTCAATCTGGAGATCACCATTTTGAACATTCTGTTGTTCTTGATTATTGCCGTCGCCGGTTTCGGTATCCTGGCCACGTTTTTCATGATCGTCGTCGAGAAGACCAAGGACATCGGCATCCTCAAGGCGTTAGGTGCACCGAGTCGCGGAGTCATGTCGATCTTCTTGGGCTATGGCTTGTCGCTGGGATCAGTCGGAACAGGAGTCGGGATCTTCCTCGGCCTGTTGTTCGTCTGGAACATCAATGAAATCGCTGATCTGGTGGAATGGATGTCGGGACGCGAGGTCTTTGACCCCACATTGTATTATTTCACACAGATCCCGACTGTCCTTAACCCGGTCACCATCACCTGCATCGGTGTCGGAGCGATTTTGATTGCCGTTATGGCCAGCGTTTTCCCCGCGTTACGCGCAGCTAGGTTACATCCCGTCGAGGCACTCCGCTATGAGTAAAACCAACATCGCCACCAGAACTTTGGACTCAAAAAACGACTCTGAACGTAGCGTTTCAACCGATCGAGTCCCCTTGCGCGTCGTGCAACATCATGCTTTGCGTGTGGTGAATTTGCATAAAAGCTACCGCAAGCACAACGTGGCGGTGCCGGTCCTCAAAGGCGTCAATTTGGAAATCGAAGAGGGCAAATTCACGGCCATCGTGGGCCAAAGCGGCTCGGGAAAAAGCACGCTGTTGCATTTGCTCGGAACCCTCGACGCGCCAGACTCTGGTGAGGTCTGGTACGACAACAATCGCATCGACAATCTTCCCGTTCGCCAACAAGAGCAATTGCGGAACCGTGATTTTGGAATGATCTTCCAGTTCTATCATTTGCTCCCAGAGCTGACGACTTTGGAAAACGTCCTCGTCCCCCGCATGGTCGAGTGCAGTGCGTTTAACTATTGGCGCAATCGCAAGAAGTTTACGGAACGGGCTCGTGAACTCCTCAATCATGTTGGACTCAGCCACCGATTGAATCACAAGCCGAATCAACTCTCGGGTGGCGAGATGCAACGCACCGCGATCGCGCGGGCCTTGATCAGCAAGCCGAAACTATTGCTGGCCGACGAACCCACCGGAAACCTCGATCGGCAAAACGGCGAAATCGTGCTGGAAACTTTGCTGGGACTTTGTCGAACGGAGAACTTGACCATCGTCATGGTCACCCATGCTGAAGAAATCGCCAAGCTCGCGAATCATGTAATCCGCTTGGTAGACGGCAAAGTAGCGGATTAACTTTGCTGCCGTCGACGCTTGTTTTTAAGTAGGCCGACGCTTAGTACATGTTCGAAATGGTTGAATTTCTCAAATCGACTGTTCGCTCGCCTTCTTCAGTGCTGGCCCGAATCGC
>JBEBGH010000071.1:0-18933 GCA_040081565.1 Pirellulaceae bacterium
AGCCCTCTCGCTCCGCGAGAGGAATAGCCGAAGTGAGAATAACAACTAAATATTCTGACGGTTTGAGCGTTGAACGGGCTTGGGTTGTTCGCTTTCCTCTCGCGGAGCGAGAGGGCTACATCAAACCGTTCAAGTCTTTCGAGAAATGGACCGACTCACCGGACTTAAGATGTGCCTTGCCAGGGTTGTTGGCGATGTAGCGGCGGAATGCTTCGAAGTGTTCCTCTGTGCGCACCAAGTGGTCGAATCCATCTTGCTGCCAAAAGCGGCCTTTGGTTCCAAGCCGTTGATTCAGCTCACGTGCCGTGAAGTGCTTCCACGAGTCACACTGACTCAACATCCCGTCCTCATCCGCGAAAGCCACCAGCAGATGCACGTGATTCGGCATCACAACAAAGTCCGTCAACTGATAACGCTCACCATCGAACTTGTGCAGGCTGTCGGCCACGATTTTGGAAAGACTTGGGTCTCGAAACACACAGGCCCCATGACTCGAGTCCAGTTGTTGATGCCAACGCTCGGAAAATGTCTGCGTAAACTCGGCCCGTAACCGCTGATCGAGTTGCAGCAATTGCGATTTCCAATTTTCTTGTTTCAATTCAATGCCGTGCTGACGCAGCCACGCTTCGCGATCTGCATGCCACCTATTCAACACAGCTTGGGGAATCGAATCAACGGTGCGCCAAGTGATGAAGCACAGACATCCCGCCTGCGACCAATGCGGAAGCTTGCGCTCGACGATGTTGAAATCGGCTTGAGGATCGAAAGTCTGCAACGGCCACAGTTTTGATCCCATGCGTCCTCCAAACTCTTTCAACGCAATTAAAAATTGCCTTTACCTTAACGAAGCTGTATTTGAACGTAGCCGTATCTTAACGTAGCCCTCTCGCTCCGCGAGAGGAATAGCGGCCCCGAAAACCAGCTCTAATTGTATCAAGCCGTATCATCACCAAACATTACTTTCGCTTCCGCTTTCCTCTCGCGGAGCGAGAGGGCTACTTAAATCTGCCCAGGTACCCACTTAATATGGCGGCAGGTTGAGTTTGCGGACGACTTGAATCGGAAGAAACAAATGTCGCTCGTCATCGTTGAGGCTTTGGAAACCGTATTTGGAATAGAACTTTCGGGCGGATTCGTTAATCGCGTCGACTTCGATCGCGCGAATGCCAATTTTTTCGGCGATGGAAACGATCCGGCGCATCGCATCGAGCAACAAATGTTCGCCAAGCCCGTAGCCTTGTTGCGATTTGCAAACGGCCAGTTTTCCAAGCAAGGCAACCGGCACGTCAATCGATGGAAGCCCTTTCGAGGCATCTGGCGGAAGCGACTCAAAAATAACATGGTGCGTCGACAACGAATGATATCCAGCGCAAACGGATTCACCGGGCACCGTCGCCACATAAGTGCGTGCCAAATCGCGACGATCAAACTGGCTCGCGCGAAGTCGCAACCAGTCATTCAATTCAGTAACACCGCAGTCGAAATGGCTGCGATCGTGTTTTGCAGAAAGCGGTTCGATGATCCAATCCGTCATCACCGAACTCGCTTGACGTATCGCTTGGCTGCCTTTTTCAAGGCTGCGTTTGGCTTGGCCGTTTGATCGTCAAGCATCTTGAGAAAAATCGCCCGATCACGATTCGAAAGCCGTGTATGTTCGCTCTCATCAAGAACTTTGCGCGCCGACTGCACCAAAGCCGCGATCGCGAAATCACTCACCGTCAGCCCCATCTCCGCCGCCGCCTGCTCAATCGTTTGCTTCAATTCCGGCGCCAGCCGAAAATTCAACCGCGCGTCATTCCCAGCCGATGCCATTCCAAAACCTCCGAGAAATTGCCGACGACAAGGTAATTGTACGTCAAATTGCCACACAACTCAAGCATGCTCTCGGCAAACGGCTGCCGGCCCGCCAATTTCGCTCAAAGGACGACGTTTTTTTGGCAAACATGCGGTAAGCCAGCGAGTTTTTTGTTTTCATGACTTGAGTTTGCCTACCTGAAAATACTAGAACCTATACGCCAAGATCCAGTCTTGAATTTAAAACAACGCTCAAATTCCCGTCGATGCTCGTCACTCACGTTGCAAGTTCCAGCCAATCGCCAAATGCCGAGGCAAGTAAATGAAATTCCTATTGGATTCAAATGTTTTAATCCCAGCAGAACCTACAAAGGAAAGCTCAATCGAACCTCTAACAGGCGTTGTTACGAGGCTGATAGGGTGTATTCACACTGCGAAATTTGAACTGTTTATTCATCCGGCATCTGTCAAAGAACTCGATGGCGATCGTGACGTCAATCGAAAACAGATGAGGAAGCTTTTGCTTGATAAGTATCGGATTCTGCCAGCGCCGCCAATTATCACCAAAGGTCTCGAAGTCGAACTGGGTTCTCCACCGGTAGGCAGCAACGACTACGTCGACAATCTGATGTTGGCTGCCGTTTCTTCGAATTCTGTCAATTACCTGGTAACCAACGATCAAGGAATTCATCGTAAAGCAGTTCGCATTGGGCTAAAGAATCGTGTCTTGTATCCCTCAGTTGCACTTGCAACGATTAATGCATTGCTGCCGCAAGGCGTTCTTCCACCTCCATCCGTTCGCCTTACGTATTGCCATGAGCTGAACAAAGAAGACCCGATTTTTTCGTCATTGCGTGCTGACTACTCTGGCTTTGATGGTTGGCTTGACAAGTGCCAACTTGATCACCGGCAGGTTTTCATCGTTAATTCCGATGGTTTGCATGGCGCAATCGCAATTCTAAAAGACGAGGGCACGAGTCTGAATCAAAAGGTGTTGAAGATTTGTACGTTCAAAGTCGCTGAGCATGCCCGAGGATTCAAGTTCGGGGAACTCTTGTTAAAGGCCATTTTTGATTTTGCAATCAAAAACGATTTTGACCAGACATACTGCACCTGTTTTCCGAAACAGCATCAGCTATTGGAGTTGCTAGACGAATTTGGCTTTGAACCGACAGAGTCCGAACCGAATGGAGAAATCCGAGCCGTCAAATTTTTACGCCCTAAAGACGGAGCCGACCAACTCACGCCACTTGAGTTCCATGTAAAGTATGGGCCACGGAACATACTTCCGACGGATAACATTTTTCTTGTTCCTATCGAGCCAAAATACCATCGGCTTTTGTTCCCTGAGCTCGAAACGCAGGTATCTTTTTGGAATGGCGAAACGGCATTCGGAAACAGTATTCGTAAGGCATACCTTTGCCATTCGCCAACCAAAATGCTATCACCGGGGGATCTTTTACTATTTTACCGATCTCAGGACTTCCGTAATATCCAAGCGTTGGGCGTCGTTGAATCTACTATTCGGACTTCGAGTCCATTAGCGTTGATGGAATATGTCGGGCAGCGTACCGTTTATTCAAAGGCGGAAATTGAAGAACTATGTCAATCAGAAGTTCTCGCGATTTTGTTCCGACAAGTGTCGTTGAATGTCAGGATTACATTGGATCAACTCCGTAGCTCTGGTGCAGTTCTTTCCCCGCCGCAATCAATTACAAGAATTAGAAAAACAGCTGTCCCATGGATTCAGAAGATGCTCGTTCAGTGATTCTCCTGTCAATTCATCCAGTTTATGTCGACAAGATTTTCGAAGGCTCAAAAAAGATTGAGCTACGACGTGTTCAATTGCCAAAGTCAATCGAACATGTGGTGATTTACGCGACTAGCCCAATTCAGCGCGTCGTCGGTTTCTTTGACGTCGCAAAAGTTCACTATGGGACTCCCAATTCAATCTGGCATACTTTTGGAAATATTGCTGGAGTCCATAAGAAAGACTACTTCAAATATTACGCTGGTACGAATTGTGCTGTAGGCATCTCCATCAAACGAGTCCATCAGCTTGGCTTTCCAATGCCACTTTCGTCGCTCGGCAAGCAAATAAAAGCACCTCAAAGTTTTCGGTACTTACCTTCAACGGTAATTCATTCTCTTACCCGCAACATCAATACTCTTCAAAGAGCAGCCTAATCGGCAGTTCTCCGCGTGTTGGAGCTCGATGTGGCCTTCGCTGGGGCGGTCTAATCAGGTTGCCTTAATTCGCTTGCGCAATCAATCTTTCCCAACGTAGCCCTCTCGCCCCGCGAGAGGATAGCTGCGCCGGGATCAGCCGGGATCAGCTCTCACTGTATTAGCCGTTTCGTCATCGGACATCACTTGCGATTCCGCTTTCCTCTCGCGGAGCGAGAGGGCTACGAAAAACTACGGATCAATCTCCCGAATGCGGATGTTGCGGAAGCGGATGTTGTTGGGTTGGCCGTGGTCTTGGAGGCCGATGTGGCCGTCGCGGGGGCGGTCTTTCATGGGGCCTTCGTCGAGGTGGGCGTGGATGATTTCTTCGCCGTTCAGTTCGACTTCCAGGTGGTTGCCGATGCAAGTGATGACCATGCGGTTCCACTGGTGGGGCGGTCGCGACATGTTTTTGGAGGCGCCCACGGTGCGGATGATGCCGCCGTGGTCGTGGTGTGTAAGCGGTTCTTTGGTTTGAGAAGAGTCGAGGATTTGGGCCTCGATTCCTTTGTTCACCGGGTCGGTCATGTCGCCGACGCGAAAGTAGACGCCGCTATTTCCGCCGGGCGGATAAGCGTATTCCACATCGAGCACGAAGTCCTTGTACTTCTTTTCCGACCAAAGATAAGCGTCGTAGCGCTCCCAGCCTTTTTCGCCATCGCGCGGCTCGATCAGCAGCGAACCGTCCTTTTGCGGAAGCCAGTTTCCGGTCGTCTTCCAACCGGTCAGGTCGCGGCCGTCGTAAAGCGACTTGAATTCGCTCAGGTCGCGGAGCTTCAAATTTCGCCAACGGACTTCGAAGGGACCTTGGCCCGCACCGATCGAGTGAACTTGCAGACCGATGAAGCCCTTCGGATGCGATTTGAAACGCTCGTCGTGGACGGTGTCGGCAATCGGCTGGCCGTTGAGAAACGTCTGAATACGATTTCCGAAAGCGACGATGTGATAAGCGTTCCACTGGCCGTCGCGAAAATGCTGATGCGGTTTGCGGTCCTGATCGGGCGTCATCCAGCCGCCAGCGTCTTCGCCGTAAATGTAACCGGCCATCCCGTCGAGAGCGATTTCGACTTGCGGGCCGTTGACGCGGCCTTCCGGCTTGTCACCAGCGCTCTGCGAACGAATCTGCACGCCGGAGTTCAACGCCGCATCGACCTTCACCTCGAACTTTAGTTCGAAGTCACCGTAGAGTTTGTCCGTGCAGAGAAATGAGTTGGGACTCCCTTCCGAGGTCTTGCCGACGATCGCGTCGCCTTCGATGCGATAGGTCGCTGTTCCATTTCGTTGCGTCCAGCCCTCCAGGCTCTTGCCGTTGAAGAGATCGACAAAGCCAACTTCGATTTGGGCCTCCGCAGAGGCCGCCAAAGCTAAGGAAGCCAACAGACCCAAAAAAGAGATTGCGAAACGCATGGAAAATCCTCGACTAAGTAAGTGCAACAGTTGGTTCGAGCTAGCTTTGATTGTAATCGATTTCGAGGTTGAATCCGAAACTGTCGATGTTTCCCAAATTCAACTAATCTCACGCGATAAGCCCCCCTAAGTAGCAATTCGCCGCCATTTTCTGCGATAGTCCACGTTCTTCATCTTAACTTAAGGTTTTCCATGCTATCCTCGAATAGTTTGCAAACTTTATTCAACTGATTTCAACGATGGTAGAAGAAAAAAGGAATCCGCAATGGTTTACATAATTTTGCGGAACTCGATGGAACGATCGGGTTTTAAGTTCGCGGGCTGAGACCTCGATGTGAAGTCGAGTCATAATTATTTTTGGTTGGGGATGATATGCGGGTTTGTCGTGTAGGAATCGTAGGTGGAGGGCCGGGAGGCTTGATGACCGCGTATGCTCTCCAAAAGCACGCTGCCTGTCCGCTGCAAATTACCATCTTTGAGGCCAGTGATCGGCTCGGTGGAAAAATCTTGACGCCGCATTTTCATAAGTCAAGTTCGTTTAGTCCCGTGCGCTACGAAGCGGGTGCCGCCGAATTTTATGACTACTCCCATTTCGATGACGATCCGCTCAAAGACTTGGTGGCCGAACTTGGCCTTCTACCAACCCAATGGCCGGATCGGCAGTCATTATGAACGAACGCGTCATTGCCAATCTGGATGATGTGCGAGAGAAGTTGGGTCAAAAAGCTCACGATGCGTTGCTGGAGTTTGATCGCGGGGCGCGTGACCGCATGACTCCCCAAGAATTTTACTACTCCGACTATCCGGATGGATCGACATCAATTCCGGAGCGTTACCGTTTCGATTCACTGTTGGCGAAGGTCGCAGTTCCGAGTGCTCGCGAGTATATCGAAACTCTGATCCGCAGCGACTTGGCGACAGAGCCCCGTCATACAAGTACCGGCTATGGCTTGCAAAATTACTTGATGAACAATCCGGCCTACATGCAGCTTTATAGTATCGAAGGCGGAAACGAAAGATTGCCGCAGGAATTGGCCGCGCGAATCGACGCCGAAATTTTATTGCGACATCCGGTGAGCAGTATCCGGAAGGTCGAGTCGGGTGGACTGCGGATTGAATCGCCTTCGGCGCGAGGTAATTATTCGGAGGAGTTTGATTTTGTCGTCGTGGCCTTGCCGCACAACCAATTGAAATCGGTTGTCTTTGGCGGAGACGATCTCGTACATGCAATCAACCGACATTTCGACTACTACCATTATCCGGCACACTACCTACGAATCACCGTGCAATTCAAAGTTCCCTTTTGGCGTGAAACGCTGACGGATTCCTATTGGATGCTGGACCGTTTTGGCGGATGCTGCCTGTATGACGAATCGTCGCGCGAGCCTGGCAGCACGATGGGCGTCCTGGGTTGGCTTTTAGGCGGAACGGATGCGGAAGAATTGAGTGAACGGGACGATCAGCAATTGATCAATGCGGCCCTTGATTCGCTACCGGATTTTCTGGCACACGGCCGACAATATTTTGTTGAGGGGCATGTGCATCGTTGGATTAACTCAGTGAATGCCCTGCCATCTGGCCTTGTGCCGCTAAGCCTTGATCGCCGACATCAACCCGAACCAGATGAACACCCCAATTTATTTCTTGTCGGCGATTATCTTTTTGACTCCACACTTAACGGAGTTCTGGATTCGGCCAATTACGTGGCCGCTTGGATCGCAGCACAAAGTACCGAAAACTATCAGGAAATCAAATGATTATTCAGGAAATAAAAAGAGTCGAGATGTCCATGAACCCGCAATTGCCGCTGGGCTTGCCCGCCGGTTCCGAAATACAAAACGTGGCTTTTGTGGCAGAAAAGAAACCCGGCCAAAAGGTCTTGTTGGAGCTGCCGCCCGCGATTCAACGATTCGCAATTGCCGTCGAAGTCGATGCGGCTTCCAAAGAGAATGCACTGCCAATCGACTTGCAAATTCTCTCAATCACGGCGGAGAATCACCAGGATGTTGATTTGCAATCGTTGGCCCGTGATTGGGTGGTGAGCGGATCGATCAATTCCGGTTCGCAATTGCAATTGATGACGTTACAGGGAGCTCAAGTCTTCTGGTCGGCGGGGCGGGTTGCGGTGATTGCGCGTGCTGATCGATTGAATTTGATTCGCAAGGCTTTGATCGAAGCTTCGTGGTACGAGCAGGAATTGCGAGACATTGAGCAGAAATTGGCCGCCGCTTGGCCGCAAATGGAAGCCGACATGCCGCTGGCTTTCACCTTTGATGAACGTTCGCTGAACAAACACACTCAATTGCAACAGCGCTTTCAACAAATCAAGCTGATTCAGGCTCGACTTGCTCGCCTCGGACCGCATGTCAATTGTCCACACTTGCATCCGCCGACTTTGGCCAGTCAGGTTAGCGAACGGTTCCGCGAACGGAATCAAATGATCCATCGCCATGAGTTCTTGGAAGAACAGGTCGAGGTTTTTGAAGACGTTTATGACTCGTGCGGCCAACGGGCGAGCGATTTCATCGAGAGTCGCAAGGGACATATGCTGGAGTGGGTGATCATTGTGCTGCTGACAACGCAACTCCTGTTGTGGGTTTTCGAACTGCTGACGAGTGCGGCAGCCCCCGTGACGGGACAATAGGCCATGCGTTATTCGTCAATTGATATTCTGCGAACGGTGGCCATCGTGGTGATGGTGCTGGTTCACTTTGCAGAAAATCTGTCGGGTGTCATTTTGCCGATCACGGGCTTTGGCGCGCCATTGTTTGCGTTCTTGTCCGGCTTAAGTTATCTCCTGTGGGTGCGTGGCTTGGAGGCCCGAGGAGTATCGGCGGAAGAAATATCGAAATCGTCGATTCGTCGGGGATTATTTGTGTTCGGTGCGGGCTTTGCGTTTAATATTTTTGCCTGGCTGCCAGAAGACACGTTTAATTGGGACGTGTTGACGTTTATTGGTACGGCATTGCTGTTGCTGAATGGCTTGCGTCGATTGCCGTTGCCAATTCCGATCCTGGTCGCTGTGATTTCGGTTCTGGTCGGTCCGTTGCTCCGGGATATGGCCGACTATCAAGCTTACTGGGTGAACGGTTACTTCGAATGTGATTGGACGCTTACCGACATCGTCATTGGTTTTTTGGCGACGGGCTATTTCCCGATTTTTCCTTGGGTTGCCTATTCGATCGCGGGGCTTGTGACTGGGTCCATGGTTTTTCGCGCGGAATCTGACTCAACTGTGGCAAGAGGCCCGGTGATCATCGGCGCGGCCTTCATGGCAACCTCTGGTTTACTGCTCTGGGTTCGACCGTCGCTGCCAATTCAGATCTCGGAACACCTGCTGGGTGGATGGCGAATGTTTCCAGCGACCGTTGAATATGTTATCGGTACGATCGGCATGGCCCTGCTGCTGTTCGGCGTGGCCCATCAGTTTGTGGACCGCAATCAAGCGGCGGCAAAACACGAGGGCTGGCTAAGCATTGCGAAAACGTTCAGTCGTTATTCGCTGACGATTTATGTGCTCCATCATCTCGTGCATATGTGGCCGCTCTGGATCTATGGCATCGCGTCGGGCCAAGAGCCAACGTTCTATTGGAAGCAAGCGCTGCCGCTGAACTATTCTTTGATGCTGGCGGGGTTGTTTCTGGTTGTCTGTTACTTCGCGCTCAGGTCTATTGGACCAGACCGTCGTTGGGGACTTGAGGGTTGGATGCGCTGGCTCTGCGATTGACGACTGGAGAAATTCCGGTCGCACTCGGTTTCGTTTCCCCGACCTGAACAGCTAGGAGTTGGGCTGACGGTCAAGTGCATCGAGTTGTTTGCGGACTTCTTCGGCCTCCGCAGTCTTTTCGTCGCTCAATTTGCGATTAGTTTGCGACAATCGGTAGGCGTCTTCCAGCAATTGTTTCAATTTCTTTTCCAACTTTGCTTTTGGATTTGCGAAACCAAACATTGATTCTCTCCCGAATAGTTTGTCTGCCGATTGTTTAGCGATGTTCGTCATTTACCGAACACGCACCGGATACTTAACAGAAACACCACTAAAAGTTCGGCGTAAGAAATGCTCAGGTAGGCCAACTCGTGTTGTTTTTCACTGAACCCAAAAGTCGGAAGGGAGCCATGAGACTGTCACGAAGACGAACTTTGGTTTCCGTAAAATGTCCCAAAATCAAGGTCGCATCGTCGTCCAACAGATTTCCTTTGGCCATGGCTGAGATCTGCTCCCGCAACTGCGTGATGACCGTTTCGGGACGTGGCTGCTCAATGGAGTTGAGAATCTTTAATACGCCTTGGATTTGTACCTGTTTTCCATCGCTTGTCGTCGATTCGATAAACGCATCGCTGTACAACAAAAACATGTCACCAGCGGCCGTTTTGATTTTTTGACGGGATATTTTGATTCGGTATGAACACCCAAAGGCAAATTGCGTAGGCCCTTGGTGGAAGCGTCGGCGGGGTCTAGGTGCACCCATTTTTTTTCTGCGGCACGGTAGTACAACGGAAAGGGATGACCGGCAATGCTGATCGACAGCGTTTGCTTGGGCTCGAAGAAGGTTGCCACGATGGCCGTCGCGAAACCACTTTCGTTCGCAACACCACCAAACTCAAGATTCAATTCCGTGACGAACTTTTCCTGGTTGATGCGGTTGACGTTTTTCCGTAACAAATCTCGAATTGAAAGAGCCAGCTTCGACACTGCCGCGCCATGTCCGCTGACGTCGGCCAACAGGAAACGAGAGATTCTGCAAGAGGCGCAGGAAGTCAAATAATAGAGGTCTCCGCCGCCCGTGGCGCTGTCTTTGTAGGGAGCACTGTGAACATGGATATCGAGTCCGGGTGCCTGGAAGCTTTTGCTAAGCGCGCGGTTGCCTCCCCAAATTTCCATGCATTGCATTCGTTCGGCGGGCTCGGGCATTATTCTTGTTTACTTGAAGATTCTGCGGAAGTGTCTCGCGGTAACCGAAAACGTTTCAATTCGGTAACTCTGTCGGGCCGACGCGTTAATACATTCTCGTTGGTTTTATGCCAAAGACGAACAGATTGCGACATTTTCGCCAAAAGTTTTCCGTCACCGATAGACGTGGACTCGTGCTTAGCACCAAGCTGTCATGCCGCCGTTCACGGCGATGTTTTGACCTGTCACAAAAGCGGATTCCTGGCTCGCCAGATAAAGCGCCGCGTTGGCAACGTCGGTGGGTGTTCCCCATCGTTGCATCGGAATCATGTTGAGATATTGATCCTTTGCAGCTTGTGGGTCTTTTTCATGACGTTCAACGGGAATCCAACCGGGTGCGATGGTGTTGACCGTGATGCCGAACGGAGCGAGTTCCTGAGACATGCTGCGCGACCAGCCGAGTTGACCACCTTTGGCTGCCACATACGCGCTGAAGGGAGAGACGGCCCGATGAAAGACTTCACTGGTGATGTTGATAATGCGTCCCCATTTCTGTTGTTTCAAATGCGGTAGCGCACGCCGAGTCATCAGGTAGGGACTCTTGATGAAGAAATCAATCATCTCCTGGTAAAATTCCCAGTCGTATTCTTCGATCGTCCGTTGCGGCTGGTCGCAAGTCGCATTGGCGACGATGATGTCGACCGGCCCCAATTGCCGTTCAACTTCGGTAAATAGAATATTCACGCCGCTTTCTGAAGTCACATCGGCTTGGATGCAGCAAGTCTGAATGCCGGCTGCCCGATATTCGTTTTGGGTTTGTTCGGCTCGTGCCTGATTGTGGCAGAAGTTCACAGGGACCTTCGCCCCGGCAAGTCCCAGGACCCGTCCGATTTCTTTTCCCAGCCCCGTGCTGTTCCCCGTAACAATGGCGACCTTACCAGCCAGCGAAAACGTCATCGTGTTTTGCTCCTTGAGTCAATCGGAAATTCAATCCTCGAATTATGACTGACGCCATCAGCCCGTGTAAGGCGTCGAGTCATCATTTAGACTTCGCGAAACGAGGCGACCGGATGGCTCGCGATGGTGGTACAATTTTCAATGCATCGCTGCGTTGCCCGCAGATGACATCAAAAACGTTTTTGAAAGATGGCCATGAAGTCCAGTGTTTTTGCCGCAATACGAATTGGAGCCTTATGCTGGCTTTGTATTTCGTTCGTTTGCATTTCTGGCCTCTTGGCAAACACCGTGGCGGCAGACGAACGCGACGTTGTCCTGCACGTGGCGGTCAATGGCAACGACGCTCACGACGGCAGTGCCATGAATCCCTTGCAAACACTCACGGCCGCCCAACGGCAGGTTCGAAAGTTGATCGCCAAAGGCATCGATCGGAATATACAGGTCGTGATCCATGCCGGGACCTATGAACTTGAGCAGTCGCTGGTCTTCGGTCCCGCCGATTCCATGCCCGCCGGATTCTCGACAAGTTATCAGGCAGCCAAAGACGAAACGGTCGTTATCAGCGGGGGTCGTGTCCTCTCCAATAAGAAAGGTGACGGCCAAGGAAGGTGGACGGCCAAAGTCGCCGCGGAGAAATCGCAACACGAGCATTCGTCTTGGCGTTCCATTCGCCAATTGTTTCAGGGGGACGATTGTTTGATCCGCGCACGTTCCCCTAACCAGGGCTACTTCCGAGTGGCGAGCGCGGGTCCCGATCGTCGTACTTCGTTGCACTATGATCCGGCGGAATGGCACCCGCCTGAATCGATTGAAGGCGTGGAATTGGCTTTGTTGCACGATTGGTCAATGTCGCGAATCCGAATCGCCAGTGCGGACCAGTCCAAGTCCATGATTCACCTGGCGAATCGGGTCGGGGCTCATCACAACTTCTTTTGCATTGACGGCTTTGAGCCGCACCCGCGGTATTTCGTCGAGAATTCGCAAGGATTTCTCGACAGTCCGGGAGAGTTTTTCTTTGCTGCCGAATCGAACGAGTTGAAAGCACTGCTGACGGCACATCGTTCACCCGAACTAGTGCCACTCGTTGCTCCGCGTTTGGCCGAACTCGTTCGAGTGGAGGGGACCAGCGCCGAGCCAGTTCGCGGAATACGCTTCATCGGCTTGCAGTTTCGGCACACAACTTGTCCGATTCCGGAATCGGGTTACGCGGGAATTCAAGCGAGTTTTTTTGAGAAGCGCGTGGTCAGCGGCGAAACAAATGCCCAACCTGATTTGGCTGGCGAATCGGGGCACTCGCGGTTGCCGGCCGCATGTACGATGACCTTTGCAGAAGACTGTCGGTGGGAAGGCTGCCAGTTTCAGCAATTAGGGGGTGGCGGAATCTATTTGGATCGACAAACGAATCGCGTGGAGATTAAGGCTTGTAGTCTTGCCGACATTGGCGGTTGCGGAATCATGATCGGCGAAACGTCAACGCGAGTGGGCGAGCCGGAACAAGACCTCACTTGCCGCGGCAATTCAGTTCGCAATTGTCAGGTCAAACGCTGTGGGCGGGTACTGTTGGGTAGCGTGGGGATTTGGGTGGGAATCGCCCGCGAGACGATGATTCAAAACAACGAGCTAACGGAATTACCCTACACCGGAATTTCGGTTGGTTGGCGATGGGATGCCGAGCCGACGGGCTGTCGAGACAATCAGGTCGTCGAAAATCACATTCATCACGTGATGCAGGAACTGTCCGATGGTGCCGGAATTTACACGCTGGGCTTGCAGCCCGGAACCGTCTTGTCGGCGAATCGAATCCACGACATTGCGATCAACGCGGGACGAGCGGAAAGCAATGGTATCTTCATGGATGAGGGGAGTTCTCAAATTCTGGTTGACCGGAATGTCATCGACCACATTGCAAAAAGCCCCATTCGTTTTCACAAAGCCGGAGTCAACACCATTCGCAACAATCGCCTGTATGTGGCTCCCGGAGATCAGCCGTTCACGTTCAACAGTACGGATCCGAATGTGCTGATTTTTGAGAACAACGAAACCCTGGACCAATCTCAGGCGCCACGGCCCATTGAGCAGCGACGGTAGCATTCCGTCATTTGCATCACGTTTTCGTGCCGCAGGGTTGGCCTGGCGGCCTTTGTTTCACTATCACATCGAACGCAGTCACCAAGGTCTCTACAACGTCTCTGCAACCAACTCATCAAACGCTTTGATTTGTTCGCCATAAGGCCTATGATTTTCTGACCCCTTTGATTTTTCAAAGATAATGAAAAATGATCCGTCAAGAATTGATAAAGAAAGTAGATGGCGTTTTCGCTCATTTCGATTGGGAAAATTTGCGTTGCGCCAATGGTTTTTGTACTTGGGTGATGTCGGCCTGTCGCTACCTGGCAGATGAGAGGTCGGATATTCAAGAGTATGGCTTCGATCAATTTTCGGCGGTCTGCGATCTTGGTTTTTTTTCTGAAGCTACAGGCCCGGTATGCGCTTCATTTATCCGCTTGGCATGCATTTCTGAAATTCCAAGAAAACATCGGTTGATCCAGTCCGTTGCCGAGTACCTGGGGTGTACTTCCCAAGAACCCGTAGAACGTGGACCGACCTTAAATTTGTTTCTTTTGGAATCAGTCCTTTTCCAATGGCAACTGGAAGAAAGGACTTGGGGACATGTTAGTGATGTCCACGAGGAATTAAAGGCGTTACTTGATTCACATGAGCACATCGCCTTTTTTGCGGCGAGTATTTTGAATCAGGCTTCAATTCGAAATCCCGTTTATCCCAACAGCCGATTCAAGCCGCCTATGCTCGACGTGACTCAACGAAACCAAATTTCAGTGCTGTTAAAAGCCGATCAAAGCGACGCTCTCCTCGTGCCAAACTGCAGTCCGGACAAGTCAACTACATATCAGATGCTTGAAGCAACGCGTGAAAAAGTGCTTAACGATTCAAAGCTCAGTCTCAATAAAGCAGGTATCAACAAACAGTTTCTTTCAGCCCTAAGTGTTCTAGACATAGAAGGAGCGAAATTGTTCAGATCAGTACTCGGCATCTCTGAATGGTGGACGAAAAAGCCACGCTTTGCCAAGCAACTCGCCCAAGCGTTGAGTGATCATTGTGACAAGGCCGAGTACTTGGGTGACGTTTTGTTTGACTCGTTTGAAAGGCTTGAATCGGGACGAAAGGAAGTTTCAGTAATTTTTTTCCAAATGGCCGAAAGGCAACAGCATAGTGAGCTTAGGCGAAAGGCTGCGAGTGTGGTTATGCATTTGGCAGATAATGACTTGAGAGTCCTGCATCGACTTTGTAGCAGCCACGCTGAATGCCAACTTGCGTTTCTCGATTGGTTTGAAATCGCGAAGTTGGATTC
Source organism: Pirellulaceae bacterium (assembly GCA_040081565.1). Taxonomy (GTDB): domain Bacteria; phylum Planctomycetota; class Planctomycetia; order Pirellulales; family Pirellulaceae; genus BJ22. The sequence goes on from JBEBGH010000071.1 coordinate 14,646, forward strand.
TGCCCATTGGGAATCACTTCGAGTTCGAATTATCGATCTTTTGACCTCTGAGTACTGGAAAATTCGAATGAAAACAATTGTCGGTATCGGGCGTCAACCTTGTTCTTTTCTAGACGACGACATTCGAAATCGGTTAGCAGAGATGAAATCGGACGTCCATCCACAAGTGCGGGCAGCATTAGCTACTGCGATTAATGACTCGTTCACTAACGCGAGCGCGCTTGTCGAAGAATTGGCCAATGACTCAAACGAAAACGTCCGCCACGATGCCGTGAGATCGTTTGCGTTTTTGTCTGTTTCCAATGGGAACAAGTTTGAATTCTATTTCCGCTATTTGGAAGATCAGAGTCCTCTCGTGAGTGCGATGGCGGGACAAGCAATCGTCCAAAATCGACATTGGAACGAACCAAGACATCGCAAAGTAATACTCACGGATGTGGAACGAAAAGCTTGGATTGAACGTGCCCGGCGAAAAGATCGGGATTACGCTAAACAAATTTTGCCCTCAATTGATCTTTCGAAAAAGACTTTCGCAGAACTGGTCAAGGTGATGGTTGTTAACGAGTTAGATGCAACCTGTTTGAGAGAATTCCTAAACGTGCACGCCCAGTCGATTCTTGATGCAACTCCGGTTTGGATGATTCCGACGATGACGGGACTCATTTCTAATCAACGGTGAACCCCAACGCGCTAGCGGCGCAATCAGCCATTCAGCCGATGGGCGTTTGCCCCGATTTCCGGGAACCATCAACGGAATAAGAGCCTGCGGCTGTATTCAAATCACAAATCAAAAGGGTCAGGGCTGCGTCTCCTTTTGCTTTCTCCTAGAACAACGAAACCCTTGACCAATCCCAGGCGCCACCGCCCATTAAGCAGCGACGGTAGTAGTCCGTCATTTGCATCACGTTTTCGTGCCGCAGGGTTGGCCTGGCGGCCTTTGTTTCACTCTCACATCGAACCGGCCAAAAATGCGACTACAATTCGGCCCGTAACACCTTACGGCTTACGACACCTCGCCCGATTTTCGGCGCCGTCGTTCGTGTTGCTCAAACGCTTCTTTCATCTGAACTGCTGCCTCCTCGTACATCAAGCGATAAACTCCCTGCTGTTCAATATTGAAACGGTCTTTCTCAAAAAACGACCAATTGGGGCAGGCCAAACGCAATTCATCAAAAAGCTCATTCATTTCCCTCGTGTTTTCGTTGAAAATTGCAAATGTGCGAAAAGATGCAAGATAAAGGTACGCCGAAGACAGGTTGTTTGCCGACTGGCTGGGAATCTCATCATTCCACACCAGCGCGTCTGCTTGTGCCCGTGAGAAAAAGCTCCAACTCAATTTCGTAAAGATGCTTGGGAATTTTTGTAGTCTTGGGAATTTTTGGAAACTTGCTAAGTGCCTCATGAAAGGCCCCGGTAATCATAAACGAAATTGAAAACTCAAATATTACTCGCTCTGACAGGGGCTTTGGAATATTGGATTTCGCGATTGTGGTCTTGCACAATTTTTCAACTACCGTTTCGAGTCGCAAGAACGCATTGTTGTAAAACTTGAAGAAATTGACTTCATCGTCCTCACTTAACAATTTTCCAATGAACACTCGAAAATTTCCGTCCGAATCTTCCCGGGCGAACGAAGCTTCGTCAGTTGAAATGTTGTTCTTGACTTCGTCCCAAGACTTCAGCATGTGACAACCTTGGATTTTTCCTTGTCCAACTTTTTCAAACCACTTATTGGATTTTACTCGTTCAATTGTCTTTTTCTCGAATTCGGAGTGTTTCATGCTTTCTTCCTTTTATGGATGGAGGGAATCAAAGGGGTCAGCGACGGTCTTGAAAAGAGTCAATAGTGGATTCGAAAAAAGATTTTCGAATTCCGTTTTTGAGCGGCTGAGTTTTGAGACGGTGGTGAGGTTGGGTTTTTTGAGGCATGGGTTTCAGTGCATGGATATGCGGTTAGTGTGATGTACAATGGTGTGATCTGGAGAAACGGAGTCCGGCTCTGCAGGGGTGCAACCGGACGAGGGTTATCCAGTTGTTTCGGTGCATGAACGGGTTAACGTTTTTGCCAAACTGGCGTCGTGATCAATCAACGGTTTACGACGCTGTTTTTGTTGGAGTCAGATTTTTGGCCATTCGATCCTGCCAAAGTTGATCTGTTCGAACCAGCGTGTTGACAATGGTCAGCAGTTTTCGCATGGCAGCGGTAAGTGCCAGTTTCTTTGGCTTGCCTTGCGCGACCAGATGCGTGTAAAAACGTTTGATCGCCGGATTGAAACGCGTCGCCACCAATGTTGCCATGTAGAGGATGCGACGGACTCCGCAGCGGCCTCCTTGACAGGACGTTTGCCGGACGTTTTCCCCGAATCGTTGTTGACCGGAGCGACGCCGACAAGCTTGGCGATTTGCTGACGGTTGAGTTCTCCAAGTTCCGGCAGCTCGGCGATAAACGTGCTTACGGCGACAGGCCCGAGCCCTTTGACAGAGCCGAGGATTTCGACCTTGCGTGCGTTGGCCGTGTCGTTTTTCACTGCTTTGGCAATCTGGTCTTCAATCGTCTTGAGCTCGGATTTGAGGCCTTTGAGAACAGTTTGAATCGAGCGTTGGATGTCTCGGTCGCGAGTCTGCTGCACCCGGTTTTCCTCCTGGTTGATTAGATCAACGAGTTGTCTAGCGATCCGAGTCTGGTTTGCTCTTCGGACTGAGCAGCCTGTGGAGCTGGTGTGACGATCTCGGCAAAGCGTACCAGAACAGCCGCATCAATCCGGTCCGTTTTCGCATCAATGCCAATCCCCCGGGCAAAGTCCCGAACCTGACGAGGATTGACCACGGCCAGAGCGATTGAGTGCTCGTGCAACAACTCCACTAACAGCGACTCGTAGCCTCCAGTGGCTTCCATGACAACGAGGGTTTCTCGCGGTTGGCTCAGCGACCTGATCCAATTCACGATTTCCCGTTTGGTATTGCCGATGACAATCGTGCCTTCCGCTGACATGCTGACGAAGCTTTAACTCGCTAACCATCTGCAAGATCATCCCCAGCCCGCCACTTGCAACGGCCTGTTGTCTATCCGACAGTTCGTACTTGACCTTGCCACCGCGAATTCGCGACTCGCTGAAACCTGTTGATTTATCAATCCGCTGATCAAGTTTTTGCTTGCGTTGACGCAATTGTTTTCGTAACTTGGTATTCACTCGAAATCCGTCCTTGTCTTGCAGTTGATTGTTGACTTGATACTTCAAACAACCCGCAAAACACCGCACGGTTTCGAGCTTTTTTCTAAATTGTCAACAAACGTATGCTTGATTGAGGAACTAGTTCGCCGACTTGGTGATCATTTGTGATCGGCTCGTTCAGTAAATTTTCAAAGGCTCGATTCAAAGCGTTTCTCCCGCTTCTTTCAATACTTTACGGAGAGATCAAAGGGGTAAGAGATCATTGATTTTGTTTTCAGCGTCAAAGTGGACGTGGGGGCGACCTAGAGGCCGAAGGGATGATTCCAAGTTCAGCCTCTTGGCTGGTGATTCTACCCAATTCACATCTCCAAAGGGTTTCCACGCTGTGCAGTACGAATGACCTGGAGTTCGGCGTCGGTCAATGCCTGATTCACACGCTCAACCCAACTGGGCGATCGTGAGAAGTGTTCAACGTCCTGAGTCGGAAAGCTCTTGAACCGCCCTTCATAGACGTGCCCTTGGCCGGAAGTGTGGTAATGGGCGTGATAGCGCATCGAGTGCGGATTGAATTACTACCGACAGATTGTCCCTGCGGGACATTCGCAATCGGTCAAAGCGCCAACACCTTGTTGTAATGGTCTGCCGGTAGAAGTGCGTCATTCACAAGTCGTTTTCGTCCCGTAGGGACGGCCTGTTGATAGAACCCAAGCATCAAAAAAGCATCTTCGTCCCATCGGGACGGCTTGTTGGTAATCGGTACTTGAGCCGCCGAACGATTCGACAACTCTGAAATCGAAACGGCATGGATCGTTTGACCGACAGAGCGTCCCTACGGGACGCGAAATATCTATGTGGGCTGAATTACTACCGACAGATTGTCCCTACGGGACATTCGCAATCGGTCAAAGTATCAACGGCCCTTCGCAATAGGCAGTAGGTAGCATTCCGTCATTCGCAAGTCGTTTTCGTCCCGTAGGGACGGCCTGTTGGTAGAACCCAAGCATCAAAAAGCATCATCGTCCCATCGGGACGGCTTGTTGGTAATCGGTACTTGAGCCGCCGAACGATTCGACAACTCTGAAATCGAAACGGCATGGATCGTTTGACCGACAGAG
>JBEBGH010000072.1:0-18888 GCA_040081565.1 Pirellulaceae bacterium
CATTGAGCAATGCCGAAAGAGAAATCGTCATTTGGATGATGCGCGGAATTGTCGAGGAAACCGATATCGCACACAGAATTTTCCGCAGCCCGAATACGGTGCGAACCCATCTGAATAGCATCTTTCGAAAACTTAACGTCCACTCGCGGCACGAACTGATCGCAAAAATCCTCCGCCACGGTTGCGAGCAAAATTGATTGAAACCTCACAGTAACGGTGAGATCAAACGGGCGCAACTTTCCAAAAACCGAACCGGTAATGATGGCGATTTTTGGTCACTCGGCAGCATCACGTCCGAATGGCTCAGGTAGTCAGCCTGAAGGCTCAATAATTCCTTGGTGAATTGCTGATCATACATGACGAGCATCAATTCAAAATTCAATTGCATGCTGCGCGGGTCCAGATTTAACGAGCCGAATATACTGATCTCGCCGTCGATGGAAATCGACTTGGTATGCAACATTCCCTTGCGATAGCGGGCAACCCGAATCCCCGCCGCAACCAATTCGCGGATGGGTGCCTGACTTGCGAGGCGAACCAGCCGTGAGTCGACACGTTGGGGGATAACGATCGTCACTTCGACTCCGCGCCGAGCGGCAGAAATCAAGGCCCGCTGCAACGATTCATCGGGTACCAGATACGGCGTCGTTATGGTGAGTTGATGGTCGGCTGAATAAATGGCACCGATCAGAATCTGCACGATGGCTTCGGCATCCAGTCCTGGCCCCGAAGGAACAACTTGAACGACCGTTTTTCCAGTCGCCTGGGGAGTAGGGAATTTCGTTTCGGGTGAATCGGAATGGGGCAATCGATCCGTCTCATAATGCCAGTCTTCCACAAAAATCATCAACAGGGCGTCAACCGCTGGACCTTCGATCCGTACCATCGCATCAACCCATTGTCCAAATCCGGCACCCCGCCGAAAAAACTTTGGGTCGGCCATGTTTTGACTACCCGTGTAACCGATTTTGTCGTCGATCACCACCAACTTTCGATGCAATCTCAAATCAAACCGGTACAACAATGCGCGAAACAGGTTGACCGGCAGAGCCGCATGTAGTTGGACACCGGCAGCCCGCATCTGTTTCGCTTGCTTACTCCTCCAAAAACCTCCACTACCGACCGCGTCAACCAGCACCTTGCAATCGACTCCGCGTTGTGCCGCTAGAATCAAGCGATCGGCCAATTCGTCCGCCTGGCCTCCCACCTCCCAAATGTAGTACTCCATGTAGCAGGTCGACTTGGCCTGATCGATATCGGTGATCAAAGACCTAAATACGTCTTCTGCATGTTTCAACAGCTCTAATTGGTTTCCATTCAGCGGAATCGATTCACTGGCCGCCATGATCATGCGGCTCATTTGAGCTAAATCGCTTGTGGGATCTGGCCAGTCGTCAAATTGATGCGGAATCTGTCGAGATCGCCAACGGGCATAGTCGCGCCGTCGTTGGATCGCCCATTGAGCGCGGCGTTTGCTCAAACGATTCTCACCCAACAACAAGTAAATGATTGCCCCTCCGAATGGAAACAACAAAATGACCATCAACCAGGCTAACGTCGCGCCGACCGTGCGAGTTCGCAGAATAATCAGCACGGAAAATACCACGATCAACACCCAGTCAGCCAACAAGATCCAGAACGCTGAGTTCCACATTGAATACCTTTAAGGACGATGGAAGTCCCTTTTTTTTGACCAAAATCCGAATGTGCTTGCCACCAATCCACAGGATGAAATACCCAATTTCAATCGACGATGACCTTGTTAAGATAGCACAGATTGAATTTCCCTACGCATCTCAATTTCATGTTCCATCAACGAAAACCGAATACCGTAAGAGTATTAACTTACAACATTCACAAAGGCATTGGCGGCGTCGATCGACGTTACGATCTCAGTCGCATCGCCGAGACCATTGCGCACTACGATCCGGATATTGCGTTTCTTCAAGAGGTCGACAATGGAGTTCCAAGGTCAAGGCTTGACTTCCAGGTGGAGAAATTGGCAGACCTGATGGGGTTCTCGGCGTGGGCCTATCAGAACAACGTTCAATTGACCAAGGGTCATTACGGCAACGCGATCTTAACTCGTTTCCCAATTCGTGAACAATGGAATGTCGACCTGACCATCCCGCTCAAGAAGCGCCGCCGAGCCTTGGTCGCCAAGGTTCATTTGCATCTTGGCGAGCATGAGCGAACCATCTTCCTCTGCAACTTGCACTTGGGATTGGCTGGATTTGAGCGGGTCATGCAGTTACGCAAACTGATGGGTTGGGAACATCTCCGGCTACTGCATCACGATACGCCGGCGATCATTGGCGGCGATTTCAATGATGTCTACAGTTCGTTATCGCGGCGGGTCATGATCCCACACGGCTTTCAGGCAGCCACGCGAAAAACTTTGACGTTTCCCGCGTTCATGCCGATCCGAGAACTCGATGCTATCTATTTTCGTGGGGACATCAAATTTCATGATGCTTTTGCCGGACACACAAAAATTTCCAGGCAGGCTTCTGATCATCTGCCCTTGATTGCCGATCTGGAAATCCGTCCGCTAAAAGATTAGTCGGCAAAAGCGTAGTTGGCGAAATCCCTTTCGCAGTCTAACGAAGTCCCAACAGCAACTGCTTTTCTTCGGCTTCTTCGGAAGGATTCAATTCCTTGTATAAAAGGCTCGGTTGGACCCCGGCATTGTTTTGATACTTGTTGCTCTTGTACTTTTCGAATTCCCCAGAAATCTGGTGATAAAAGATCTGACAAATCTCGACGTTAGGATAAATCCGAATGGGTTGAACCGCAAACATCTCAAGTGTCCAGAAGCCGCAAAACCCAACATCACCGAATCCTGCCGTCACATGGACGAAAAGTCCAAGTCTCCCGATGGACGACCGCCCTTCGATCATTGGGACAAAGTTATGCGTTTCCGTACGCTCGTTGGTTCGCGCCAAATAAAGTCGATTCGGCTCAAGTACCAAGCCGGACTCCGGAATCGTCAGCGAGCGCACACGATTGCGCTTTTTCATATCCAAAACGACTTCCTCGTAAGTCAAGATTTCTGGATTCAACGAAAGGTTGTAGCTATTGGGATTCACACGAGAAACATCGAAAGGATCGATGATGATTTCTTTGCCCAAGTATTTCTTGATTTCTTCCCCAGACAAAATCATCGCTTTTCCCCCTAACAGCGCTCGCGCATCGTGATAGCAGTCCGAATTTTGGTTCCACGGCCGCAGGTTGTCAAGTAACGCGAAGACCGCGACAATAAGGGATTAGGAACAAACGTGCGGAAAAGAGTCGAGGTTGCGTTTTTCGATGGAGAAGTTTTTTCGGGCAAGCATTGCGAGCCACCTATTCGCGCTGTCGCTGTTGATCGCTGGTAGCCAAGCCGTCCAACCCGCGTTGGTTCACGCGGTCCAAGACGCCTGTCCCGAAATCGTTCGAAGCGAGGCGATTTTGGGCGAGCCGTTTGGAGTGGGCACGGTCAGCTTCCGTTTGCCAGTTCAGCAAAACGGTTCATTCGACCCCAATTTGATCGTTCGCACAGGGGCGGTCCAAGTCTCGGAAAAGAATCATCGCATTTTCTATCCAGCTGAGGGGCGTCCTCCCGCCGCCCGATTTTTTCGGCAAGTGTTCGGTCAATCGAAATCGCCTGCTGAAGAAATTATTTCCGTTTGGTTTCTATTCCGGGGCGATACACCTTTAGAGCTTTCTGTCTGGGGTTGTGAAGGAATCAAAGTTGCTGTGACCCCTGAGCCCGGCCGGCAGCAAAAACGGGAGCGGCTTCTTAAACAATGGTGGCGCGAATTTCAGGCCGCCAATTTCGCCGACCAAAGCGAAGGCGATTTCCCCGATTTGGTCAATGCTTACCTGGGCGAAATGTTGTCGAGTCGCTTTCTAGTCGACCGACCGGCTCGCCGACGAACGGTCAACGATCCTTTTCGCAAGACGATCGAACTGCTTACCGATCTCGACCCACTGAGTTCGAATTTAATTGGGGAATGGTTTGATGGCCGCCAGGGATTTGAACCGACCGATCAAGCCTTGCCTCCCGCGATTCCATGGACGCCGGTGATCGTCAACAATCTGCCCGAGGAAATCCCAATTGAGCCGATTGCGTTCAAGGTCCCGAAAGACTGTTTCTATTTGCGATTTGGAACTTGGGACAATCAGATTTGGCTGAAGCGCCTCACGGAAGAGCACGGCGGCGACTTAAGCCGCATGGTTCGACTCCGGGGATTTCGTCCGAAAGTTCAATCGAAATTTCTGACACAACTGGCTTTGGAGTCGTCTCAAATCGACGAATGGTTTGGAGGAAACTTGATCGCCGACGTCGCCGTGGTGGGTCGCGATACCTATTTTGAAACAGGCCCATCAGTTGGCGTCTTGTTGCACTCCAAAGACACCCAGGCACTTGCCGCTCGAATCGAAAAACGACGCGAAAATTTTGCGGTCGAAAACAAACTCAACATCAGCAACCTGGACATCGCCGGGCAACGCGTTTCCTTTTTGGGTTCACCCGATAATCGGTTTCGGTCGTTCCATGTGATCAGTGGCGACACCCATCTGTTCACCAACAGTCGCACGATTGCCGAGTCATTCCTGAGATGCTCAGAAGAGAAGTCCTCACTGGCGGAGACTCCAGAATTTCGCTACTTGCGAACCCAGATGCCGCTGGAGCGCGAGGACACGATCTTCGTGTACTTTTCGACGGAGTTCTTTCGAAAACTCTTAGAGCCCGCGTATCAAATTGAACTTTATCGACGAAGCCAGGCGATTACGGAAATGCAGGTGACGCAACTGGCGCGGGTGGCCGCGGCCAATGAAGGATTTCCCAATGCCCCTTTTGAATTTCTGATCGGCAATCGTTTTCTACCACCGGTTTTTGCCACGCGCCCCCAGGGCAGTGCCCTCGAGGTGGTCGATGGTGTTTGGCTCGACCGGGAACGGGGACAACGCGGTTTCTTCTTGCCAATTGCCGATACCCAAATCGATCGGATCTCGCAGTCCGAACGAGACTGGTACCTTGAGCGGGCGAAGTTCTTCGTGGAAAACGTCCGGCAACTCGATCCAATGGTCGCGGCAATCCAGCGTTTTCAGCAAAACGACAAAATCGAACGGATCGTCTTCGATGCCCGGCTCGCTCCGTTTGGCCAGGAGAAATACGGCTGGCTTACAAGCTCTCTTGGCCCTCCTATGGATTTTGAGATCCAGGGAAACGAAAACGAATTGATACGTCTTCAACTGTCAGTGAAAGGCGGGGTTTGGAATCGAAACGTTCCACAGCATCAATTGTTTGCAGCGATTCAAGGCGACGAGCAACTTAATTTAAATCTGACCCCGGAATCGTTGTTTGATTCGTGGAAAACACTCAAGGAAATTCCTGGCTATCTGGGAGCATGGCCGCGACCGGGCACCCTCGACTGGATGCCAAAACTGGGAGGCCCGCCGGATGCCGAAGGCTTTACGTACTCACGACTCTTCGATCTCTGGCGTTTGCAATTTGGAGATTTTTCCGTACTGAGTTTTGAAAAGGAACGTCTGGAAGGACTTCGCGGAAGTCTGAAGGTTGTCGCCTCGGAGCGCCCGGCACAAATGCGATTGTCGGTCGGAGACTTTGGTCAATCGCAATTGAACGGCTGGGCAAATGTTGTTAATTATCGCCGGGCATGGGAGACATCGATCGCAAATGCGCAACTCTTGAACCTGATCTCCGAACAGTTTCACATTCAGACAGAGGACTCGCTTGCTTTTGCCGAACAACTGCTCGACGTCCGGTTAACATGTGCCTTAGGCGGAAAGTATCAACTGCGAGAAATCCCAGGACGGAATATTTGGGTCTCGACCGCGTGGCCCGATTTTTCCCAACCGAAAATCCCGAGCACGTATTCGGCACCATTCCTCAATTGGTTTAGAGGTTTAGAGGCCGAATTAATGGAAGTCGGCAACCAATATTCACTGCATGGATATTTGGACCTCGAACGATCGGCGAGCACTGCGGGGCCGCTTCCATCCATCGATCTTTTCAAGGGCTTACAAAATCTGTTCCCCGGCAAAAAGGACGAAAAAAAGTAACCATCTTGGGGGCGGCAATCGCGCGAACCAAAACGGGTCGGTTACAGTCTTCGACAAGGCCACGCCTTGACCAATAACATGGCTGTCCACTACACTTTAACGTGCCTTTTTACGCGGTCGTGGCGGAATTGGCAGACGCGCCAGGTTGAGGGCCTGGTGAGAGCAATCTCATGCTGGTTCAAGTCCAGTCGACCGCATTTCTTTAGATGGCAGGGCAACTGTGACTTTTGAGGTCTGCACCGCCATCTTTTCTTCAAGAGCGATCCAAGCGGATTTCTCTTTCGGCCGATTTCAAAATTCTAAAAGGAAAAAATCGTGCATTTCCTTTTGTTCTACGATGCTGTTCCCGACTATGTTGCTCGTCGGCAGGAGTTTCGCGAGGAACATCTAAGCTTGGCTCGCTCGGCTGTTGAATGTGGAAGCTGATTGCTCCCGGGGAAAACAAATCGACCTTTTGCAGCTCATTGCTTGGCGAAATCGGTATCGCTTCGTTCTGCAGTAGTTCTCAGACTGCACGCGATTTGTTCAAATAATCCGGCCTTGTTTGCTGAAACGTCCAATTCGGGAGCTTTCCAGTGCGAGAAGCCGGTGTACTGAATTCAAAGATCGAAAACATTCCCTTGTGGTTGGCAATTCTGCCGTTGATCGTCTTGATCTCACTTTTGGGATTGAACGTTTGGTTGTACGGCGATTCGGCGACCTATGGTGCGAATCAGATTGCCTTGATAATGGCCGCGGCCATTGCCGTTCTCATTGGTCAGTATCTTCGTGTACCGTTTGTGAAAATCCTTGAAGGAATGGTTGCCAGCCTCAACTCCTCAATCGTCGCGATGCTGATTTTGTTGTTGATTGGCGCGCTCTCAGGGACATGGATGATCAGTGGCATTGTCCCGGCAATGATTTACTACGGACTGAAAATATTAACCCCCGAGACTTTTTTGGTCGCCTCGTTGATCGTCTGTTCAATCGTTTCAGTCGCGACCGGCAGTAGTTGGACCACGGTTGCGACTGTCGGAGTGGCATTGATTGCAATTGGAAATGCTTTGGGACTGAATCCCGCGATGACTGCCGGCGCGATTATTTCGGGGGCCTATTTCGGAGACAAAATCTCACCATTGTCCGACACAACAAATCTGGCTCCGGCCATGGCGGGGACCGATGTCTTTACGCATGTGCGGTACATGCTCTACACCACAGTACCCACCTACATCATTACGGTCGCCGTGTTTTGGATTCTATCACTGAATTTGAATCTCCAAACAACGGAAGCGTCCGCTGAGACTCTGTTGGCGATGATCGAAGCAAAATTCATGATTTCGCCGTTTCTCTTCGCAGTTCCCGCTTTGGTCGTGATCATGGTGCTGATGAAATTTGATGCCTTGTCAGCCCTGTTTGTCGCCATGATTCTAGGAGCAGTCGTGGCGATCATCTTTCAACCCCAAGTCATTAATGAACTGGCAGTTGAGGTTAATAAGAAACTTGGGTCGCCAACTAGCGAATCCGGGACAATTGCGGCGAATTCACCAACGATTGGTTCCCCATCAGAAACGAAACAAACAGAACCCGATAAACAACAATCCTGGTTTCGCTATTCCTTAAACGCTTACAACTCAGTGGTCAACGCGATGAGTATTGCTACAGCGTTGTCTCCCGATGAAGCAAAAATTAGAGGTATCTTCGTGGAGAAAGGGTATCCGGAAGAAAAAGTCAATGCGCTGATGGTTCAACTTCAAGCCAACCCCAAAAACGCCGATTTGTTCAAAAGCAAAGGAATGACAGGAATGCTTTCGACCATTTGGCTGGTTTTCTGCGCGATGTGTTTTGGAGGGGCCATGGAGGCCATTGGCTTACTGGAACGCATCACTCTCCCGCTCGTTCGCATGGCCCAATCAACTGGTTCATTGATTGGGACCACGGTCGCAAGTTGCGTGTTGGTGAATATTGCCGCCGCAGACCAATACTTGGCGATCGTCGTCCCAGGGCGAATGTTTCGCAAAACTTTTGAAGACCGTGGCCTGGCTCCGGAAAACCTTAGTCGTACCCTGGAAGACGCGGGAACGGTAACCAGCGTTCTAGTTCCCTGGAACACTTGCGGGGCAACACAAGCGGGAGTTCTGCAAGTCCCAACTCTGCACTATTTGCCCTATTGCGTGTTCAACTACGTGAGCCCGCTGATGACGGTTTTCTTCGGCGCATTTCAAATCGCAATTAGACGACGACTTGAGAAGTAATAATGAATGGCAAATTCAGGCAATCGCCCTGCGTTCAAGTATTCTTGAACTTGCGCACTTCGCGTTCGTAGGCATGATTTTTCGGAAATTCGACGATCCGAGCATTATCCGCAAGTGATATTTCGCTTTCCGTACCAGATGCTGCGGCGGCAGGAACCACCGGTGCGGGTTCGCCAAAATATTTCCCAAGTCGACTCGCCAATATCGCTGGCAAAACCAGCAAGTCACCGCAAACGGCAACCAGCAAGATGACCAACATGAGAATGCCGAATCGTTGGGTGGGCACGAAGGTGCTCAAGGCAAATACAGAAAGTCCAATCCCGCCAATCAATGAGGTTTGCAGCATCGCGGACGCACAGTGTTTATAGGCTGCGCGAATCGCATCCAATCGCTGTAAGCCCTGTGACAATCCATATCGATACCAAGTAAGAAAATGGATCGTATCGTCCACCGCAATACCTAACGCCACACTGGCGGTCATCATCGAGCCGATATCGACCTTAAACCCAACGTATCCAATGAATCCGAACACCAGAATCAAGGGGAAAACGTTCGGGATCATGCTAATCAGACCGCCCCGGAAATTCAACGCGTTTTTCCAATTGAACGGGGCGCGCCAATCACGCAACAGAACCATCATGATCGGGGAGATTGTCAAGAACGATGTGAACATGCTCTGGATCAAGCTGTACAACAGCGCACCTTGAGCCTTGTAAACAATCGGGACAATTCCGGTGTATGTCGCCGTAACGGCAACGTCTTCGTTAGCGATCGTCTTTCGATTCATCGCTGTCATTGTGGAAGTAAAAGGCTCCTTTTTCTGCGGCCCAAATTTATGCGATCGACAATCGATAACGAGCGGTGCATGCTCCCTAGCAAATGCCAAATCAAAATAAGGCGAGTCTTCCACGAAAATAACACAAGCAGCTTTCTTTAATGACTCGGCCCATTTTTCAGTAGACGGAGTGCTTTCCCCCTTTTCAGCCACAATAGGATCAATCCAAATCTTTTTGCTTACCCCGCGATTTTCAAGAAGATCGTCGAGCGTCGAAGAAAAAATGTACGTTTGATCGATCATCGTGGAATTGTATTCCTTGGTCGACTTGGGCAACTTCAATTCCTTTCCCACGCGATCAGGATTTCGTCCGACAATCACAAACAAGTCTTTCTTATCGACTGGCGCGTGAGAATTCGTGTAGAACTGCCCCAGGATATCTGTCCGATAACGATAAGCCGACATGATGGGCTCGACCACCATCTTCAAATCGTTGACAAATTTGCCGTAATCAACATCCACCAATGCCGCGAGCCGCAAACTAATTCGCCACATTTCCCGGTTATCGTAATTCGGATCGCGTGAATAGATCGAGTCTGATTCCGGAGTGAACAAATCCTTGTCAGCGATGGCCAAATAGTCCTGCGCAATCATCGCGTCGCGTTGAGAGACTAGCCGGGCGTTAAATACGTACCGTGTTCCAACGGTTGATCCGGTATCCAATTGGGAATCCACAAACTGCATGGGCACAAAGACGTCGCTCGACATTCCCGCGCCGACAATATTCAGTTGATTTGGACCAAAAATATTTTCCAGTTGCCGCCGAACACGGTGGGACGCCTCCAAACGTTCTAAAAAAGTAAACTTCAGTTCGCGATCGATATCGAATGCCGGTGTTACGTTTTCTGGCTCTTTGGCGATCAATTCGTTTGCCGCCGTTTCTGGCTCCACCGCTTCAGGACGATTCTCCATGTGCGCTCGTTGGTCAACATTGACGATGATTTCCATCGGAACAAGTTTGCCAAGATTGCTTTCCATCCAAGTGTAGTCTTTGAGGACTTTGGAATCCTTGTCGAACAACTGGAGCAATTGGACCGTCGTTTGCATCTTGGTGATACCCACTGCAAAAAACAGCATTGCAATTCCGGACACGACGAGTACAAGTCGGTGCCGCACTACACAGAATTCACAAATCGCTGCCCAAAAACGTGACTCCCGGGTATCACTCGACTTTGACGAATCGGCTTTCGACTTACTTTTTGGCTTGCGATCAGGAGGCCAAATAGTCAAGGCTGCCGGAACATACGTGTACAAAATGACTAACGTCGCGAGTGTGGCAATTCCGGAGAAAAAGCCGAACTTCCAAATCGGCGCCAAGTTGCTGGTACACAACGAAAACAAGCCAATCGCGGTTGTAAAGACGCAAAGGAATGACGGAAACCAACCATGTCGGACCGCGATATCGACCGCTTGATAATGCCCAACTTCCTGCCGAGCGTCTCGATAATAATTGATGAGATGCACGGCTCCCGACATGGCCAAAACATAAATCAACGACGGCATGGTCATCAGAATTGCATCCAGACGACTGCCGAGGAACCAGACGTATCCCAGACTGGAAACGGCCGATACAACGCCAACGAAAAACATGATCATCGTCGCGCGAACGCTGCGAAAACTATAGTAAGCCAAGGCGACGCCAACCAAGCCAGACAACGAAGCCAATCGCAAGAGCGTCTTTGAGCCTTCTTCGTCGATCGCGACGTTGTCGCTCGGCGGGCCGCCGAAGTGTACGTTCTCGCTGGCCAATCCGCACTTGGCAACAGCCAATTCCAACAATCGTCCGCGCGGTTTACCAAACCAATCGCTACCGACGATCCGATCCAGTTCTTCCAAAAAAGGATCGTTGATGGTCACAATTAAACAAGTCTGACGAGCTGGCGGAGTAAGGCCCATTTCATCCCACATCCGCAGCCATAACTCCAATCGGGTTGCGTCCGTGGAATTCAGCAACTTGCCCATATCATTGTCAAATTGAGTTGCCAGCTTCTGCTTGATAAACTCATCAAATTTCGTTCGAAAAATCTCCGCCGACTTTAGTTGCGACAGCAGATTTCGGTCGTCCACGTTTTGCAACAAGGACTCATAGGTCCATTTGAACGACGGCGGTGGGGTGGGGCCAAAGAGCGCTCCTGTCAAACGTTTGTGGCCCTCGATAAATGCCTCAAACGCAGCGGCATCTTTATCATCGACATCACCAATCCGCAAAGTACCGTTGGGCCCCGCCATCTGGGCCAATGCATCGGGCCCGGACAAGACTGTCTTAAAGGGACGGGCAAACAATAACTCTGGATTGGTATAAAACGGATTTGGCGTTGCTTCATCGTCATCTGCGGGCGGACCGAATCGGTCGATGAATTTTCCTGTGGCTCGGTTGCGCCCATCCGCCATTCGTTCGAAAAACCGCTTAACGCCCTCGACGACGTTGTTCTGTCCGTCCCATTCATAGAGTTCGCCCTTGCGATTTACGAAATACCATTTCTGGTTCTTCCCACGCAGCCATTTCTCCGAGTACTGCCCCCAGTCCTCATGATAGGTTCCGATCGACATCAGCCCCAACTGGTCACCTAGCTTATGGGCGCGGATGATTTCGGTCGCGTTCTGTTCGCGAAGAACCTGCTCGTACGCGAGCGATTCTTCAAACACTTTATTCCTGAAGTTATTGAATACCGAATTACCTTCTTTGCACCACGGTCCGCTGACCACAACGAAGGCATCGCCCAGAAAGTACTTGCGGAATTCAACCAGATCGACGGTTTCCTCGAAGTGTTTCGGCAGCCAGTCCGCCACATTGTTCTGAATTTCGCTCACGGCCATCCGCGCTCCGCGCAAGCCGAATGGCAGCAAAAAGAAGACGATGCAAAGCATCAGCATCGCCACATTGTAAAAAACGGGAATGCGCCGTGAAAAAAATCGCTTCGGAAAAGGCATATCAAATCCAAAATCTGGGAAGTGCCGTGACGACTAAATCCATTGTCGTCTGCTGATTCTCGCCGGTGGCAATTGCTAGCGGTCTTTGGCAAGTGCCAAGACAGCTGGTCAATTCCCATTTCAGCAACGAGTTATTGCCATGATTTTATGGGTTTTTGATAGTCGCGTCGATATCGAAACCTGGACGTGCCTCGGGGAAATCGCGGTCATTGCGCGGCCAGACTTGTGCATTCGGCACAAATTAACAACTTGCTCCATTCGCACGGCGGTTATTTGGGCGATGCTGGTTTCTGCTGCTCGTATTTCAATTTGTACTTTTCGTACAAACGTGTCTGTCGATTCGAAAGATCAACCGCTCGGCCTTGAATAAATGCTGCGGTAATCGATGAACGAGTGTCCAGCGGATCGCCACTCGAAACGAAGACCGTTGCGTCCTTGCCAACTTCAAGCGAACCGACGCGATCCGCGACATTCAGAATTCTCGCGGGATAGAGAGTCACTGCCTTAAGCGCCTCGTCAGCCGACAATCCGAAAGCTACTGCCGTGCCTGCATGAAATGGCAAGTTTCGCGAATTCCATGTCTCCGAGCGATCTGCACTGGAAATGCAAAAGCGAATTCCTGCAGCCTGCAGTCGCGCCGGCAACGTGTAAGCATGGTCGTCCGGATCACTCTTGCGAAGCGGTAGGCGATAGACCGCCGATACAATTACGGGCACATCATGTTTCTTGAGCAGATCAGCACACATTGGAGCGTCGTATCCGCCAAGGATAATCAATTTTGTTTTTTGTTCGACGGCAAATGCAACGGCGGCTTGAATATCGGCCAATTGGTCGGCGCGAACCATCAATGGAATTTTGCCGGTAACCACGTCGCCCAAACCCTCCAGTCGCAAATCCAGCGATTGACCCGATGAAGGTTGCTCGCGCAACTGGCGATAATTTCTTGCTTGTTCGAACAACTCGCGAAGTTCGCGGATTCGGTCGTCGGGACTCGCTTGGTCTTCATTTGGAACAGGTCGCCGCCGAGCTGGCCGAAAACTCGATGGCCAGTTGAGATGCAGCGCCGCGTTCGGCAATACGGTCATGTCTTCGTAGGTCCAACCATCCAATTGAATGAGCGTTGAACGACCAGAAATCATTCCGCCGGTTGGAACCGAAAGCGCCAGGAGTACGCCGCCTGATCGAGTAACGGGGATGATATCGCTATCCGGATTGATGGCCACTTGCGCATGAACGTTTGGGTTAATCGAGCCCGTTTCCGTATGATCGAGCGTTGCCGGAATGGACGAGATCTCGGTCAATCCGATCTGCGAATAGGCTTCGATCATTCCCGGATAGATATGCTGTCCAGCAAAGGAAACCGCAGTCGTTTGCGACGGTGCCTCCACCGTCTTGCCGACCGCTGCGATCTTCCCGTCGACAAACAGCAGTTGTCCGTCTTCGATAGTCTCGCCCGTTATCGTGTGGATTGTAGCTCCCGTAAGCAGCACCGGAGCCGATTGCGGTGGAGCAGGGGGTGGCACTTGGGAGTACGCAACGGGCGTCATCCAGGCCAAGAGTTGAATCGCTACAAAACAAATCGTTTTATTCATGAATCCACCAACGGAAATTTAATTGTCTTTTTCAATCTTTTTTAAAACTATCGATCTTCGTGAACATGATCGTGAGAGTGACCATGGCAATACTCGTCGTAACGAGGCCACAAAAGGGACTCGTCAATTTGCTCGGCGATCGAAGGTTTCTTGCCCGGGTCAACCTTAAGGGCCTTTTGGATCAAGACCGCACGTTGCTGCGATTGCTCTTGTGCAATTTTCTCGGCTTCGGCTCGGTCATAGTATTTGCGGCCATCGATCCAGGTCTGTTCACAACGGCTGGATAGGGCGAGAGGATGTCCGCTCCACAAAACGAAGTCCGCATGCTTACCCGCCTCAATGCTTCCGACATATTGATCAATTCGCAACTGTTTTGCTGGGTTGAGCGTCACGAATTTCAAAGCCTCTTCTTCGGACACATTTCCATAACGAACCGCCTTGGCAGCTTCATGGTTCATGTGTCGAGCAAGCTCGCTGTCGTCGGAATTGAACGAGACCACAATTCCCGCTTCGTGCATCAATGCGCCCGCTTGAGGGATACCGTCAATCACTTCGTATTTGTAAGCCCACCAGTCAGAAAAGGCGCTGGCCGTGCCACCATGTTTGGCGATCGCGTCCGCAACCTTGTAGCCCTCAAGAATATGCTGGAAGGAACCGATCGTGATTCCGTATTGGTCGAGCACACGAATCAAAGCGAGAATTTCATCTTGCCGATAACTGTGGCAGTGAATCCAGCGGGAATGATTGAGGATTTCGACAATCGCCTCCAACTCCAGGTCGACGCGCGGTGGTAATCCCGTACGGTTGGCCTTCCAGTTCTTGTGCGCCGCTTCATATTCTCGTGCCGCTCGGAAGGTGTCATGCATCAGTTGCTCGACTCCCATTCGAGTTTGTGGATAACGGGTCGCTGGTTCCGGACTGCGGCGATTACTTTGTTTCACATTTTCGCCCAAGGCAAACTTGATTCCCTGCGGTGCTTCCTTGAATTTCATGCCGTCATCGTTCTGCCCCCACCTCAGTTTGATCACCTGATTTTGTCCGCCGATAGGATTTGCAGATCCGTGCAGGATATTGGAGGTTGTCAATCCACCTGACAATTGGCGATGGATCGTAATGTCGTCACAGTCGATGAAATCTCCAATCCGGACTTCGGCCGTAATCGCCTGCCCGACCTCGTTAACACCGCTGTCGGTTGCCATGTGAGAGTGGCAGTCAATCAACCCCGGAGTTAAATGCATTCCCTTGCCATCGAACGAAGGGACTTCGGGCAATGCCTGGCCTGCGGAAAAAACTTGTTTGATCAAACCGTTTTCGATTAGAACGGCACCGTTTTCCAGTTTGCCTTGGGGCCCGCTCGTCCATACGGTTACATTGCGAATCAACAATTGTTGAACCGGTTCAGGAATCGCCACTCGGCCATAGTCACCGAACGGATAATTGACGGGATACGAAGAAGGCTCGAGTGGCAATTTCTTTTCTTTCGAATCTCCTCCCTTGGCCACTGGGTCTTTTTCTTCTTGCCAATTCGCGGCAAACAGCGGGCCGCCATGCGTGTGGTTATGCGCCGACAAATCTTGAGCCGCCGCAAATACGCGGTCCCACTCGTCGTCTTCAGCGCTTGTGTCCTCATCTGTCTCCGTTTCTTGAGGAGGTTTTTCAGATTTTCCTTCCTCTTTTGGCGCGTTGTCCTCTTTTGATTCCTTCTTCTTTGGAGCGTCGCCCAATCGTTTAACGATTAAAGAGATTCGCTGACCATCCGGCAAAAACAGCATGCCCATGCCTTGTTCGGGCACGTCGACGCTGATGCTGAACAAAGCCTTTCCTTCCTGGCCAATGACCGCTGCGTCAACACCGCCTGAGACTTGGGTGTTAACAACTTTTGGATTCTTGACATCTAAAGGTTTTTTGTCGGAGGAGGTTGGGTCCTCGGTGAAAATGCTTACCGCGAGTTTTGGCTTGGTAGCAATCGTCAGAAAAAAGTCTTTCGTATCGCCTTCGGTTTCAACAGCCCACAAACCGTCGAATTCGCGCGCCGGCAGCCGATCGTATTCGAAGTACTGGCCGCCCACACAACTACTAATGATTTTGGATTTGTCGTCAAAGAGAGGGCCGTCGGTGACAATAAAGTTGGAAATCTTGCCCTTTTCGAGGGTCCCCATTTGGTCCTCGACACCCATTAAACGGGCGGCGTTGATGGTTAGGGCCTGCAGAGCGTCTGCTTCGGCCAAACCGCGGCGGACAGCAAGTCGAACTTTCCCCAGGAATTCTCCTGGGTTGTCCAATCCATTGGCCGTAAACGCCAGTTGTACGTTGGATTTCGCGAGGCGGGCGGGATTTTCGGGTGCATGATCCCAATGCATTAAATCCTCAAGTGATACTACTAAGGCATCCATCGGCGTGTTCAGTTCGGGGGGATCCGGAAAGTTGAGTGGCAATATTACAGGCACGCTCAAATCAGCAATTTCCTGCAATCGTCGGTATTCCATTCCACTTCCGAGCAAAATCCAACGAAGACCGAATTCGGTAGCGAATCGTTTTGCACGTAAAGCAAAAATTTCATTCGACGCCTTGATCACAACTGGCATCGAACCCTCAATGACCGGTAGTAAATGAGTCAAAGAAGCGTTCACCTCAGGTCGCTTTAGTTTCGGATTGGCTTGCGCAAGTTTCCAGGCATCGCGATACCAAATCGCGTCGTGCATGGCTTGTCGACCAAGTGCATAGGCACCCATCGGAGAAGTGGGACCGCCACCTGCGCCACGCTCCTCACCAAACGGTTGGACGGAACGAGTCAGGCTCAAGTTCATTGCTACATCGGCGCGTAACAAGGTTTGTTTCGGATCGCCATCGCCGAGCAAAAACAAAGCACTCTTTCCTTGCACGATTCCCGAATTCGGAGCCAGCACAGCGGCTCCAAATCCTGCCTTGCGCCAATCATTGACTTTCACCAAATTCAGCGATCCCGTGACAGCAGCACTTCGATCAGGTCGAATGTTTCCATTCCAATAGGATGTTGACGCCAATTCGCTCTTCTCAAGCGCGACAGGAACGTATGGATCAATAAAGCTGGGATAGACATGCTTCCCCTTGCCCGAAATGATCCGAGTACCGGCAGGGGGCTTAATCGTGGTGCCGACCTCGACAATTCGATTCCCTTGGATCAAGACCGCTGCGTTTTCCAATATTTTATCCGCCGCGACATGCACGGTTGCGCCGTCGATCATCAGCCATTCTGGTCGAGCCTGATGCAGGCCTTGGGTCGGCACGGTGGAATCGACTTGGGCCCACAAAGAGCTCGCGCCAATGGCCAAGCTGAAAAACAATGCGATCAGTTTCATTGCGATCTTCAACAACAAAGGAGTGGATGAAAAACAAGGCTGCTTTGTCAAGCAAGAACTTGCGGAATCAATTCGACCGTTTCAATCAACGGCGCCGAAAACGTCCATTATAACATAAGCCCTAAAGTAGCCCGGGAATGAAATTCCACGGTTCAAAACCCAAGAATTTTGACCGATTAAAGGCCAATTTAGACCATTCAAGCAATTGAGTCTGAATTTGCAGAGATCGGAATTCGGACGATGAACTTTGTCCCAACATCCGGAATCGATTGAAACTCTACTTTACCGCGATGTTCCTCGATCACTTTTTTAACGCTCATCATTCCCAATCCCGATCCCTGTTGGCCCTTCGTCGTCACAAACTCATTGAAGAGTTTCTTCTGAATCTCCCAAGGAATGCCTTGGCCATTGTCCTGGACGATGATCTCCGCGTGTAAAGAATCGAGGACCCGACAGGCAATTGTGACACAAGGGTTTGCCCTGCCATCACAAGCCTCGATCGAATTAAGCACCAAATTCAGAATTGAATGCACAATCCCTTGATCGTCCACTTCAAATTCCCATGTGGGAGGCAAATCCATTGGCAGAACGATGGCAACGCCTTTTTTCTGGGCAGCGGGCTCGGCCAACTGACAAACTTTTCCCAGCAAAGCGGAGATACTTGTGGAAACTCGCGTTGGCTCACGGGAAACGCTATACGACAGAATATTCAGAAAATCGTTAAAGCAAATTTCCTGATGTTTCTTCACGATTTCCCAGCCGCGCTGTACGGTTTCCAAAGCACCTTTGGCGAGCCCGTTCTCAATCAAGAATGCTCCGCTTTTAATGCCCTGCATCGTGTTTTTAATGTTGTGGGAAATGATTGCCGTGACCTCTCCGATCGCAGCCAACCGCTCCGACGCAATCAACGCCGCATAGGATCGCGAGACCTCAATAGCCAACGCTGTCTGTTGGGCCACGGCATTGACCGTTTCCAATTGCAGCGATGTAAACCGACGATTCTCGAGTAAATTATTCAAGAGATTCACATCCGCTTGGGTATCGACGTAAATTAGACCCAAGATCCCGGCGCGTCCGATCATGGGTACACAAATCGCCTCGCGAACACCCGTGTTCACCAAACTGTCGCTTTCCTGCCATCGTTGGTCGGCGCGAGCGTCATTCGTTAGAACGCCTTGCTGCATTAAAGTTACAAAACGGATAATCGTGTCACTTACTTTCAACACAGACTTAACCGGCGAATTTCTGTTGCGAATCACCGAGGCAACTAACAGGAATTCTTTCGTATGCGGGCAATGAAGCATGATGCCGCCACGATCGGCTGACGTCATTTCCGCGACCTTTTCCAAGATCTTTTGCAGCAAAAGCTGTTCGTCATTGGTGCAACGGATGATACTGAACGTATCGATGATGACCTGCAGCGTCGGTTTGGCTTTAGCAACCACGATAGGAGCCCGCGCTTCAGCAGAATCTTTCGAACTGCCGTCAACTTTTGATACCCGAGTTAGATTCCTTACTGTGTCCTTGCGAAATCCATCGGGGAGTAAACCATCGGAATCGAAGTCATCCGAGATCTGAAAGATCAAATCACTATCGACATCTTGTGCCTCGAGCGGGTTGGAAAACAGGATATGGGTACCGCCCACGGTAATCGTGTCACCGTTTTGCAATTGGGCCAAGTGCACCCGCTCCTTGTTGACGTATGTACCGTTTGAACTATTCAGGTCCACAACAGCAACGCTTGAGCCTTGGCGGCGAATCTCTAAATGAAATCTTGACGCTTCTTCATCGTGGAGGCGGATGTCATTTTTGGATGAACGCCCAAGCTTGATGATCGATTGGTCAATTGAAAAAGTCTTGCCCTGGTGGCGGCCGCTTGTGAAGAACAAAGT
>JBEBGH010000357.1:0-5294 GCA_040081565.1 Pirellulaceae bacterium
ATTGAATTTTTCAGGAAATAAAACCCAATTTTTTTGTCTAGCTTTGAGACAAAATCTCAAGCAATTTCCAAAGTTGAGACAGAGCCTTACCAAAACTTGTCAGCCAACAGGAAATTCCAATTCCTTTGATTCAATTTTCTTTGGCCCCCAAAAAACGAGGCTTTTTCGCTGATTCTCCGCGTATTCCAAGCATAATGACGCGTGAATTAATCGGGCCGCCAAGTTGTTTTTTCAATCGCTGAAACATTTGTGGGACCGGACTGGGATATCTTCATGCAAGTATCAGTTTTTAACCTTCGCCGCAGGAATATTGCCAACATGACGCGTTCTCGAATCATAAGCCATTTAGGAGCTGTTTTTTCCTTAGCCATTTTCATCCAGCAGCTCTCCGCTCAGACCATACCCAATGCTGGCATGATGCGGTTTCCTGATGTCAGCAAGGACTCGATCGTGTTCGTTTACGGCGAGGACCTTTGGACGGTACCTCGCACTGGCGGAACCGCGTCGTTGCTGGCTGCTCCCCTTGGGGAGGAGTCCGTCCCGCGTTTTAGTCCCGATGGATCGACAGTTGCGTTCGTTGGCAACTACGACGGCAATCAAGACATCTACACTGTGCCGTTGGCCGGAGGACCTGCTAGCCGCGTAACGTACCATCCTGCGAGCGAATTGCTGTGTGATTGGACGCCCGATGGCAAATTGATTTTTTCCTCCAATGGTTTCGCCGGCCTCGGACGACAACCGCAGTTGTTTATCCAAGGCCCCAACGATCCGCTGGAATCCGACGTGCCAGTCCCGTACGGAACGAATGGCACGATATCAGCCGACGGGAAATGGTTGGCCTATACGCCGCACGGGTCCGATTATCGCACTTGGAAACGCTACCGCGGTGGCATGGCATCTGACATTTGGCTTTTCAATTTGGATACGAAGGCGTCCAAGCAAATGACGGATTTCGAAGGGACCGACACGATTCCAATGTGGAATGGCAAGGTTGTTTATTATCTGTGCGATGCTGGTCCCGAACACCGCTTGAACATCTGGATGTACAACACGGAAACCGAAGAGCGTCGTCAAGTCACCAACTTCACGGACAACGATTGCCGCTGGCCAGCCAATGGTCCTGGCCCGGAAGGCAAGGGTGAGATCGTCTTCCAAAACGGTGAGATGCTGCATTTGCTTGATTTGGCTACTAACAAAACTACACCAGTTTCCATTTCTATTCCGGGCGATCGACCCAAATTGCGCCCCAACCGGGTGGACGCTTCGAAGTTCATCGTCAACGCTGATTTATCGCCTAATGCCAAACGTGTTGTGGTTGAAGCTCGCGGCGATTTGTGGACGTTGCCGGCAAAAAATGGTACCCCTCGAAATTTGACCCAAACCAGCGGCACTGCCGAAAGAATGCCGGCATGGAGTCCTGATGGACGTTGGCTGGCATACTTCTCTGATGCGACCGGCGAGTACGAACTGTACATCATTCAATCCGACGGAGTTGGCGAGCCGAAGCAGCTGACCAAAGACGGGAATTGTTATCGCTACGCTCCGAACTGGTCGCCGGACTCGAAACGGATTACGTTTACCGACAAGACCGGCGGTCTTTTCTTGCACTCTCTTGAGACCCAGGAGACCAAGCAGATCGATCGTGACCCTACGTCGTCACAGGTAAATGTTACATGGTCGCATGACAGTCGCTGGATCGCGTATGCCCGAGCGGAAGACAACCGCTCGTCGACGAATGCGTTGTGGGTTTTCAATGCCGAAAACGGAACGAAGCAAAAAGTGACGGCGGGCTTCTTCAACGATGCCTCGCCAGTGTTTGATCGACGGGGTGATTTCTTGTATTTCGTCAGCAGTCGATCGTTTACGTCTCCAAAGTATGAAGACTTGGGGACGACTTTCATTTACTCCGATACCCAAGGCGTGATGGCGATGCCCTTGCGACCAGACGTCAAAAATCCGCTAGCGGCCAAGAGCGACGAAGAGTCTTGGAAAGATGAATCCAAATCCGGTGAGTCCGCTAAAGACGAATCCGGAAAGAACGGAGCAGAAAAACCTGCGACGACTAGCGATGAAGCAAACCTGAAACCGGCAGATGCTGCCGACAAGAAAGACGAGAAAAAGGAATCTCCGCCTTTGCAAATCGACTTCGACCAACTTGAGGCGCGCTCGTTTGCGCTGCCCGTGAAACCAGGTGCAATTTCAGACATCGTTGTGAACAACAAAGGCCAATTGATCTACGGCCGTGTTGAATCCGGTGGACGAGGGGGCGACGGCGACGGGGGGCCAAGTCAGACACTTAAGCTGTTCGATATGACCGAAGACGATCCGAAAGAAAAGGACGTTGTCGCCAATGTTCAGGGGTTCGGGATTTCCGCGGACGGTACGAAACTGCTGGTCATTAAAGGTCCGGGCGAGGCCTTCATTTGTGATGCGGCCGCTGGCCAAAAATTGGAAAGCGCTGTCGTTACGAAGGGCATGGAGGTTGAGATCGACCGCCGCGCTGAATGGAAGCAGGTCTTGAAGGAATCGTGGCGCGTGCAGCGTGATTTCTTCTACGACCCGACGATGCACGGAGTTGATTGGCAGAAAATCGGCGATCATTATGCGGCGATGCTGGACGATTGTGCGTCTCGCCGAGACGTCAGCTTTTTGATTAAAGAAATGATTTCCGAACTCAATGTGGGACATGCCTATTATCGCGAGGGCGACGTCGAGAATCCGGAGAGCGTCAACGTTGGATTGCCAGGGTGCCGATTTGAACTGGCCGACGGTGCCTATCGTATCCAGGAGATTTTCCAGGGAGCGGCGTGGGACGTCGATGCGCGCAATCCGCTGATCGGCGCCGGCGTCAAGGTTGGTGACTACGTTTTGGCCGTCAATGGCGTTCCACTTTCAACCTCCAAAAGCCCCTACCAGGCGTTTATCGGCAAGGCAGGAATGGTGGTCTCGATGACCGTAAGTGCTGACCCGAAGTTGGATGATCAGGACAAAAAAGTGGTTATCAAACTGCGAGGCAGTGACGACGACCTTCGGTTCCGACAATGGATCGAAGCCAATCGCCGATACGTCGACGAGAAATCAGGAGGCAAGATTGGCTATATCTACGTTGTGAATACCGGTGTTCCGGGGCAAAACGACTTGGTTCGAATGTTGTATGGCCAACTCCATAAAGATGCGTTGATCATTGACGATCGCTGGAATGGCGGTGGGCAAATTCCGACTCGCTTCATTGAGTTGCTGAATCGTCCGGCAACCAATGCCTGGGCACGCCGCGATGGACGCGATTGGATCTGGCCTCCGGATGCGCACCAAGGTCCGAAGTGTATGTTGATCAACGGCATGGCCGGATCTGGTGGTGACATGTTTCCGGCGCTGTTCAAGCAGAACAAACTTGGACCACTCATCGGGATGCGCACGTGGGGAGGCTTGGTCGGCATTTCGGGTGGTCCCACCAACATTGATGGTTCCAGCGTGACCGCGCCAACTTTTGCTTACTACGATCTGGATGGAACTTGGGGCATCGAGGGCCATGGAGTCGATCCCGACTTGCGGGTCGTCGACGATCCCGCCAAAATGCAAAACGGTGGCGATCCTCAACTCGATGTGGCCATCGAGGAAATGCTTAAAGCTCTAAAAAATGGCCAGGGATTCCAACCTCCTCAACGTCCGGCATATCCCAACCGAAGCAAAATGGGGATCAAGCCCGAGGACAAATAAACACCAGTCCGGCGCAATCTTCCAAATAATCGACCCAAACAGAACCACCGGAGCATTCAATTGTTTGCAGATTGATGTTCCGGTTTTGGCTTTCTTTATTGCGCACTACAGTTCATATTGCTGTAGGACTCCTGTCACAAATGCAAACACGAGTGCTTGAACGCCCGCCTTTGTAAGCGGTCACTCGGAGGTTTTTCATGCCGGAAACTTCAATTAATCATCGCGAATTTTACCGCTTGCGCTATCCCATCATGGATCGGCCCAAGCTGGAATTGAACGGCCAGCAATTTGAAGTCACAGAAATTGCCGAACGAAGTTTGCAATTTGCTCGCGTCGTAAATTTGATATTTCAGATTGGCCAGGAAATTTCTGGAACGGTGACGTTTCATGACGGTCAAACCGTCAACATTGTCGGAAAGTTAGGGCGAATTCGCCGCAATGAAGGTGTCATCGTTGAGCTTGAGGGAGTCGATCTAGCGCGAATGTTCAAAGAACAGTTCTACCTCAATGCGAAATTCCCCCGTGTTAAGATGAATACCTGAGAGCCTCCGATTTCGTATGATATCTCAATGCCACCCCAGTTGGAAAATTGGCGATTTCAGGGAAAAATTAAGCGTACTCGTAAACGTTTTACACCCAGTCTTGCAGATTCGTGTTAAAAAGCAGCGATTGATTTTTCACGCGTAACAAATTTCACGACAAGAGTCTACTCAATGGCACTGCGGGCGAATTTTCAGAAGAGTTACTTGTGGCGATACTTGTTAGTCGCCGTTTCATGCCTGGCCTTTTCTGCTTGGTTCGCGTACGACGGCTTTGTCGGGTATCCCCTCAAGGTAGAGATGGCCCGAGAGTACGAAACACTTGCCAAAACGCTCGAGGCGGATGAACTAAAATCAGCATGGCGTAAAAAAGTTGCCGAGAAAAATTGGCCTCAAGTCACGCCCGCCGACAAAGCCGATCATATCGAACAAGACATTCCCCAGCAGTATTTCTGGTGCCTGCTCACCGCCTTTATCGGTTTCCCAGCGCTCTATTATTATCTGACCTCGCGAACACAGTGGGTAGAACGTACCGAGCATGGGTTGACCACGAGTTGGGGGCAAACGGTCAACTTTCGAGATGTCAAAAAAATTGACAAATCGAAATGGGCCAAGAAAGGAATCGCCAAGGCCACTTACAACGAGAACGGCAAAGACAGGGTGTTTGTGTTTGACGATTTCAAATTCGAACGCGAGAAACTGGGTGAAATGTTATTTGATTTGGAGCACCTGTTAACGGATGACCAAATTGTTGGCGGACCTCGCGAAACGAAAAAGCCAGAAGAAGTTGAAGAAGAGGACGATTAAGCGGGGCCGGTATTGGGCCGCGGTTTCCGCAGTGTCAGCATTTGACGTGTTTTCGTTTTTGCCCAATTCTGCCGGCGGATTCGACTTTCGCAATGTACTCGCTGGCCACGGGGACTTTGCAAGACGTGTCTCCCATGAATGGTACTGTTGTAATTGGATGGTAGCGTAATTCGGGTAGTGGCGTTGAGTGAAGTTTTGTAAACTTCTCTCAGCCATACCGATTGGTATTGC
>JBEBGH010000358.1:0-5270 GCA_040081565.1 Pirellulaceae bacterium
ATTCTGACCCGCGGTGTCGACGGAGTATCGCTGCTGATCGAACAACTAAATTCTGCGGAGAAAGAGTTTTTCGCGCTGGGCCTACAAACTCTTCGCGAATTTCCTGGCTCGGCGGGAGACAAAGCACTCTTTGCACAAATTCCCAAACTCACGCCGGAGAAAGGCGCACTGGTACTACAGGCCTTGGTCGAACGCACTGGTCCAACGAGCCTAAACTCGATCTTGGATATTGCTGGGACTCAGCAGGGACTTGTGCAAATCGCTGCTGTCAAAGCTTTGGGAAAAGTCGGCGATGCAACGTGCGTACCCCAGTTGATTGCTTCAGCCATAAACTCAAATACTGAGCTCTCAACGACCTCGAAGGCGTCGTTGGCAGAGTTAAATGGTGAAGACGTAGATCGGGAAATCGTAGGTCGGTTAAAAAACGCTGATCGACAGACGTTACCGATTTTGCTCGAACTGGTCGGCTTACGACAGATCGTTGCGGTCGACGAACTAGTAAAAGCACTAGGTGACTCGGACGCCAAAGTTCGTAGTGCCGCGCTGACTTCGTTGGGTAGCACGGTTCCAGCTGACCGCCTCGATGTATTAGTCAACCAGGTCATCAAACCGCGAACTCCCGAGGACAGTTCTATTGCCCTTGCGGCTCTCAAGGCCGCGGCGATTCGCATGCCCGATCGGGACAAGTGCGCTAACGACTTGTCGGTAGCCCTCAATAAAAACACAGGCCCCACCGCCGTCAGCCTCCTCGAAATCATCGGGGCCGTTGGTGGAACGAAAGCCCTCGAAACAGTCTCCTTGGCCGCGCGGAGCAAGGATGCGCAATTGCAGAACGTGGCGACCCGCTTATTAGGAGAATGGATGACCATCGACGCCGCTCCAGTTTTGCTTGACCTTTCGCAGCAGTTGACCGATGCGAAATTCCAAACGCGGGCCGTAAAAGGCTACTTGCGGATCTGCCGACAATTCACGATGTCCGAAGAAGACCGCGTTACGATGTGCCGACAAGCCTGGCAGATTTGCAAGCAACCGGCTGAGAAGAAACTCTTGCTCGAAATCCTGAAACGCTACCCCAGCCCCGGAACGCTTCGCCTGGCGGCCGACGCCCGCAAGGTTGCCGAGATTAAAGACGAGGCAACCGCAACGACACTGGCGATTGCACAAAAATTGGGTGGGGCGAGTGGCGAGATTGAAAAGCTATTGTCAGAAGAGGGACTTCGCAAAGTTAAACTCGAAATCTTGCAGGCCGAGTACGGCGCTGGTGCCAATCAAGTCGACGTGACCCAAAAAGTTCAAGGCTATGCGAAAGATCAAGCTTGGATCCTTCTCCCCTCGCCGAATTACAATCAGGCCTTCGAAAAAGACCCGGCACCCGGAACGCCAAAACAACTCAAAATCAAATATCGAATCAACGGCAAGGCGGGGGAAGTAATGCTCGCCGAAAATTCGTTGATCTTTTTGCCTGAAAGCAGTCAATGATGAGGCGATGAATCTTTAAAGGTCATTAACTTGGGATCAACGAAGGGTGTTGCGATGAAGTCTGCGATGAAGTCTATTGTCTGCGCAGTATTTTGTTGGTGTGTTTTGACAAACAGTGCATTCCCGCAGGAAGGCAACTCAGACTATTTGACTAAGGATCGTCGCTTGCAGTTCACAATTGCATTCGATGGCCGCGTGAATGTAATTCGGTTTGAGACCCTTTGTATTTCATACCTTTCGAATAGCCAGAAGTTGCTGGAATTGAAAGCCGTGTGTAAAGAGATTGACCTCGACGTAGATCAAAGCTCCGAAATCAAGGAACTATTATCGAGTAGTTCTGCGTTTCGCACTGAACTTTACGAGCGTTCGGCTATGAAGACAAAAAACGAATTGAACGACGAATTTCGCGTCGAATCGGAAAAGTTTGAAAAATCGATACGAAACATTTTGAGTCCTCGGCAACTGGAAATTCTTTCGAAAATCGACGAACGTGCGAAGTTTCGTCAACTTGGCCCCCTTGAGTACTTTAAAGACCTTGGAACACGAGAAAAAGAGTTCGAACTCACTCAGCGTGAGCAAGATCGAATCACAAAAGCCGTCGTGCAGCTAAGGCAAGAGATTGAGCCACAAGGCGAAAAGTTAGCGCAAGAATATTTGCAAAAAATTCTCGCGCAGCTAACTGAAGAGCAACATGCGGAGCTTCGAAAACGTTTTGATTTGAATCAATTGGGATTTGCATCAAATGTTGATTTGTTTGTTTCGCTCTTAAATGACGAAAATAACAACGAATGGAGTTCTAGGTACCCCCAAGCTGTTCTCAATCAGCCCGTCGTATTTTTTGTTTCTGCTGATGGCTTCTTGGTTGCACAGAAAAATGCAAATCGCTTATTTCAATCAACTGCAGCGGAGGAAATGATCCCCTATATCGAGTTCTTAGAATCGATGAAAACTGATTCGGTACGAGATCGACTTCAGCTTGAGCCCGAGCAATTGGAAGTAGTTGTTGATGCATTGAGCGGTATGTTGTCCGCTGATCTTGAGATTATCGAGCGATTAAAAACGTCAGACAACGTTGTTCTTGCGTTAGAGATATCTCGCGATCAGCAACAGACGGTGACTAGAAACGCTTATTCAAAAGTTACCAAGATCCTTAGTCCAAATCAGTTGAATTCTTTGAAAGAGCTTTTTTCCGATGCCGCCGTTTTCCGGTTTGGAATTTATTCCGAATTGATTGGCGGCGAGCTTGGTAAAGTCTTAAAGGTTACCGAAAAACAGAAAGCAGACATTAGGAAGTGTGCAAGTGAAATCCGGGGCGACTTTCGGACAAAGTCCGCGAATTTCGAGCGGTATTATATCGAGACCGTTGTTGATTGTTTGAACAGCAAGAGGAACAAGAGTCTTGCAGAAAGCCTGTTGCTTCGTGAAAAGTTCGACCATATTGCGGCGAATGTTACAGAGTTAATAAGGGCCGGAGAATAATGCGCGGACGTGTCAACAAAATCTGTGCGGCTACTATTGATCGGTGCATCTTTATTTTGCTTTGGTTGTAGGCGCGAAATTGCAAAAACTGGTCGATCGCGAACCAATCGCTGAGAGTTGCTGGTCCTGAGTACAATGGGAATATCGAAGTGGCTTACTTAACAGGAGCGGATCGTTGTTCAGACTGATTATTGTGGGTGTTTTGACGATTGAGTTGATCGCCCTGAATGCAATTGCCCAAGATCCCGTTTCGTTCAATCGCGATATTCGACCAATTCTGTCGGATCATTGTTTTCGATGTCATGGTCCCGACGAGGCGCAACGGCAGGGAGGATTGCGATTGGACCTGCAGGAATTTGCCTTCCAAGTCGCGGAGTCAGGTCACGCAGCGATCGTCCCAGGGAATGTTTCAGCAAGTGTACTCCTTCAACGCGTTCATGCGACCGATCCTGACGAGCAAATGCCTCCGAGTGAAATCGGTAAGCCATTAAAGCCGGCGCAGGTCGAACTGCTGGAACGTTGGATCAAGGAAGGGGCCAAGTACGAGGGTCATTGGGCCTTCATCAAACCCCCGCGTCCCACAATTCCATCGCCCAAGTCATCCGAACGAGTTGAAAATGAAATCGATCGTTTCCTGCTCGCGAATCTCGAATCGCGTGGCTTTTCCTACGCGCCCGAAGCAACGCGCGAAATTTTGTTGCGACGCGTAACGCTGGACTTGACCGGCCTCCCGCCAACACCAGCCGAAGTCAACCAATTCCTCGCGGATAAGTCGCCCGACGCCTACGAAAAAGTCGTCGATCGCTTGCTGAAATCGCCGCGCTACGGCGAGCAGATGGCCGTGCAGTGGCTGGACCTTGCACGGTACGCTGACAGCAATGGCTATCAGGTCGACAGCAGCCGCTTTCAATGGCCTTGGCGTGACTGGGTGATCGAGGCCTTTAATCAAAACATGCCGTACGATCAGTTTACGATCGAGCAGCTGGCCGGTGATCTGTTGCCCGAGGCAAACTTGGCACAAAAAATCGCTACGGGATTTCATCGCAACCATCGACTCAATGGCGAAGGGGGAATCATTGCGGAAGAATGGCGCGTCGAAACCGTGATCGATCGGGTGGAGACCACCGGTTTGACTTGGCTGGGGCTGACCTTCAATTGCTGTCGCTGTCATGACCACAAGTATGACCCGATTTCGCAACGCGAATTCTATTCGATGTTTTCTTACTTCAACAACATTGCGGAGAGCGGAACACTTCAAGGCGAGTCGCGGAATACTGATCCGACAATTACGGTTCTCACGCCGGAACAAGAGACACAATTGGCATCTTTGAAAGACGCCGTTGCGAATTCTGAAAACGAATTGCAAGCCTTGGTTGGAACCTTGCCTCAGCTTGTGGCCGAATGGGAGCCGGGCTTTCGCGAGCAACTGAAAACCACGGTCAAGGCGTGGACGGTGCTTGAGCCGGAATCGGTCGCTTCGCCAAATGGCACCGTCTTAACCAAGCAAACCGACGGCTCGTACCTTGCCAGTGGCCCCAATCCCTCACATGACGTGTACGAGATTAAGGCTTCGCTTGCTGCCGGCAAATGGAGTGGCCTGTTGCTCGAATGTTTTACCGACCCCAGCCTGCCGCATGGGAGTTTAGGGCGTTTCCCAAATGGAAATTTCGTGCTTTCGCGCGTTGAAGCACAGATCACTGCCCCGAGTCTTTCGGCTCCTCTCGTCGCCAAGTTCACGCGAGCCGTTGCCGACTATTCTCAATCTGGCTGGGACATTCAAAACACCATCACCCAAGATTCCAAAAAAGGTTGGGCCGTCGATGGTCCAACTCGAATTGAGAATCGGCAAGCAATGTTTCTCAATGAGTCGGTGCTCACGATTCCGGCCGACGCAAAAATTTCCATCCGAATCATTCAGGAGTCACTTGGGCAGCATAACATTGGGAGGTTTCGAGTTTCGACTTCGGGATTGCCGCTGGAACTGGTATCGCTAAGCGAATTGCAGTTGCCTGAATCACTCAAGCAGACATTGTCGACGCCAGCGGAACAACGAACGGAAGCCCAAACGAAGGAGCTTCACGATTACTTCCAAAAAAACGTCGACAGTCCAATCCGCAAGGCCGAGGCGAAAGTCGCAGAATCGAAAAAGCAATTGGCAGGTTTCCAAAACTCTCTGCCCACCGTCATGGTGATGCAAGAGAGCCCGTCACCGCGCGAGGCGTTCGTCCTCGTTCGCGGCCAATACGATCAGCGCGGTGAAACGGTGACCGCCAGTGTACCAAAGGTGTTTCCGCCGCTCCCGGCAGACGCGC
>JBEBGH010000073.1:0-18738 GCA_040081565.1 Pirellulaceae bacterium
TTTCCGCGGATGGGCGTGGTTTGGTCCGAGGAGGTTTTTCCAACTGGGGCGAGTTAGGTCGGCGATGCAGTCCATTTCGATCTGGCAACGTGGGCACTTGGGCTGGGCTGTTGGCGAGTCGTCGGATGGATCGGACTTCACCGAGTCCTCGACGGTAACGTCATCGACTGCTGTGGCTGATAATAGTTTGCAACACAAAAGGGCAACACAAAAGGGGACGGCAACACAAAAGGGGACGCAGCTCATTTAGCGGCAACACAAAAGGGGACGCAGCTCATTTAGCGTATTGAGCTGCGTCCCCTTATCTTCCTCCCGAAGCCCTGCGTCTGCACAACGAAGTCACCTCGCTCGCCTCCCAACTTTCCGAATCCGAAGAACGCTGGCTGCGCCTCCAAGAAGAACTCGACGCCGCAGGTTAGGCCCTTTACGGCTTCAGCTCGGTGGCGACAACGATTGACTTTCGCCTGCGGGAACAAAATGTTTGAAACCCTTTCGAGCCTTCATTATATTGACCTCGAGGAAGCCTTATGCCGAATGCGAGCAAACAATTCCAAGGGGTGCGTTCATGAAAAACAGAAATCGCGGCAAGTTACATTCTGCCGTTTGTCTTGACCGCCAAGCGACAAAAAATGCGCGAATCGACTATCAAGCGTTGGAGGGACGTCAACTGCTGGCCAATGTTCCGCAATTGATTGACGTTATTCCAGGCAGTGTCGGCTCGAATCCTAGCAACTTGACGAATGTCAATAACGTCGTCTTCTTCACGGTAGGGAGTCAACTTTGGAAGTCTGATGGCGCTCAAGTCGGCACGGTTCCAATCAACGTTAATGTTGGTGCGGCAACCAATCTGACCAATATTAATGGCACTCTATTTTTCAGAAGCGGTACAAGCCTCTGGAAAAGTGATGGGACGGCCGCCGGAACGGCTGTCGTAAAAAGCGGCCTACCGAGTCCGACATCGTTGACGAATGTTAACGGAACATTGTTTTTTAGTTCCGTGAATTCAACAACCGGTGCCGAGCTTTGGAAAAGCGACGGGACTAGCACAGGAACCGTTTTGGTGACCGAGTTGATCGTGGAAGACAACAACAACGCCATCCACGGCGCGCACCTCACAAATGTCAACGGCACGCTTTTTTTCAGCGTTGAATATTTGTCCTATCAAGCTGTTGGCAAGAGTGACGGAACGCCAACCGGAACTGTGGTGTTGTCCACAACAAATTTTGGCGGAAACTGGTTCTCCAATACTAACGGAACTTTTTTTGCGGATCGGAATGACTGGGCTATCGCGAATACTGAGAATGGATTTTGGACAAGCGACGGAACTGAATCAGGTTCTGGGGACCTATTTCAACCGAACATGTCTACGTCTCCTCATTTTTCTACGAATGTCAACGGTTCCGTTTTCTTCGTCGCGGGGTTGCCAGGCGAACCGTTAAAACGCGGATTGTGGAAGTCCGATGGGTCGCCAGCAGGGACGGTGGTAGTAGCGCCAATCGGCACCGGGAATTGGAACTTGATTACCAATGTGAATGGGACATTATTTTTTGCCGGCGAAGATGGTGCTGGAGGCGAACTTTGGAAAAGCGATGGAACACCACAGGGCACGGGAATGGTCAAAGACATTTTCCCAGGGGTAACAAGTGGCTTCTTTAGTGCTCCCCTCCTCGGTCGAACAATTTGCAACGTCAATGGAACATTGTTTTTTAGCGGAAATTCCCCTGGACTGGGGACAGAACTTTGGAAAAGTGATGGAACGTCAGGCGGAACGGTTTTGGTTGCCGACCTGAGACCCGGCGCATCATCGAGTATTCCCATAGAAATGTTGAACGTTAACGGACGGTTGTTTTTTCAGGCAACAAGTGCAACGGCGGGTGTCGAATTATTCGTCTTGGACTGTGGTGGCGAATCGCCTGTGACTCTGGAAGGTGTCAAAGATCGCGGAGTGCCAAGTCCTGGCACATTAGGTCGTGGGGTTGCGGGAGCCGGAGTTTCAGGCGTTGGCGTTGCCGGTGTGGGTGTCGCGCGCTCCACGCCGCCTTCGGAAGTTAAAATGATCGAAATTGCGGTCGGTTCGGCTGCATCCAACCCTCGCGATTTTGCCAATGTGAGTGGCACGATTTTCTTCACCGCCGAAACGGCAAACAACGGTCGTGAACTTTGGAAAATGAAGCGCGACTTCTCGGGTGCCCAATTGGCGGTCGACTTGGCCTCGGGAACCGCTTCATCAAATCCATCGCAACTGACGAATGTTGGTGGACGGCTATTTTTTACGACAGGCGATTCGACGCGCAAGTTGTATACCTCGGACGGAACCGCGAGCGGCACTCAGTTCCTCGTTGATTTGGGCAGCGGTTGGTCAGGGAGCAATCAACTCACGAATCTAAATGGACTTCTGCATTTCATTTCAGGCGGCAGCCAAGGTGCTGAGCTTTGGATCTCAAATGGAACACCGGCAACGACGACGATATTGAAGGACATTCGGGTCGGTCCAAATGGTTCGAACATTCAAAATCTTGTCAACGTCGGAGGCGTTTTGTATTTTTCAGCCGATGACGGTGTGACCGGAAATGAACTTTGGAAAAGCAATGGTACCTCGGCCGGCACGGAACTGGTCAAGGACGTGCGCTTGGGTGCCCTGGGGTCTAATCCCGCAAATTTCGCGAATTCCAAAGGCCGATTGTTTTTCTCTGCGGATAATGGAATCAACGGAGTCGAGCTTTGGAAAAGCAATGGTTCCGATGCAAGCACGTCGCTCGTGATCGATTTGGCAAATGGGGCCGCTAGTTCCAATCCCAGCCAATTGACGAACGTGAAGGGTTCGCTTTTTTTCACGGCGAATAATGGAATTTCAGGCGTCGAACTCTGGCGCACGAACGGTTCCTCGGGTGGGACTGTGCTCGTGAAAGACATTTTTCCAGGAAGCGCTGGATCTTCCCCGAAGGAACTTACCAATTTGAACGGTGTGCTGATGTTCTCCGCCAACACGACGACAAACGGTACCGAAATCTGGCGTAGCAATGGCGTGGCAGTCGGTACGGTCCTAGCAAAGGACTTAAACGTCGGCGCTTCAAGCTCTAACCCTCTCGGCCTAAAAAATGTTAATGGAACTCTATTCTTCACAGCTCAAAATGGGCCCAACGGTCGCGAACTATGGTCCGGAGGTTTTGCCAGAAATACCCTGAAAATGCTCAAAGACATTCAACCTGGTTCCGTGAGCAGCGATCCGCAAATGTTGACCGAAGGCGGTACTTCGTGGATTGCCTTTTCCGCGAACAACGGGACCAATGGCAACGAAGTTTGGGTAGTGAAAAATCCAACTTCTCAGAATTTTCTCGCGCTCAATGGTGGGACTTCAGAAAGAAATAGCTCAAGCGACGAGTCGATGAATTGGTTTGCTGGACTTGTTCTCAACTTCGAGAAACCGCGAGGCCTGCTTAACAATTCTCAGGTCTCCATCAATCCAACGTCACAGGTAGGTCCAAGCGTCGTGCACCAACGAACGAGCGTGTCGGACCATGTGCCGAGAATTGCAACGAGCAAAGGGCGAATCGACTTGAAACATTTGCGACAGGAAATGACCGACGAGTTTATCGCGACAATTAACCTCGCGGAAGTTCTTGATATGGTTTCAGAGATGAATTGAAACTGTTTTAGCCCGTTCGTATATAGCTCAATGCTAGCATCGTCTTTGGAGCTTCGCTTTTGTCATCGATGGCGGACTCTATGGAATTGGTGTTCAGAATCTGAACAAAAGTAACAGATTCCATCGGTGTTTGAGGCCAATTTGTCTTGTGACAATCGGTGGTCAGTTTCTATACTCCCCGCGCCTTGAAAACGGGGCGCCGCGCCGGTTGGCGATCCCGTTATTAGTTTGGAAGAAAAGGATTTCTCCGATGCTCTGCCGCGATTGCCTCTGTGGGCGCAATTTGAAATTTGTTTCATTGATCATTCTTCTCGCCGTCTCTATTGGTGCGGGAACTGTGTTTGCGCAAGACAATGCGCCACCTCGCAATGGTCGCGGGAGTTTTACGCCATCGCTCGGAGGACTGCCCAAAGACGGACAAGCGGCAGCGCCTAACCAAGCAGGGCAGGGCTCGGGAAATCCTTTGGGCCAAGACGCACCACCGCCACGACAAGCAGGCGGCGCCACGCAACCAAACGCTACGCAACCAAACTCCCAACCCGCCGCAATTCCCCAACAGCCAAATCCGGGAACCCAACTGCCAAACTCGGCGTCGCAAATTATTTCGCAACCCGCCGCAAACGATAAACGCGCGACGACATTGGGCGACAAGGTCAACCAAGGTCAATGGCAACAGCACTTGCCGGGAAATCTGGCCGTCAACGGCACAGCGCCGAATTCAGCGCAGCCAAACGCACCACAACAAGAAATCACTCAGGTCTCAAAAACATTTTCCGCGCTCCTCAGCGACGGCGGTCAAGTCTGGCGCGAGTACGACATTCGCCCCTACACCATGCAGATCGCGGACGCGGACAAACCCGAACAGGCAATCGTCGATTGGATCTTGAAACAGACGGGCACCGAGATGTGGTTCAACCAACCGCTCGGTATCCTGAGCGCGACACGGGAAAAACTGATTGTCTACCACACGCCGGAGATTCAAAATGAAATTCGGCCTTTGATCGATCGCTTCAACTACACCCGCGGCCAAAAGGTCAATGCCCAAATCAACCTTGTCACCGTCGGCAATCCGAATTGGCGCGAGACGGCATACCAATTCCTTCAACCCATTGAAGTCAGCTCGCCACAAGTCGAGGCGTGGTTGGCCAGTCGAGAAAACGCGGCCTTGTTGGTAAACGAACTTAGCCGACGCAGCGACTATCGCGACCATGCTTCGGGAACCATGACGGTGCACAACGGACAAAAATTGGTTTTGAAAAAAGAAACACCGATTCAGTTTCTGCGCAGCCTGCGATGGACACCCGGACAGGCCACTCCCGTTCAACCCATCATGGCCCAAATCAACGAGGGCTATTCTCTCTCCATGAGTCTTTTGAGTTCGCTGGATGGACAAACGATTGAAACCTCCATCACTTGCAACGTGGACCAAATCGAACGCCTGACCGCAGTCCGCATTCCAACCAACGCCCAGTCTCAACAGCGTGGCCTTTTGGGCCGGGCAACCAACAGCTCGGACACGGTCAACTTGCAAATCCCTCAGTTTGTTTCCTGGCGACTGCATGAGCGAATTCGTTGGCCCGTCGACCAGGTTCTGATCATCAGTTGTGGCGTTGTGGCCACACCGAACAACGAACCGGGGCGCGGCGGTCCGGGACTCTCAAGCCTGTTGGCTGGCAACTCGGCCCGGTCGGACGCGTTGTTAATCATTGACTATCGCGGGGCCAACCAAGGATCACGGACGGAACAGACCGCCAGTGGCCAACCTGAATATTTGCGCCCGATTGCGCCCAAGTAAACTGGAATGGGTATAGAAGCGATTTGCCAGCGTCAATAACACCCGCCTCGACGCCCGCGGTCGATTCCGTAAAATCGATTTCGCGATGACTCGAGACAGGGCCAATCGTTCACCCACACTTCTGATGACTTTCTCGAATTGACAAGGTAATTGAATGTCCGATTCCCTCCGCCGCGTGGTCGTAACCGGTCTCGGCTTGATCAGCCCCGTGGGTAATAACGTCAATGAGCTTTGGAATTCGTTGTCGACGGGCACTTCGGGCGTGGCTGCGCTGACCCGAATCCCGACTCAACATTTGCCCACGGAGGTTGGGGGCGAATCGAGTTTCAAAGGTGAAATCGAGGAGTTCGGCACGCTGGAAAAGGGCCTGCAGCGGAGCATTAAAAAAGGGCTCAAACTGATGTGCCGCGAAATTGAAATGGGGGTCGCGGCTGCCCAGTTGGCGATCCAAAACGCGGGCTGGTTGCCCGATACCTACCCGGGCGAACGCGTGGGCACGATGTTCGGTTGCGATTACATTATTTCCGAACCCAGCGAGTTCGCGGCCGGGATTCATAAGTGCACAAACAATGGCACGTTCGATTTTGAAAAATGGGGCGGCGGCGGATTAAACCAAGTAGAGCCCTTGTGGCTCTTGAAGTATTTGCCCAACATGCCGGCCAGCCACGTTGCGATTTTCAATGACTATCGCGGCCCGAGCAACTCAGTGACCTTGCGTGAGGCATCGTCTAATTTATCGATCGCCGAAGCCGTCACTTCGATTCGCCGAAATATCGCCGACGCCATTGTCGTCGGTTCAACGGGAACACGGATCCAATCGCTCTTGACCATCCATGTGGCTCTCCAAGAGCACCTCGCCCCCAAGGGCATCGCGCCAGAAAAAGCGTCACGTCCGTTTGATCGAGACCGCAACGGCATGGTACTTGGCGAGGGCGCCGGAGTGTTGATTCTGGAGGAATTGGAGTCCGCTCAGAAACGAGGCGCAACGATTTATGGCGAAGTCACCGGTTACGGTTCCTCGACCGTTTGTTCTCCGACGGGACAAGTCAACTTCGAACGGGTATTTGAAAATGTGATCGAAATGGCCTTGGACCGCTCTGGGCTCGACCGTCGCAAACTCGGTCACGTTCATGCCCATGGGCTGTCAGACATCCGCGTCGATGCTGAAGAAGCGACCGCCATTCGCAAAACGTTGGGTGACGTCCCCGTCGTCGCTTTGAAGAGTTACATGGGCAACTTGGGGGCGGGATCGGGGATGGTGGAAATCATCTCCAGTTTGTTGGCCATGAAGCACAACCAATTGTTTCCAATTTTAAATTTGGAAAATCCTGACCCGCGTTGCCCGATCAACGGTGTTTGTGAATTCGGCCAATCGCCCGGCGATTCATTCGTGAATCTAAACGTCTCGCCCCAAGGCCAAGCCGCCTCGGTCATCATCGAGCGTTTCAAGGGCTAAACGAACCTCAAAGTTTGCGACAAAACATACCTCGCAGTAAGATGGTAGTTTGCGATTCAATTTTTTCGATGGGTTGTGGTGATGCAAAATTCTGTCTGGTTTGGCTTGTTGGCGTTGCTGTCGTTGAGCCTATGTGTGACGACAAACGCACAATCAACAACGGGAAAAACTGCGCCGTCGAAGGCCGCGGATTCTTCCATCGATCAACTGAT
This sequence comes from Pirellulaceae bacterium, assembly GCA_040081565.1. GTDB lineage: Bacteria > Planctomycetota > Planctomycetia > Pirellulales > Pirellulaceae > BJ22. The sequence goes on from JBEBGH010000073.1 coordinate 7,110, forward strand.
ACCAAGCCTTCCTGATTCACCGATTTCAGCCGAACGATCAAATCGCTACCGTGTCAAACAATCGGTTCGCCTAGATCAAATTCCGCCAGACGCTCAAGAAATTCAGCTTTGGGTCTCGATTCCACGGGATGAACAGAATCAGCGGTTGCTCACTTTTGCCGTAGATGCTTGCCCGGGTGAATTTGAGTTGGTCGAGGATCTCGATCGTCGAGGCTCATTCTTGCACACGCGGGTCGTCAAACCGCAAACGGAATCGATTGAGGTTGACCTTAGCTTTGAACTGCAACGAGATCCGGTGCATGTTAAGGTCGATTCCCAAATCGTCGGTCCGATGACGCCTACATTGAAAATGCTCTTGGCAGAACATCTCCGGCTCGACGCTCCGAATATGGAAGTCACCCCGGAATTCGTCGAGCTTGCGAACGAGGTGTGCGGCGACGAGACGAATGTAGCCATTCAGGCGCAGAAACTGCTTGAGCATGTCGCCGCAACGGTCGACCACTACTCGTACAGTGAAGATCCCGATATGCCACATTGCGGAATCGGCAATTCAAAGATCTGCAAACAACAAGGCGGCGGTTGTTGTACGGATTTGAATTCGTACTTTATTTCGCTTGCCAGAGCTCGTGGAATTGCTTCCCGGCTCAAGATGGGCTACCGTCTGCAAGACAAAAATCGCAATAAGCGGATCGATCCGGGTTATCGATGCTGGATCGAATACTTCGTACCAGGCTATGGTTGGATTTCTGCAGATGTTGTTGAGGCTGACACGCCGAGCGGACTTGGTCATGAGCGATGGCTGTTCGGACTAACATCGCGTCGGCTTTTCTTGAACGAAGGCCGTGAATTTCGATTTGGTGCCGATGCCAAGGCCGAAACGGTCAATCATATGAGCATTGGATACGCCGAGATCGATGGTGTACCGGCGAGACTTCTGCCGAAGGGTGACCTGAAACCACAAATCACCCGAACCATTCTCTACCGCGAAGAACCCGCCGTAGCGCGATGAAAGAGCTCTGAGCGAATCCGACTGGGCTGCCTTTCGTGGTTGACACTCTTGTTTGTCGCAAGCATCGGAATCTCTGACCAAGACCGTTTCGTCAATCGCGAATCAATAGTCAATCGCTCACCATCGCGCCGGAGACCACGGCCTTCTTTGATAAACAGGCTTGATCGCAAAAACTGGACAAACTCCGAAATTTGGTTCCTCAGACTTGCACAGCCCAACACTGATTTTCTGGGAACGGCTTCGCTCCTTTAATAAAAGGGGTTTTTTGGGAGAAACGCTTATTTTTTGGCGTGACTCGAAAAATTCAGGAAAAAGCTGAACCGTCTCGCATCATGTCAATTTGGTGGCTTTGCCAATTCTCGATTTTTTTGTTGGCAGACAAATTCCTCATCAAATTCGATTGAATAGGGGTTCCGGCATGAGCCAAGAACTTGAACAAACCACGAACCGCAAAGGTTTGAAAAAGCGGCACACAAACGGAGATGCGTATCGCCGCGCGATGCTTCACTTTGAGGCGTTGGAATCAAGAACGCTTCTGGCTGGAATGCCGACACTGATTGATATTGTCGTCGGGGCAGGTGCGTCGTCCCCAATCAACTTCACGAATGTCAACAATTCCGTTTTTTTTACTGCCGATGACCCAATCAACGGTAGGGAATTGTGGAAAACGGACGGCACACTGGAAGGAACCATACTCGTCATGGACATCCACCCTGGTGCAACAACATCCGACATAAGTTACCTGACTAACATCAACGGCACGCTATTTTTCCAGGCCGACGATGGCGTCAATGGCGATGAGCTGTGGAAGAGTACGGGGACTGCGAGCGGCACCGTCATGGTTAAGGATATCACGACAGGCGGTGACTCCTCGTATCCAGAAAAGTTGATCAATGTCAACGGCACCCTGTTTTTTCATGCGCACGATGGAATTAATGGTCGGGAGTTGTGGAAGAGCGACGGGACCGCGGCTGGCACCTCCATGGTTGAGGATATCAGAGCAGGTGAGCTCGGCGCGTTTCCCCAATACTTGACCAATGTTAATGGAACATTGTTTTTCCGTGCTGAAAACGGCGTTAACGGAGTTGAGCTGTGGAAGAGCGATGGGACCGCAGCGGGCACTTTGCTGATCAAAGACATCAATTCGGCGGCCGGATCTAGTCCGCGTTTTATCACGAACGTTAATGGCTTGGCATTCTTCACAGCGAACGATGGGACGAACGGAATCGAGTTGTGGAAGAGCGATGGGACCGCAGCTAACACTGTGCTGGTCAAGGATATCAATCCAGGATCTGAATTTTCCGATGCCGGTTGGTTGACGAATGTCAATGGCACACTGTTTTTCCAAGCGTTGGAAGGCACCACTGGCGGCGAACTATGGAAAAGTGACGGAACGGCAGACGGGACTCGACTGATCAAGGACATTTATGCTGGGCCAAATAGCTCTTTTGCGGGAAATCTCGTCAACGTCAACGGCACGTTGTTTTTTCGTGCCGACGATGGAACAAACAATGCCGAATTGTGGAGAAGTGACGGTACGGCTGGCGGTACGGTCTTGGTCAAGGATATCTGGGCCGGAACCACCAGCTCTGCTCTTTCGTCCCTAACAAATGTCAACGGCACACTATTCTTCGGCGCCGCTGACGGAGTCAACGGCTTTGAACTTTGGAAAAGCGACGGAACTGCCGCTGGCACCGCGCTAGTGCAGGACATCAACTTGGGGCCTAACGGATCTCTTCCGAACAGGTTAATCAATGCCAACGGAACCTTGTTTTTTCACTCCGATGACGGGGCGAACGGTGTTGAATTATGGACGATGGACGGTGGCAACGAACCGACGGTGAAGTTGCGAGGCGTAGCGGTTCCAGGCGTGCTGGACCCCTCAGTGACGCCCCCTGGTGTATCGGGCACAGGAATTGCAGGAGTGGGTGTCGGTGGAACGGGAGTGGGACCGTCAACTCCACCGTCGGAACTGGAGCTGTTGGATATCATTGCCGGAGCAGGAGCATCCGATCCCAAACATCTGACGAATGTTGGGGGAATTGTCTACTTCACTGCAATCAACGGAGTTGATGGTCGTGAACTGTGGAAAAGCGATGGAACGCTGTCCGGTACATCAATGGTTAAAGATATTCGACCCGGTCGACCCGGTTCCAGTCCTTCAAACCTGATGAATTTCGGAGGCCGGCTGTTCTTCGTGGCCAATGATGGAACGAACGGTCGTGAACTTTGGCGTAGCAATGGTACCGCCAATTCAACGAAGATGGTGGTTGATATTAGACCCGGTGCATCAGGTTCTGGCGTAGATAAATTTGTTGTGGCTGGCGAGTTGTTGTACTTCACCGCGAACGATGGAACAAACGGGACTGAGTTATGGGCCTCCGACGGTCGTGCTTCTGGCACGACAATGGTAACGGACATTCGTGGCGGTACATCTGGTTCTGCGCCTTCGTCTTTGACCAACGTGAAGGGCACTTTGTTGTTTGCCGCAAACGACGGAGTCAATGGGAAAGAACTTTGGCGCAGCGATGGCACTTCCAGCGGAACCTCCATGCTTCGCGATATTCGCCCAGGAGTTGCTAGTTCGAACCCCGATCGATTTCTTAATGTAAAAGGAGTCCTGTATTTTCGGGCCAACGACGGTACAAGCGGCTATGAACTTTGGAAATCCAGCGGCTCGTCGTCGGATACGCTACTAGTGAAAGACATTAACGCGGGGCCGGTGAGTTCTAATCCGAATTACCTGACGAATGCGAGAGGCAATTTGTTTTTCTCGGCCTTTGAAGCGAATACAGGCTACGAACTTTGGAAAAGTACTGGTTCGGATTCTGGAACGACAATGGTGGCCGACATTTCCGATGGGTCCAACGGCCTCATCAGTTCCTATCCTCATAACTTGACCAACGTCAATGGCGTGTTGATGTTTGCCGCAAATGACGTGGTGCATGGTGTTGAAATGTGGCGCAGCAACGGAACGGCGACGGGCACCCTATTGGTCAGCGACCTTGCTCCGGGCCTGCCCGGATCTTATCCCGAAAAACTGACGAATCTCAATAGCACGGTGTTTTTTGTGGCTCACACTGCTGAATCGGGGCGAGAGCTCTGGCACGGCGGCATCTATGGCAACACGCTTTCAATGGTAGGCGACATTCACCCAGGAGTGTCGGCATCCAATATCGACCATATAACTGTGGTGGGTTCATCACTTTTCTTTTCCGCGAATGATGGAACCAACGGTATCGAACTCTGGACGGTTCACAACTCGATATCGAGCCCGATGCCTCCGTCAGCGATGGCCCCGGCTCCCTTGTTTCCGCATAGCGGGACGCCCGAGCGCTCGTCACCGCTGAAATTTCAAGTCAGGCAACCGGAATTGTCGGCAATGAATCCGTTTATCCGTCGGCGCGAAACCTCAACGTTTCGCGAAGAGACTTCATTGAAACCGAGCTTTGGTCCTTCAGACCCTAAACAACTTGCGACGATTCCTTTGACCAATTTCAAAATCAGTCATGCGAAGGCGACGAGAGATAATTCGTCCGTTGAGGTTTTACCTGCCGAAATACTGGATGTTGTTTTCCAGAGCGGAGACATCGACATTGAATTCAATTGGATCTGATCGCTTGGCGTCGACTCAGTTTGCGGATGGTCATTTGGACTGGCTGCATTGAAGCAAGTTCGTTATGTCCGAAATTAACGGTCATACATCGGGACCGAATTCGCCTTGAATGTCACGAATCACAGATTCCGAAACAGGTTCATTGAGGGACATCTTTTCGGAGAGTCTCGCACAAGTATTCCACCGCAAGATTGGATCAGGGTTTTTGCCGTCGGTTAGCTTTTCTGCCAGCTCATAACATCTCATCGCTTTGCCGAGCCATTCGGGAACGCTGGTTAGAGCCGAACCACGTTCAAATTGAACGTTTGCCCAGCGCTCATGAACGATGCCTTCGTAATAGACTCGATCGTATTCGGACAACAACTGCGGAAGCAGGCCTTTTGCCCTTTGCAGTGCATCATAAAGTCGATTGGGAAACTGATCCGTTAACGAAAGGATTAGCATCACCAAGGCTCGCTGGTTATCAGGCTCGACCTCGAGCACATCCAGACAGATACTCTCGGCGTGCATGGGTTCATTCAACAGCCGGTAGTGCTGGGCTTTGTCGAGAGCAACGCCAACACCAGCAGAATTGATACGTTTGAGATTTGCCATCGATCGACTACTTTTTGTTATTCGGTTTTGTCAGCCCGAACAGTTTTCTAAACACCATCGCAACCGGATCATAGTATTCATCAACGACTCGTTCCTTCAGAGGAATGATCGCGTTGTCGGTGATCGTGATGTGTTCCGGGCATACTTTTGTACAGCATTTCGTGATATTGCAGTAACCAATCCCTTGGGAATCCTTCAAGTCTGACAGGCGGTCAGCCTCGTCCAGTGGGTGCATTTCTAACGCTGCCGCATACACAAACAGCCTGGGTCCCACGAAGTCGTCATGTTTGTGGTGGTCGCGAAGGACGTGGCAGACGTCCTGACACAAAAAGCATTCGATGCACTTTCGAAATTCCTGAACTCGTTCAACATCCTGTTGCAGCATATTCCAGGAGCCGTCTGGGTTATCCGGCTTCCTCGGCTTGAACGGTTTGATCTTCTTCTTGGCACGGTAGTTATGCGAAACGTCCGTCACCAAGTCCTTGATCGGCGGAAACGCACGCATGGGCTCGATCGTTACCGACTGACTCAGATCCATATCGTTCAGCCGAGTCATGCACATCAACTTCGGCATTCCGTTCACTTCTGCAGAACATGAGCCGCACTTGCCCGCTTTGCAATTCCAGCGACAAGCCAGATCGTTGGCGCTTTCACTCTGTATTTGATGTACCGCGTCGAGGACGACCATACCTTCGGTAACTTCGGTCTGGTAGTCCTGGAAATCGCCCGCTTCTTTGTCGCCGCGCCAGATCTTAAAGGTGACCTTCGTCATTATTTATGGTCCTCAATGATTTTCTTCAGCTCTGGCGGCATCTCGGGAATCAAAACCTGAGAGACCTGCATTTCCCCGTCTGGGCCCTTTCGCAGCACGTAATTAAACGCACTAAACTTGTCGTCTTTTTTTGGATAATCATCGCGAGTATGGGCCCCGCGACTCTCTTTGCGGAGAACAGCGGCCCGCGCGACGGCTTCCGAAACGGTCAATAAATTCTTGAGATCAAGCGCGGTATGCCAGCCGGGATTGTATTGACGATTGCCGGGTGCGCTGACCGACTTGGCCTTTTCTTTGAGCTTTTGTATTTCCTCGATTGCTTCGAGCATTTCGGATTCCGTTCGAACAATACCGACTTTGTCCTGCATCAGATCTTGCAGTTCGTATTGAACTTGAAAGGCACCACCAGGGATTGTCGCGCGGTCTGAATCGAGTGGAGCCAAAGCCTCACGCTGGGCTGTATTGACATCGACGTTGGAAACGGAAACGGCACCATTCTGTTTCGCAAAGTTGGCCGCATGTTGGCCGGCCAATTTACCGAACACGATCAGATCCGAAAGCGAATTCCCGCCCAGTCGATTCGCGCCATGCAATCCTGCCGCACATTCGCCTGCCGCAAATAGTCCGGGAACCGCTGTCATTTGCGTCTCACCGTCGACTCGAATACCGCCCATCACGTAGTGGGTGGTAGGCCCGACCTCCATGGGTTCCTTGGTAATATCGATACCCGCCAACTCCTTGAATTGGTGGTACATGCTAGGCAGCTTCTTTTTGATGTGTGCTGCTGCGTTCGGAATTTTCTCTTTAATCCAGGAGATATCCAGGAAGGCACCGCCATGCGGCGATCCCCGGCCCGCGCGGACTTCGCGCCGAATGCAACGGGCCACGTGATCACGTGTCAGCAACTCCGGCGGGCGACGCGCATCTTTGTCGGACTTGGTAACATACCGCCAACCTTCCTCGGGCGTGTCCGCTGTCGAACTCTTGTAATTTTCCGGGATGTCGTTGAACATAAAACGCTCGCCAACATTATTCGTCAGAATTCCGCCTTCGCCTCTTACTCCCTCGGTTACCAAAATACCTCGAACGCTGGGTGGCCAAACCATTCCGGTTGGATGGAATTGCACGAACTCCATGTCGACCAACTCGGCACCTGCGTCGTAGGCGACCGTTTGACCATCCCCCGTGTACTCCCATGAATTGCTCGTAATCTTATAGGCCCGACCAATACCGCCGGTCGCCATCACCACTGCTTTTGCCTTGAACAACAGGAACTTGCCCAATTCTCTCGTATACCCAAACGCGCCGGCAATGCGATCGCCATCCTTGAAGAGACTTGTGATGGTGCATTCCATGTAGACTTCGATGCCTTGGTGAATTCCATGATCTTGCAAGGTGCGGATCATTTCCAAGCCGGTGCGGTCGCCAACGTGAGCCAATCTAGGGTAAGCGTGTCCGCCGAAATTGCGTTGGTTGATTTTGCCCGATTCGGTGCGATCGAAAACGGCGCCCCAAGCCTCCAATTCACGCACCCGGTCCGGTGCTTGTTGCGCATGAATCTGCGCCATTCGCCAGTTATTGAGATAGTAGCCGCCACGCATGGTGTCGGCGAAATGCGTCCGCCAAGAATCCCGCTCGTCGACGTTTGCCATCGCCGCCGCCATTCCCCCTTCGGCCATGACGGTGTGTGCTTTGCCCAACAACGACTTACAAACCAAGCCAACGGAGACGCCCATCCCCGAGGCCTCAATCGCTGCTCGCAGCCCGGCGCCGCCGGCACCAACGACTAAGACATCATGCTCGATAGTTTCAACGTCAGCCATTAAAAAATCCTGAAGTCGTGCCAAATACCCATAGAGCAGAGGCGAACGTAAATATCCGAAAATGCAACCCAAAACAAACTGAACCAAGCCCATCGCATGTGTTGCCCGTTCAACCTACTGACGCAACTGTAACATTTGCTGCGGATCGGCGAACCGGAGAGCTTGTTCCATGCTCCACCAACCAAGTGCCTAAGCGAGTGGCAACCAAAGGTATATGATCCCAGCAAAATTACGTTGATGCACAGCACGATGGTACCAACACCGATCCCAAAATTGGTGAAGCTGCCATCGTTGTCGTTATCGAACCAGAATCCCAAATAAGCATCGTGAGCAAGGAAGACCAGGAATACCATCGCAACGTATAAGAAATAGCGATGAATATTCTGCATTACCAGTGGGAAATATCTTTCACCCAAATAGTTACTTCGTGGCTCTCCCACCGCACAGGCAGGAGGATCCGCCCAGAACGATTTGTAGTAGGCGCCCCGGTAGTAATAACAAGTCAACCGAAATCCGGCGGGAAAGGGCAAAATCAACAGCGCCGGTGAAAACGGTATCCAATCGGGCCACCATAAAGGCTTGGCTCCAAACCAACTGTGGTGCGAATCTCCCCAAAGCACGGGCGAGTAAAACGGAGACAAGTAATTCTGGAACTCGAAGTGCGCGTTTTGAAATGCCGCCCAAGTCGAGTAACCGATAAATGACGAGAGAATTGTAAAAACGACTAACGGTGCCGCCCACCAGCTATCGCGTCGCAGCGTCTCTCCCCAACGTCGCTGTCGGAGTCCCTGTAGGTCGTTTGCCATCAATTAGCCTCGAATCAACCTTCTTGCAGTCTTAGCCAAGAACCAGACATCTGGGCGGGCATTGTTAATGATGAAATGTCAGGTGTCAATAACCGGATGGTGGATCGATGCCAACCGCCCGAAATCGAATTGGCGGATTCATTGGGTAACGCGGCGGCAAAGTATCGTTTGCCTCACGCTGCCGCTTATTCGACTGCTACAATAATCACAACGCACCCGATGCGAACCGCTTACGAGATGGCTAATTTAGGCGATCCCCATGAATAAGACCTCCAGCATACGTTGTTACGATTACGTAAATCATCCCTTTGAACAAGTCCGTCAGGTGCTGACAACGCGGAGTAACGAGGTCTTTCATCGGGCCACGAGATCGGCTGAGACGCGTGCCGGAAACGTCGCCGCTGGACTTCATGTTACGATCGCTGGCATTGAAATTGGCAAGGAGATCTTGATCAGCGTAAAAGTATGCCCCGATTCGGAAACTAATCGTAAAAACGAATTGGAAATAGCGCTCGAATGGAAAGCCGCGACTGCACCCCGTCTTTTTCCTGTGATGGAGGCGAAACTGCTTGTTTATCCCATCACCACGACCGAGACGCAACTTGATTTTCAAGGTGAATATGAACCACCGATGGGCATGGTGGGCAAAGCGCTGGACGCAATCGTGGGGCGCAAAATTGCCGAAGCAACCGTGCACCATTTCGTCACCGAAGTTGCCGATTATCTGCGGAAGAACATCACTTGAACGCAGGCCAGACGCGTCGGGTAAAAATTGGAGCATGCTTTCGCAAGCGTGAGGCATGGCACACGATCAAGAGAGATCGCCCCAAGATGGTAAGAACATCAATCTAGATTCAGCCATTTAGATGATCTAGATTCAGCCGTTTGGATGAGGGCCAAATTTCGATTTCATTGGTCAAGCGAGTCTTCAAAGCCATGGCCTCGACAATCGCGTTCGTTAGGAAAATCCTAAATCTTTGTTTGTTTGAATCGTCGATTTGGCTCCAAATTTCATCGAAAACTAATTGCAGCTCTTCAAGCGCTGTTTGAAGCGATTTCAAATCGATCAGCAAGGATCGCACGATGGCGAGTTCAAACACTCGTTGAAATTCCGCCTTTTGTTCGTCATCGAGTTTCTCGATAACACTAGAAATAGAGGGCACTTGTAAAGACATAGTCATCAGTAGATCTATCATCGTCACCGCCTCATAGAATCGCATCAATTATCAATTAACTACGAACCATTCGAATTGCCTTCTCGCAATTCTTAGGAATTTGGCCGTTGCGTATTCTACATGCCGCCGCGGCAATCGATCTTGGTGGGCAGTACTTTTTGTTTGCCGGTCTTGTGACTCCCTAACGAAGTTATTCACGAAACGGGAACGCCGTTCGCCCGTCTCCTAATCGTCACAAGCCCTACAGATGCGCGGGAGGCAGACTGGTATTCGCGTTCATTTCGTCTGGTATACGAGAAGAAACGACTGATTCTGACCTAAGTTTGCGCGTGAGTTTCTGCCCCCTGATTTCCCACACTCGAAAACGATGACGACTCCACAAACCAAGATCCGACCCATTACCGCTTGGACGCGGCCATTCCTCAAGTTGTTGGATTACGCGGCAATCATCCTTGGGCTTTACGTGTTGATCCAGTGGGCTCCGGAGGCCAATAGCCGTTCGACAATTATTATTGGATTAGTGGCGATCGGAGTTTTTTCGCTGGCAGCCGAGATCGTTGGCCTGTTCCGCGATTGGCAGGGACAATCGATTGAGCGGGAAATGGGCTGCGCGCTGTTGGCGTGGGTTGTCACTCACGGGTTTCTTTATTTCCTGGGAAGCCTCACTCAATACACTACCGAAATTTCGACCCCAGCCTTTTTCGTCTGGAGCATTGCGACACCCGTGTTTTCGATGACCTTTCGTTTACTGTTTCGGCATTTGGTTGCCTGGGTGAATGAAAACGGAATTCGCTCGCGAGGATTCGCGGTCATCGGAGCGACCGACTTAGGCGTGCAACTGGTTCGCAACGTGCAGTCGCAACCCGACATGGGCCTAAAGTTTCTGGGATTTTATGATGATCGGCCGGAAGAGCGATCGGCGAACCTGCCCGAGGACCTTTCGCGACGCTTAGGAAATTTGGACCAATTGATCGAGCGGGCCAAGCTGGGCGACGTGCCAGTGATCTTCATAACGCTGCCGATGCGGGCCGAGACACGAATTCAAGAAGTTGTCCGGCAACTCGCCGACACCACCAGCTCCGTCTATCTGGTTCCAGACTTCTTTGTCTTTCAATTACTGCATTCTCGTTGGACTGATATTCAGGGGATTCCAGCAGTCAGCATTTACGAAAACCCTTTTTATGGCGTCGACGGCGTTGTCAAGCGCATCTACGACATCGTGCTGGCCTCGATTGCGTTGGTTTTGGCTGCCATACCCATGTTGGTCATCGCGATCTTGATCAAGGCCACGAGTCGCGGACCGGTCTTCTTTCGGCAGAGGCGTTATGGGCTGGATGGCAAAGAAATTTTCGTCTGGAAGTTTCGCTCGATGCGATCGATGGACAACGGCCCGGTGGTGCAACAAGCCCAAAAGGAAGATCCTCGAATCACACCCATTGGACGAATTATCCGCAAGACTTCGTTGGACGAGTTACCCCAACTTTTTAACGTATTGATGGGCAACATGTCCATGGTTGGCCCGCGTCCTCATGCCAGCGCTCACAACGAGTTTTACCGCAAGCAAATTGACGGCTACATGTTACGGCACAAGGTCAAACCGGGAATCACCGGCCTTGCTCAGGTCAACGGCTGCCGAGGGGAAACAGAACAGATCGAAAAGATGGAACGACGTATTTTCTTCGACCATAAATACATTCGCGAATGGTCGATCTGGCTTGACCTGAAGATTATCTTCTCAACGTTCAAGGTCGTGTTGTCCCGTCAAAACGCCTACTAGACGAGCGAGATGTTGCGGCAGCGCTCACCCATTCGATTGCACGGCGAGCTTGCGTCG
>JBEBGH010000359.1:0-5260 GCA_040081565.1 Pirellulaceae bacterium
AAGCGACTCCAGATGCGCGTCACGATGGGGTAGCGAGAGTTGTCTTTTTTATCGGCGATTTCTTTCAGGATATCTTCGGTTGAGGCCTCCAATCCTTGCCGACTAACCTCCCAATCCAAAGTTTCCCGAAGTTGCAATGGCGCAAGGACAGCCAGAACCAGCACGATCAGGCCAACCATCACGTAGAGCACACGTGAGGCGATGGTGGCCCGAAACGCATCCTTTATGATTGCCAAGTAGGGTCGTGCCATAGTGCCGCGCTTTCTATTGTTTCGCTGACTTATCAAGGATCGCCAAAAAGGCCTCTTCGAGCGAAGCTTGTTTGGGTGTTAAGGAAATGATGCTCAACTTGGCCGCTCGTAAACGATCGATGAGACCATCCACCGCCGCTTGATTGACGACGTTTATTTCCAGATCGCGACTGCCGTTGGGGAGGACGTTGGAACTCGTCACTTCCGTTCCGGACAGGATCAAATCGATTTCGGTAGTCGGGCCGGCAACGATCAAATTCAATTGAATCGTCGAAGAGTGAGATTTCAGGATTGCGGCAGATTCTTCAACCGACCCGCAGAACTGAAGAATGCCTTTGTCCAGAATCGCTACCCGATCGCAAACGAGTTCAACCTCTTGCAGAATGTGGCTGTTGACGAAGACGGTCACGCCCTCGGACTTAAGCTGCATGATCAAGGCTCGCATCTCGGCTCGTCCCCGTGGATCAAGTCCATCCGTGGGCTCATCAAGAATCAGCATCTTCGGCCGAACGAGCAAGGCCTGTGCGAGACCCAGCCGCTGCAGCATGCCTTTCGAAAATTTCTTGACGGGTTCCTTTTCCCAGCCCGTCAATCCTACGAGTTCAATGACCTGTGCGCGACGTTCGCGGATCTCCCGGTTCGAAAGATTGCTAAGGTTCCCGTACAGTTCGAGCGCCGAATAAATGGTGTGATGACCAGGAATTTTCAAATGCTCGGGCAGGTATCCGACGTGGTTGCGAATTCCGCGACTGCCCGCCGGCATGCCCAACATGGTCGCATCTCCGGACGTCTTCTTGATGATTCCCAACAGGATTTTCAACAGCGTTGTCTTGCCTGCGCCGTTGGGCCCCAGGAGACCGAAGACTTCGCCTTGCCGAACCGAAAGAGTTACGCCGGAAAGGGCCTGAAACTTTTTCCCAAACCAGCCATCGCGATAGGTCTTTCCAAGTTGATTGACTTCAACGGCAAACGGGGCGCTGCTCATCGGCCAAGATCTTCGCGGGTTAGGACGGCATATTTAATTGAAGGGACGCAGAATTACGATGCTAAAGGCGCGGTGCGGGGACGTCAACCGCTCCCGCGCTGTGGCGGGCTCGCCAACTGCCCAGAGAATCGACACAATATCGAACCAGCAAATACTCGGCGGCTTGCCGCTTGGTTTCAAAGAATCAACTTTATCTACCCACAGGTTTCGGCTCGTGAACGACAATTCCAACGTGTTGCTCACGGCCACGTCGCCCTTTGGAAACATCGAGGCGGTCGTTGAATGCGATGGCCGAACGGTTTACTTGTATCTAGACGGCGGACCCGACTTTGGAATTCGCGCAGTCTGGGTCCGGAACCTGGTAACAGGGCCGTTGGCTTTTAATACCGAGGATTTGCAAGGAGGCCGAGCGCCCGTTTTGCCGCGGATTCATACAACGAAAAACGAACCGAGCCCGCTGCCAGTGGCCGAAGATCTTTCGCTGGTCTGGTTTGCCGAAGGGAATGCCGTCGCCCTCTTTGAGCGCGAACGGCTGCTCGCCGTGATTCCACCGTGGAGTGGGTTGGATGGATTTCATGGTTACTCGGTTGAGTGCGCCAGTGAGAACCAAATCGTCGCCCCTTTGCCAAACGACGCCAACTTTTTGCGCCGGATTGAAATGAGCCGGCGCTACTGGCAGGAATGGACCAACAATTCACCGTTCACTCGTTGGCAACCCGAGATCTTGGCTCGTTATGCGGCTGCCTATGGCCGGCAACAAAATTACTTCAATATCAATGGCGAGAATTTTCCTCCGCGTGGGTTAGGGGTTTTCAAATCGAGTCGAGCAGTAACTCTAGCCACCGTTGGAATGTCGCTGTGCCTGATGCCAACCGTCGAATTGGTTTCCGAAAATCCATGGGAATTCCGCAGAGTTGAGTTGGTCAGTGTCTTACCGGTGTCGGCCACCGAAGAAGAAATCATGGCAGTGGCTAGGCGGATCTCGTCGTTAGCGGGGCTGCCCTGGCGCGAATGGACTTGGCTCGGCGACAACCACACTTGCCAATGGATGCCGCAAGGAAATTTTCCATACGCTGGTCTGTATCGAATACAAGATCCCGCTGACATCCGATATTGTTCGCTGCCCGAAATCGGCGACGACCCCGTCCACATGTTGGGAATCATTCCTCTTTCAAACGCCGACTACCAATGGCTCGGCACGAATCAAAAGACGGTCGCTCAGTTGGCGAAAGACGGGGGATTGCTAAGCTAAGTCGGCGACAGAAGCCGTTGAGGTTATTCTTCGTCTTCGGCATTCGCTTCCGGTCCACGTGCTCCCAGTTGTTGATTGAGGAGCAACAGGGCCGACGGATCATTTCCGGCAATCCGCAGGTGGGCCAGGATTTGAGAGATGCTGTCCTCTTCTTCGACTTGTTCGTCGAGAAACCACTTGAGGTGGCTGACCGTGGCGTAGTCTTTCAACTCGTTAGCGATGGCGTAAAGTTCGTGGATGGCCGACGTGTTGGACTTTTCCGTCGCGAGTGCCTGTTCGAATACCACAATCGGCAGGCCTTCATTGACGCTAGGAGCCGCCAAGCCCGACAGTTTGACTTGCCCGCCGCGATGGTGCACATAACGAAACAGCTTCATCGCGTGCATCATTTCCTCTTGATGCTGGATTTCCATCCAATGCGCGAATCCATCGTAGCCTTCATTTTGAAAGTGGGCCGCCATCGCCAGGTAGTGGTATGCCGACTGCAGCTCGTGGTGAATTTGTTGGTTGATTGCGTCGGTTAAACGTTGTGGAATCATGGACGATCCTGTCGATTGGTTAGGGATGCGTTTTGTTTTGGAAGCCTATCAACTTGGCCGTGTTGGAGCCGAGAGTATTTCAATAAATCGGTTGAGGACGGGCTTAGATGGCCAAAGTCTAGTTGTACTGAAAGCCCCCCTAAAAACCAACGCCGCGAGTCGAAACTGTCGATGAAAGGATACGGGCTCGCCGTATTCTGACGAAGTTGGGAATGAATTGCCGCGACAAAAGCGCCAATCAACGCCGAAGTTTCCGACGAAAACCCCGGCTTTCTCGCGGATGCCTTGACAAGATGAGGTGTTTTCTGCAAGATTTTTGGTTCGATTGGTAAGGCGGCATGCCTTTTCGCACGCTTATCGGAAGCGTGATTCTTGGGCAAGTTTTTTTGGCGAATATCGGGAACGGACTTGGTCATTTGACTCGTCGCACGTTTCTCGTTTTGGAGTAGATCGATGAAGATTCATAAGGGCGACACCGTAAAAGTTCTGCGTGGACGCGACGCTGGTTTGACAGGCAAGGTTTTGACGGTTGACCACTCAACGAAACGGGTCATTGTTGAAGGCATCAACAAGGTCTTCAAGCACGTTCGCCCCAGCCAGCGAAACCCACAAGGCGGACGCCTCCACAAAGAAATGCCAATCGACGCTTCGAAACTCATGGTCATGTGCCCCAAGACCAACAAGCCGACCCGTGTTGGTTATCGTTTCCTGGCCGATGGTTCCAAAGAGCGATTCGCGCGAGTCAGCGACGCTTCATTGGGTCTAGTTGCACCGGCCAAGAAAACCTACGCGAAGAAATAACGCGAAGACAAGGTCGCCCATCGACCGTTGGTCAAAGCCTTCTGCCGTTTTCTATCCCGCTTAGAAGCGTGCGCGGGTCGCGAGGCACTATTGCTTGTCCGACGTCTCGGAGTCCCTGCGTGCCGTCGCAGGTGGGGGCGCGTTCGAGTTGGTTGGCGTTGATGCCGGCGCTGCCGCCGGGATGTCAATCGTGCGGATTGTAATCTCATCCAACATCGCCGTCCCAAGTCCAGTTAACTCGATGTTGAGCCGAACACTTGTCGATTCGCCCACGGCTCGGTAAAGCTTAAATTCTTGCCAGCCGTTTGTTTTTCCAAATTGCATCGCCAGCGGGCGGCCCCCTACTGAGTCATAAATCACAACGCCGTTTTCGGTGTTTTGCAAAGCCGAATCGATTCGGATCCAGCCATGCACCAAGAACATTTGCGAGTTCCTTACAGGCACCGCAGCCGAACGAATCACAAGCGGCGGCACGTCGAGTGCCGCACCGGACTTGGCCGTTCCCCGAGCAGTCAACAGTAAACCCGATTCGCCTGCTCCAGCGGCCGATGCCGTTAGTTCTACCCGGGTTTCGATGTTTTGGTCATTACTGCCAACTTGTTCCCAACCGTTTTGCAGCATGTGTTCCAGATTTTCGAAGTCGCCTCCAGGAAGCCCGTTGGCAATCTGCTCCAAGGCGGGAATGGATTGGGTCAGTTCCCAATGCCGTGCCAACAAGCTGATGTGCGACAGCAACGGTGCCGACGTCTGGGTGGAGAATTGGTCACGAGCGATGCTCAGTAATGCCCGACGTACCGTCGCCAGCTTCTGATCCGCCAAATCGAGAAACGGCAGCGCCGTTTGATAACTGTTGCTTAGGATCAATCCCTCGGCTTGTTGCAAGGCATTCAGTGCCTCGTTGAAGGCACCGCTGGCCACCGGGTCGCTGCGAGACAGTCGCCCCAGTTCGTTCTCCGCAATTTGGGTGAAGGTCATCCATTGCCGCGTCAGCTCCGCCCGCCGATCGATGGTTGCGTTCAGTCCAAAACTCTCCAGGGTTTGATTCACGCGGTTCAGCACCACCGGATTCTGCGTCAGAATAATCGCCGCGATGGCTGGGCACTTGTCGATTTGAATCACGCCGCCATTGGTGTTGCGTTCGTTTGGCAGCGGCGTCAGCCCGGCATCATTCAGCAGGTAGGCTTGGTCGGCTACTGCCGAATAGACGTCTTGAACCCGAGTGATCTGGATTGGAGGATCGCCTGCAAAATATTGTTCCAATCCGGTGACGTGTTGCACCAGTAACAATTGGCCGCGGTTCGTTTTCAGAGTCGTAATGGCCAAGCCGTCTTCGTTGGAGACCTCACCCATCACAACGCCGCCGATGATCCAGGGTTCCAGCAGGCTGACATGTTCGTTTAACCATTGGAGAGTCTGCGAACGAAGTCGGGTT
>JBEBGH010000360.1:0-5254 GCA_040081565.1 Pirellulaceae bacterium
GGATTTAGAATTGGCCAAACAAGGCGAGTTGCTTTTTTCAAAAAACAATTGCCAGGCCTGCCACACGGATGTTATCGCCGAGATGAAAAAGGGGTCAGACCCTTCGGAAACCCAGAGCGTCAGACCCCTTTTTCCACAGCTCAACCAACTGAGACCCGATCGGGGCTGCCTGTCGGGCGCGGCGGGAAACTGGCCCAACTTCCAGTTGCGAGAGGACGAGCGTCAGTTCATCCAAACGGCACTCGGTGGCCTAGATACGGAGCTGACCGCCGAGCAGAAGATCGACGTTACCCTTCACGCGTTCAATTGTCTGGCCTGTCACGACCGCAACCAGTTGGGCGGTGTGACTGCTGATCGCAATCCGCACTTCCAGACAACCAATTTGAATCTGGGCGAGCAAGGCCGCATTCCTCCGACCTTGACCGGCGTCGGGGCCAAGCTGAAACCGAAATGGATGCGGGAGGTGTTGGTGACCGGCAGGACGATTCGCCCTTACATGAAAACGCGAATGCCGCAGTACGGCGAAGAGAACGTGGGGCACCTCGTCGAGCTGTTTCAATCACTCGATCAATTGCCGGAAACCAACTTCGCCAAATTCGAAAACCAGGAAGAGACGCGCAAGAAGGGGCTTGAGCTGGCCGGAACCAACGGGCTCAATTGCGTCTCCTGTCATACTTACCAGTACAAACTTTCCGACACGATGCCCGCAGTGGATCTGACGGAGATGTCCGAGCGATTGGAGAAGGACTGGTTCTATCGCTACATGCTGGCCCCGCAATCGTTTAGCCACAACACCGTCATGCCGTCGTTCTGGCCGGGCGGAAAATCCGTTCGCAAAGACCTCTCCGGAACCGCCGAAGAGCACATCGAAGCGCTTTGGCAGTATCTGCTTGATGGACGTCAAGCCGCAATGCCGCACGGCGTGGTGCGCGAGCCGCTGGAGATCGTCGTGAAGAGCGAAGCCCAGATGTTGCGACGCAGCTATCCCGGCATCGGCAAACGGGGCATCGGAGTGGGCTATCCCGGTGGCTTGAACCTCGCATTCGACGCCGAGCAGTTGCGACTGCACGCGATCTGGAAAGGCAAGTTTGTTGATCCGGGCGGAGTATGGACAGGTCAAGGATCGGGTAACGTGCAACCCAAAGGCAAAATCATTGAGTTCGCCAAAGGGCCCGACTTGGACGACCAGCAGCAACCCTGGGTGGTCGACGATGGACGGCCCCCGAATCATCGTTTCAAAGGCTATGTTCTGGACGCAGCGCGCCGGCCAACGTTTCGTTACACGTTCGATTCGGTCGAAGCCGAAGATTTCATTTCTGAAGTCATCGGTGATCAAAACAAGGCCACCCATCTTCGGCGGACGGTATTGCTGTCGGCACCTGACGGCCGGAGCAAACTGCGATTCCGTATTGCTTCCGCGGACAAAATCTCGGCTGAAGACCAGAATCTGTTTGCAATTGGCGACCGTTTGAAAATCCGGCTGGTCTCCGGCCAGACACCGCAAATTGTTGACGTCGCAGGCCAAGGCCAGCGATTGGAAATTCAATTCGATATTGTCCCTGGCCAAAAACAAGAATTGATCATTGACTATCTCTGGGAGTAATTCGAATACAAGCACGAAGCACAAGTTTTAATGTTGCGCTAGAGTCGATTTCCGGCTAACTCGTAACCCGAAGCGTTAGCGAGGATAGCAAGATATCCGCGAATTCCTCGCTAACGCTTCGGGTTACGAAAGAATGCGCAACATCAAAAAATCGCAAGCGAGTGAGTCCATTGCTCGGCAGGAAACACTTGCTCCCGCTGCGTGCTGGTAATTGAAACGCCTTATATTTCGGTCCGAGAATCAAACCCCTCAACTTTGAAGAATTCATATGACGTCATTGCTCAAGCTGGTTTACTTATTGACCCTCGCGTTGCTGCCACAGCAGGAGCCGCTGGGCGAATTCTGGGGCACCGCTGAAGAAGAAGCCAAATACTACAAACTGGTCGACATTCCACTTCCGAAAGAGTTGGCGATCGAGGCCGGCAGTTTTGAAGTCATGCCCGATGGAAAACACTTGGCGGTTGCGACTCGACGCGGAGATATTTTTCTGGTCGAAGGTGCTTTTGATGTTCACCCGGAACCGAAGTTCAAAAAGTTCGCCAGCGGGCTGGATGAAGTTTTCGGGATGGCCTATCGAGATGGCGCGTTTTACTTGACCCAGCAGACAGAAGTCACACGAGTCACGGACACCGACCAGGACGGCCGGGCCGACCAATTCGAAACGCTGAGTGATGCTTGGGGTTTTCGCAATTACCACGAGTTCTCGTTTGGCTCCAAGCCCGACCGCGACGGCAACATCTGGGTGGCCCTTTGCCTGTCGGAGTCTTACAACTCAAAAGTTCCCTTCCGCGGTTGGTCTCTGAAGATCACGCCGGACGGAAAAACGATTCCCATTTGCAGTGGGATTCGCAGTCCCTGTGGCATCGGCCCCAATGAGCATGGCGTCATGTTTTATGCGGAGAGCCAAGGCCCGTGGAACGGATCCTGCTCGCTGAAGGTGCTCGAGCCCGGCGGCTTCATGGGCCACCCTATCAGTTACAACTGGTACGAGCTTGCGCCCGAGATGGGAAAAGCTCCTGTTGAGCCCAACACGCCGTCGCGAATGGAGATCGAGCGCAAGCGAGTGAAAGAGTTGGTTCCTTATGCCGTCGTCTTTCCCTACATCCGCATGGGGCGTTCCATTTCGGGATTCATGGTCGACGAAACGGGTGGCAAGTTCGGCCCGTTTGAGAATCAGATTTTCATTGGAGACTTTAGCCTCGGCGTGGTGATGCGGGCGACCACCGAAAAAGTGAATGGCGTATGGCAAGGTGCCTGTTATCCGTTTCGTGAGGGATTTGAAACCGGCCTGCTGGCGGTGCAGTTCACGCCTGGTGGGAGCCTGATTGCGGGCGGAACGAATCGCGGCTGGCCCGTTCGCGGCCCCAAGGCCTATTCGGTTCAGCGACTGGATTGGACGGGGCTGGTGCCGTTTGAGATCAAGGAAATCAAGGCGCGACCGACCGGCTTTGAAATCGCCTTCACCAAACCGGTGGATCGTGAAATTGCATCCCGACCAGAAGTCTACCAACTCAAGACGTTCACGCACGTCTATCACGCAGGCTATGGCAGTCCCGAAGTCGACCAGACCGTGCCAAAGGCGGTCGCTGCAGCGGTCAGTGCCGATGGACTGAAAGTTGAAATCAAGGTCGACGGTTTAGTGCAGGGACATGTGCACGATTTCTATTTGCCGGACTTGCGGTCGGCGGACGGCGAAAAGCTATTGCATGCGAGCGCGTACTACACGCTTAACGAAATTCCCAAACCGGAGGCGGAAGAACCGGTGTCAGGCTTGCCGACGACGGGCTCGACGAAAGGGATCATCAATTTCGAACGTCCGGCCGATGCGCTGCAACTGGTGGGAGAATCGGGTTCGCTGATGATTCCCGAATCCAGCGGCAAATGCCAATGGACTTTCAACGACGGCGTGCTGACCGCTTCGCCGAAATGGGACAGCGTGGTCACTCCCGAAGCCTACCGAGATTTTCGCCTGCACCTGGAATTCAACCTCAACGACGCAGGCGATGTGCCGCGGGAACGAAGCGGCAACTCGGGAGTCTACCTCCAGCAACGCTATGAGTTGCAGATCCAGAATTCGCACGGCGTTTCGGAGGCTGATTACCGGAAGGACGACTGTGGCTGCATATACGGCCTGAAAAAGCCGGACAAGCTGGTTTGTAAACCGCCCGGCGAGTGGCAATCCTTCGACATCGCCTTTCGTGCGGCACGGTTTGAGGGCAATCGCAAAACCGAAGACGCCCGCATCACGGTTTACCACAACGGCGAGCTGATCCATGACGACTACGCCGTGGCACGAAAAACAGGCGTGGGAAAGCCAGAAGAAAACTCGTCGCGGCCCATCTTGCTTCAAGGGCATCACAACGAAGTTCAATTCCGCAACGTCTGGATTCAGGCTTTGTCATTGGGCGATCAAGAAGTTGTCGAGAAGATTCCGAATATCACCGTCAGCCAGAAAACACTTCCTCTTAACGGCGAGGTGTTCAAGCTCAACGGTTCCGATGCGTTCGTGATTCTGCCCAAAGGCCCGCGCGACGCAAAAACCGAAATCCCGTGGGTGTGGTACGCGCCGACGCTGTCAGGGCTTCCCGCCAAAGAAGAACTGTGGATGTTCGAGCGATTGACCAAATCGGGAATAGCGATCGCTGGAATTGACGTGGGTGAGTCGTACGGCAGCGCGCCGGGCCGAGCAAAGTTCGACGAGTTTCACAAGTACCTGGTGACGTCCCGTAACTTCGGCAGCAAACCCTGTTTGCTCGCCAGAAGCCGCGGCGGCTTAATGCTTTACAGTTGGGCGGTTGAAAACCCGCAGTCAGTTTCTGGCATCGCGGGAATTTATCCGGTGTGCAACATCGCCAGTTATCCCGGCATCGAGCGAGCCTGCAGCGCGTTTGGTCTGACTGCAGAACAACTCCAAGCAGATTTGGCCACGCACAATCCGATCGATCGGCTCGCTCCGTTGGCGGCAGCGAAAGTCCCGATCTTTCACATCCATGGCGATCAGGACGATGTCGTCCCGCTCGCTGAAAACTCGGCGCTGCTCGCGGAGCGAATTCGGAATCTTGGTGGCCAAGTCGAATTGGAAGTTGTCACGGGACAAGGTCACAACATGTGGGAGGGATGGTTTCAGTCAGAGCGGTTGGTTGAGTTCGTGTGCCAGAGCCTTGGTCGGGCCGTGTACACCCATCCGGTTTCAGAGAGCGAACTATGGTTGACCTATCCGGGGGGCGAAGGGCCCGGCAAAGGCAAACACATCGTCTTGATTGCGGCGGAGCAGGAATATCGCAGCGAACAATCGATGCCGATGCTGGCCAAGATCCTGTCCCAAGGGCACGGCTTTGATTGCACGGTGCTGTTTTCGGTTAACGAACAAGGCGAAGTCGACCCAACTCTGCCGGCACCCTTCGAAGATAAAACGAAACATCATCGCATTCCGGGACTGGAGCATCTGGCTGAGGCCGATTGCTTGATCTGGTTGTCGCGTTACATGCACTTGCCCGACGACCAGATGCAACCCTGGCACGATTATTTTGATTCCGGCAAACCGATCATTGCACTGCGCACGGCCAACCACGGTTTTTGGGGGGGCAAGCCGTACTCGAAAAACGGAAAAAACGTTTCGCTCAATCAATTGCTCGGCGGATCATTCATGGA
>JBEBGH010000361.1:0-5248 GCA_040081565.1 Pirellulaceae bacterium
CGGCTGTACACTTCGGTTCCGACACCGTGATGGATCTCTCAACCGGAAAAGACATCGACAGGATTCGCCGCGAAATTATCGACGCCTCGCCAGTTCCGATCGGCACCGTTCCGATTTACCAGATGCTGGAAGAACTCGGCGGCAACATCGAAGACATGCGGCCGCAACACTTTTTGGATATGGTCGAGCACCAGGCCAAACAAGGTGTCGACTACATGACGATCCATTGCGGCGTCATGCTCGAACATTTGCACCTGACGACAAAACGAGTCACCGGGATTGTTTCCCGCGGGGGTTCCTTGATCGCCAAGTGGATGATGGTCCACCGCAAACAGAATCCGTTGTACGAATCGTTCAATGACTTGTGCGACATCATGCGGGAATACGACGTAACCTGGAGTCTCGGCGATGGTCTGCGACCCGGCTCCATTGCCGATGCCAGTGACGCCGCCCAATTTGCTGAACTCGATGTGCTCGGTGAATTGACCAAACGTGGTCAGGACAATGGCACACAAGTCATGGTCGAGGGCCCCGGTCACATTCCGATGCACCAAATCGAAATGAACATCAAGAAGCAGATTGAGATTTGCAACGGAGCACCGTTCTACGTGCTTGGTCCACTCGTGACCGACATCGCCCCCGGCTACGACCACATCACCAGCGCGATTGGCGCGGCGATGGCGGGCTGGCATGGCGCGGCAATGTTGTGTTACGTCACGCCTAAAGAACATCTGGGGCTGCCGAATCGTGACGATGTTCGCGCCGGGGTTATCGCCTATAAGATTTCCGCTCACTCTGCCGACGTTGCTCGCGGACGTCCGGGTGCTCAAGATCGAGACGACGCGCTCTCCAAGGCTCGTTTCGATTTCGATTGGAAGGAACAATTCCGCTTGTCCCTCGACCCGGAAACGGCTCAAGCCTATCACGACGAAACGCTGCCGCAGGAATCGTTCAAAAGCGCCCACTTCTGCAGCATGTGCGGTCCAAAATACTGCTCGATGCGAATCACCGAAGAAATCCGCAAAATGGCCGCAGAAAACGAGATCGTCGAGATCAAGTAACAACGGTCATCGCGAATCGCAAGTAACCCCCAGACGCCGCGCCAATACCAGCACGCAGCGCAAGCTAGTGAGTCCTCACGCGCAAAAACAAGAACGCTCTCGCTTTTGTTACCTGTATCAATTATGCCGTTCGCAACTGATAAGCGAGCCTCGCCCTTTTGTGCGGTGGCCAGTTGCGTGGATTCAGGCCGAAATACATGGAAATAGGCGGCCGAAAAAGTCGCAACAGGCATGGAATTGCGTACAATTTGCCTGTTTTTGCAACCTATTCTTAGATGGCAACTTTTAATTCGGGGCGCAAAAACTCAGAGCGTCCCGCGTTTCAAGAGCTTGCACTTTCAAATGGCAAAGCGTGTGAAGATTGATGAGCGAAGTTGCAGCTTCCAAGTCCGAAACTTTATCGTCGAAGCGATTAGTCGCCGATACGTTTGCGCGCAGCATCATTTGGACTGCCTGTTTGATTATCATGCAGCGGGGCATCGGTTTCTTACGCAGCTTTTATGTCTGCGGCGCTCTGGCACCGAATGAAGTTGGCCAATGGGATTTGGCATTCAATTTCCTGTCCATGGTCGCACCACTAGCCGTGTTAGGAATTCCCGGCTCGTTCGGCCGATACGTTGCGTTTTATGAAAAAAACGGACAGCAGAGACAGTTTCTTAAGCGGACTGTTGTTGCATGCCTGGCTTTAACCTGCCTCGCATCTCTGTTGATCCGGATTCTGCGAAGCTCAATCGCGGTGCTTTTTTTTGGTGACACGGCCAGTCAGGATACCGTGGCACTGCTGGCAATTGGTCTGCCGGTCGTTGTGTTTTTTAATTTTGCGTCTAGTTGGTTTACAGGCGTCCGTCTTAATCGGATCGTCTTTAGAATTCAGTTTGCACAGACATTATTCTTTGCGTTCCTGTGCGTTATAGGTGTTCAAACGTTCGCGGCGACCGCAACCTCCGTGATCATTGCTTACTTTTTGTCCTGCTTAATCGGCCTATGCCTGGCCGCCAGTTACTCGGTTTTGGAAGGAACAACGAACGAAGCCAAGAACGAAGCGAAGGGCGACCTATCGATTTGGCGAAATATTCTTCCGTTTGCCGTGTGGGTCTGGATCAGCAATGCGTTGTTCAATTTGTTTTCTGTTTGCGATCGAATGTTGCTGGTTAATTTCTATCCGGACAAAAACGTCGACGTTCAGTTTTTGATCGGTCAATACCATACCGCCTCAATTTTTCCGCTGCTGCTGATGTCCATTGGCTCGACGGCCGGCTGCATGTTGATTCCCTACCTGAGTAAAGACTGGGAATCGGGAAGTCATCAGACGGTAAGAGAGCGCATGAATTTGATGTTGAAATCAATTGGCATTTTTTGTTTGGCTTCATCGATCGGGATTCTGGTCATCGCCCCGCAATTGTTCGGCGGAATATGGAAGGACAAATTCGCGATGGGGGAATCCTTGCTGCCGTTCGCACTTTGTTATAGCAGCCTCGCCGCCATGACCTTTCTTGCTCAAAAGTACTTTTGGTGCATCGAAAAAACTTGGCTTGGCAGCTCATCAATCCTGCTCGGCTTGATCACAAATTTTGGACTGGGAGTGATCTTGATCGGTCCCTATGGCATCGAAGGCGTCGTAATATCGACATTGGTCGCGCACGCGGTTGTGCTGACCAGCGTTTTGACGCTGTGCAACCGCAATGGTCTGAAAATCGATTTTGGCGTGTACGTTGTCGCCGCGACGATTTGCTCCGTCAGTTTTGGCGCGGTCGCAGCCTGCGTTAGTTGTGCCGGTTTGGTACTTATCGGAATCCTGACTGAATTGCTGTTCACCCATTCCGAAAAAGCTCTCGTTTTGAAAACACTGAAATCCGCTGGTTCGAAATTAATTGGAGCCGTTTCGTGAGTATCGCAGAACCAATTTGTGGTCCGCTCGTGGGATCAAAAGTCATTGATTGTCCATTGACCAACCGCGTGTTGCTGCTTGGGAATGACGATCGAGTCCTTCTAGCCGTCGCGCGAGGTCTTGGGCGCAAAGGGATTGAGGTCCATGTCGCTTGGTGTGATCCAAGTTCGAACGCCTTGAAATCGAAGTACATCTTCCGATTTCATGTGATCCCTTCATTCAGCATGGAATCTGATGACTGGCTTAAGGCACTGAATCGATTGGTGCGTGCTGAACGGTTCGATCTGGTCATGCCCTGTAACGACTTTGCCGTCATTCCTTTACAGAATCATCGAGACCGACTGGCCGACGAAACCCGCTGGTACTTGATCAACGAAGAGGCTTTTCGAATCGCTTTTGATAAAGCGGAAACAAGTGGTTTGGCGAATTCGCTCGAAATCAAGACTCCTCGCGAGTACGCAATCAACGATGTTCAAATCCGTCAACTCGCACAACAAACCGAAGTTGCGGCGATCGAGGGCCAGCGGCTTCATTTTCCGATTTACGTCAAGCCGCGTTCTTCGATAACGCAACACGACGTTAAAAACAAACGGTCGGCGCAACGAATTGATACGCCAGCGGAATTGGCTGAAACATTCAGGAAGGATTGTCCTGCTGATGGCTTGCTGATCCAAGAGAGTTTTGCGGGAGTCGGTGTTGGGGTCGAAGTGCTCGCCTGCAAAGGCAAAATCTTGATGCAGCTACAGCATCGACGCTTGCGAGAAACCATCGACGGTGGAAGTACTTATCGCGAGACGATCGCAGAGATTCCTGAGCTGAGCGACGCAACGTTGAAGCTAGTCAAACGGCTGAACTATACCGGCGTGGCGATGTTTGAATACCGATATTGCCCGGATACTAGAGACTGGGTTTTCTTGGAGATCAACGCAAGGTTTTGGGGATCCTTGCCCCTTGCGATCGCAAGCGGTGCAAATTTTCCTTACGCCCTTTATGAAATGTTGGTTCTTCACCGCAGCGAGTTTGATTCAAGCTATGTCGTCGGCAGACGCTGTCGCAATTTAATCAAAGATCTGCGGGCGTTTCGAATGCAACGGCACACAAAGCTGTATCTGTGGGATTTGTTGTTGGCCAAAGACCATTTCGATTTCATGGCTAAAGATGACTGGCGGCCTCAGTTGGCCGAGCTTGGCGACATTGCAAAGGCAATGTTCGCAAAGATTTTTTGGCGACAGAAGAATTAGGCGAGGGGCTCGACCGGATACTCCGTAATCGCCATTTCGCGGTCGCGGAGGACGGTTTTGAGCTCTTGCAAGCGGAGCCAACTGCGAGTGATGAGCTGTTCGCGAGATTCGCGGATCGCGGGGTCGAGCAGACGTTTGTCGAAATCGCCGTCGACTACTACCGGCTCGAATTCGGCATGAACAATGAACTGTGCGACGATCGGGTTGCAGCGGATGTGGCGTTCGGGGGTCGTGTGCAAAACTTCGGGCACGATCATTCCCGCGACGAAACGAAGGTACAGATCGCTGACCGAGATGTCTGGGACGTCGCTGCCGCAGACCGAACAAAAATAACCTTCGTCACATTTGGCCATCGCTGAATTCCTCTGGTGCAGTGGTCAATTTTTTAAGTTGAGGTTGATACCGGACGGCATGCGCCGTTCTGTTATTGGGGTTAATACCGGACGGCTTGCGCCGTTCCGCTACTATTGTTTAGCCCAACAATTACAAACCCAGGACGTCGTTCATCGTGTACATCCCTGGCGATTTGTTTTGCAGGAATTTGGCAGCCGCGAAGGCTCCGAGGGCATAGCAATCGCGATTGCTGGCGGCCACTCGCAATTCGATCAGCTCGCCCATCATGCCGAAGATGATCGTGTGCTGGCCCGGGTCGTCACCCACGCGCACCGCATGATATCCAATTTGCTGCGGCGGTCGCTTGCCGGTATCACCATGTCGACCGTGTTGATGTTCGGTCTTCCCCATCGCATTGGCAATGACATCCCCAAATCGCAGCGCGGTGCCGCTGGGCGCATCGGCCTTGAAGCGATGATGCCGTTCGATGATTTCCACGTCGACGTTGTCCGTTTGAGCAGACAAGGCTTTCGCGGCGATCTCCGCCAGTTTGATGGTCAGGTTCACCGCGAGGCTCATGTTCGGTGCCATGCAGATGGGAATCTTCGTCGAAGCCTTTTGCATTTGGTCCTGCAAGTCCGGGCTCAAGCCCGTCGAGGCGACGACCAACGCCACTTGGTTTTGAACACAGTAATCGAAAGCCGATTTCGCGCCGATCGCTGAAG
>JBEBGH010000362.1:0-5180 GCA_040081565.1 Pirellulaceae bacterium
CTTGTCGTGGACCAAAATACGAAAACTCGTGGCCTCACGACATGTTCAAGTAAACGGCAATTTGTGCCTTGAGGAAACACGGCGGTTGCAAGAGGGAGAGGTCGTCAAGTTCTTTGAACATCCGCTCGCTCCGCCTCCCAAAGCCGAGTCGATTGAAATCGTCTACCTCGATCAGTTTCTCGTCGTGGTCAACAAACCTTCGGGAATCACCTCCGTTCGCCATGCCAGCGAGGACTCGCCGCGCGGGCGAAAACAAAAAACAGCCAACGCTGGAAGACTTGATGCCGGAAATCCTGGCGCGTCGCGCGGGACATCTCGTTGCTCCAGAAAAACCGCGACGGCCAATCAAGGGTCGTCCGGTGAAAAGCCGTCCGCAACCTGGCGTTCCTCGCCAACCGCGGATCAAGGTTTTCCCGGTTCACCGCCTCGATCGCGATACCAGCGGCCTGTTGATGTTCGCCCTTTCGACCTCTGTCGAAGAACAATTGGTAAACCTGTTTAGCAGCCATTCCATTGAACGGGCTTACCGCGCGGTGGCTCTTGGCAATGTTCGCGGCATGACGATTGAGTCCGAGCTCGCGCGCGATCGTGGCGACGGCTTGCGAGGAAGCGTTCCGCAAAAATCCAAAGACACCCAACATGCGATCACCCACGTCCGCCCCGTCCAAGGCCTCGGCAACTACACGCTGGTGGAGTGCCGCCTGGAAACCGGACGAACGCACCAGATTCGGATTCACTTGTCTGAACAAGGCCACATGATCTGCGGCGAGAAGACCTACGTGAAACCGTTGGGTGGAAAAACTGTTTTCGATCGCAGCGGTGCACCGCGCCTCGCCTTGCATGCCTTTCGCCTCGATTTCACTCACCCAGTATCCGGCCGCAAAATCGGGATTGAAGCCCCTCTGCCCCCCGACTTGAAACACTTCATCGATCGTTTGCAACGGGAAAAGAAAGCGCCGAAACCAAAACCCCAACGGCCACAGCCATGACGCAAACCGACCTGACCATCAAAGACGCTCAGTCGCAGGTCGACCTTTGGATCAAATCGGTAGGTGTCCGATACTTTTCCGAACTGACAAACCTGGCCCAGCTCGTGGAAGAGGTCGGCGAAGTTGCCCGGATCATGTCACGAACCTATGGGGAGCAGAGTTTCAAGAATTCTGACGAGGGGCACAAACTGGAGGATGAACTTGCGGATGTGTTGTTTGTCTTGATTTGCATCGCGAACCAAACAAATATCGATCTGACCTCTGCATTCCAAGCCAATCTCGACAAGAAAACAGCCCGCGATCGGACGCGGCACCAAACCAATCCCAAACTGAACTCCTGAGAAGCGAACCACCACTCAATGCCTGCTGATTCCAAAATTACCGTGATGCGCCGCGTTCCCTTTTGTGCCGGCCACCGCTTGGTCGGTCACGAAGGCAAGTGCATCCACCTGCACGGCCACAATTACGTGGTGGAAATTTTTGTGACAGGCAACAAAGTCGATCCGCTCGGTCGAATCGTCGACTTCGCGGTTATCAACCGATTGTTCAAAAATTGGATCGACGAAAATTGGGATCATGGGTTCGTGTTGTGGGATCAGGACCATGCTGCGATCAAGGCGATCGAAAGCGTTCAACCAGCTCGGGTTTACAAAATTCCCGACAACCCCACCGCGGAGAACATGGCTCGCTATCTCCTGCACAAAGTCGGCCCGAAACTTCTGGCGGAATTGCGGGACTACGACTTGGTGCTCTACAAGGTTGTGTTGTGCGAAAGCGAAAAGTCTGCGGCGATCGTTGAACTCGTCTAGTTGTTCGTCATGATCCTGTTCTACTCCGACACCTTTGAGCTTCCCTTGCCCGATGGGCACCGGTTTCCGATGAGCAAATACCGACTGTTGCGCGAGCGAGTCGGCGCGTCGGACTTGCTGAACACCTGTGAGCTGCGGCTCCCTCCGGCGGCAACGAATGCCGAACTTTCGCTCGCTCACGATGCCGAGTATGTGAACCGGGTCCAACGGGGCGAACTTTCTGATTTGGAAATCCGCCGGATTGGCTTTCCCTGGTCCGAGAAAATGGTCGAACGATCTCGGCGTTCATCTGGGGCAAGCATCGCTGCGGCAGCGGAAGCCGTTCGTTCGAGCAGCGTCTCGATCAATTTGGCGGGCGGCACCCATCATGCGTCGACGCGTTGCGGTGCGGGCTACTGCGTGTTCAATGATTCCTGTGTGGCGGCGCGTGTAAGCCAACGAAACTTGGGCGTCACGCGCGTCTTGATTCTCGACCTCGATGTTCACCAAGGAAATGGTTCCGCCGAGATTTGCCAGGGCGACGAATCGATTCTGACTTGCTCCTTGCATTGCGATAAGAATTACCCGTTTCCCAAAGCGGACAGCGATATCGACGTCGCGTTGCCCGAAGGAATCGATGACGAAGGTTACTTGGTCGCGCTCGACGAGTCCCTGGCTCGGATTGAGCAACGGTTCCAGCCGCAGTTGGTGTTCTTTTTGGCAGGTGCTGATCCATACCTCGGGGATCGGCTGGGCAAAATGCGGTTGACGAAGCACGGATTAGGGCTGCGCGATCAACGAGTTTTCGATTGGTGTTACGGGCAGCGAGTTCCGGTCGCCGTTTCGATGGCGGGAGGGTATTCGCCTGACGTCAACGATATCGTCGACATTCACTTTCAGACGATTTCCATCGCCCGCGATCATTTTCTGCGGTGCACTGGTGGTGCATCTGGCAGTTCTTCAAACGGCTGACATTCCGTGCGGCCAATGTTACAATCGGCGTCCAATGGGATTGGAAGCAAATCGTTTTTGGGTCAAGAATTGTTGAGCAGGAGCAAGGAAAATGGAACTTACGCAAATCGAGCATGTACTGGTTGTCCCCACACAGCTATTTCATTCGTTGGGCTACTTCCAGGGTTTCAGCGGTCAGGTCGATCAATATCTGACCGCTTTGCTCGACCCGGTTCATCTAAAGTACTTGCCGCGCGACGACATGGAAAACGACCCGTCGTTCAAGCAGTTGATCCCTTACTGTATTTTTCGGCACCGTGATGACAACGGCGTTACGCGATTGTTTCAATACACCCGCGGGAAGGGTGGCGAAGTCCGATTGCATGCCAAGAAGAGCATTGGAGTCGGCGGCCATATTTCTACCGTCGACGGCGAAGGCTCCGAGGCTTACCGCGAAGGCCTGGCCCGTGAATTGGCCGAAGAAGTCGCCATTGAGACAGCGCATACGGAAAATGTTATCGGCTTGATCAATGATGACGAGACTCCGGTCGGTCGTGTGCATCTTGGTGTTGTGCATCTGTTCGACGTAGAGACTCCCACGATTCAACCCCGCGAGGCCAGCCTTGCCCTTAGCGGCTTTCAAACGGTGGAACAGATCCTCACCGAGATCGACGCCTACGAAACATGGTCGCAGATCACCTTGCGAGCATTGTTTCAAGACTGATTGCCATTCGTTGCCGCTTCGCAGCGTCCTTCTTTTCAACAAAAAAGTTCGTTTTTCGATTCCTTTAGGATATTTTGGGAATCAAAACGCTGTTTAGAGGTACTTAAGGTTCAAACCCAACCTCGAAATTGGATGAAATGCAAGAAGACGCCAGACGACAAATCTTTCAGTCGGCGGTCGAGCAGTTTTCTGACTCGTGCTATCGCGTCGCGTATCGCCTCACATCCAACCACGAATTGGCACTCGAACTGGTGCAAGAGACGTTTATGGCAGCTTGGCGAAATCTCGGGCAGCTTCAAGAACAGGAAAGGCTCCGGAGCTGGCTGTTCGGAATCCTCCGCAACCAATTTTCCAAACAACTGGCTCGTGAATCTCGCAACCGACACCAAATCCTGGATTGCGAAACGATTGTGAGGAACGACACGAGTCGCGTCGCCGGTGATGTTCAAGAAGCAGTCAGCCAATTGGAAGAAAATCAACGACTGGCCATTCTGCTGGTATCCATGGAGGGCTGGACGATTGAAGAAGCGGCTGAGTTTTTGAGTGTCCCCCGAGGAACGGTTCTGTCGCGTTTGCACCGTGCGCGCCAACGTTTGCGAGTTTTGTTAACACCTGATTGGGAATCTTCAATCCGAAACCTATGACCGAAAACCGATTTGAACTTGAATTAGAGCAACGACTGCGAGCGGTCGATATTCCGGCCGATCTGAAAACGCGGTTGCTTTGCATTCCCGACGACTCAGACGACATCACCATCTCGGCCCCGGCGAGTGATCTTCGATCGAGCCGCAAGCTGGGCCAATGGTTCGTGGCGATTGCCGCCTCAACGCTGGGAGCGGCTTGCTTGATCGGCTGGTGGGCGTTGTCCGTCAGCAATCGCGAAGCCCACGACTCACTGGCACACATCAATCCGACACCATCGGCCAAAACAACGATTGACAAGGGAACGGCTTTGGCTGAAGAGGTTTCCAATTTAGAGTCACTCGACCGACAATTGGCGGCGCTCAAACGGGAATACGAGCAGCTCGAAACATCGCTTGCAAACCACGCTTTACCAGAGCGCCCGCTTTCACCCGCATCCCATTTTGACAATGATGAGTTTTTGGCCTCCGTGATTCTCAATACGGCGGAAACCTGCGCAGCAACAGGAATTAAAACCAATGCCGTTAAAGAACAACTTGAGTACTTGGTCAAGCGATTTGAACGAACGAGTTCGGCAGAACTCGCCCGAAATTTGTTAGCCAGCTTTGAATAACAACGCCTACAGCACTTTCAGAAAGAGATCAAAGATGAACATTCAGTCCATTACACTTTTTGCCTTCGGAATCATGGCATTTCTTGGAACCTGGAATACCCAAACATTGTCGGCACAACCACCCGCGGGATCCGATTCCGCGAAACAAGACTTAGCAATAACAGCAGAATCACCACTGCTATCCGATGCCGCGAAACAAGGTAGGCTTGCCGAAGTAGAGCGCATGATTGAAATGCATCGTCAAGCGTTGGCCAAAGTCCAAGAACGGATCGCAAGCGAACAGAAAAAACTCGAGAGCATCGAGCCGGCGATTGGTGAGAGAGAGTCCACTATTCAAAAGTTAGATCAAGAGTTGTTTGAAGCCAGTCTTTCACCGTTGTCCTTTCCAGAAGTCTTGGCGACGCTGCAAACGATGAGAGTGCAGCTCAAGGTCGAACTGGCTGGAACGCGTGCCAGATTGAAGGTGCTGCGGG
>JBEBGH010000363.1:0-5161 GCA_040081565.1 Pirellulaceae bacterium
GACAGCTCAAAAGCAGTTTCGATCAACTTGCGTTTTTCCGGAAGGATCTTTAATTCGTCGATAATCGCTGGGTGAAGATAAAATTCCGAAGCGTCATATATTGTCTCGTCGTCGCCTGGGTATTGGCGAAAGCAAAGGCATCCACTTAGATCTAGCCAATGTGAGAACCGAACCGGTTGATTGGACAACAATTCAAGCCAAAGGGAATCTTGTTGAGCGCAGCATCGTGAAGCCACAAAAGCCAGCAAGCAACAACAAAGCAAGCCGATCCGCATTTCAGTAACTCCAGGTGATGGAAAACTACGTTTCAAAACTCGCGGCCGAACAGAGACTTATCGTAAACGCACAATTGGTTTGGGTAGGGTAACGAGCATGGCACTCACCAGAAAATTGTTGTGCGGACGCACGTTTCGTCAATTATTCCTTTAGTGTTGCTCGTGGATGTTCCAGTGGACAATTGCCTTTGGCCACAGCAGGCAACCTCACCGCCGCTGACTATCACTCATCGAACTGGCCCCGGTAATATTACCACGAAGGACACGAAGAGCACGAAGGAAATCAGAGTACATAGCTTTTGATTCCCTTTTTCGCCATAGTAACGATGAATTTCATCAGTAGCCCGATTTTCATTTCTGCCAATTTCATGAAGCGAAACACTCCATTGGAGAGATCGTCGAATTCCATCTTCGTGCTCTTCGTGTCCTTCGTGGTTCCTATCTCCCCGCAGCCCGTCGTTTACATCTTGAGGGCAAACTCTCGTAAAGCTCCGAACTTTGCAAACTAGGGACTCGACAAAAAGGAACCGGCTACGCCGACTCGTTTCTGCCACGCGTCCAACAGCGAAGGTCGCCGAAGATCCGCACGATTTGACTCAAGAGGCCATGAAGATATTAGGCGGGCGGGGCAACTAGCTCTCTTCGGCGTTCCGTTTTACAAGATAGTGCCGAGTTGGAATGCGTTTATCAATGAAGTTGCTCAATTCCGTGGCGAACGAATAAAGTGTTGATGCGAAACTCGTGACTTCGGTCTGAGTGAATACTATTCGATCCCATGCATTCAAATGAAAAGTGCTAGTGTCGTGTTGCATCGTGAGCCGTTCGAGGCCGCTTTGACGCAGTGAATCCTTGTCAAGTTTTCCTTCGTTGTGTTGTATGCAGTTGCGTAGCAAGACATGTTTAAGTAATTCTGCCTTGACGCTTTCGTCGAGGTTGAACTGCACGGAACTGAAGACCATTTGGACCTTTTTCTTGTAAGGTTCGAATTTGAAGCTCATCCAAATGTCGGAAATCAGGCCTTGAACCGTCAGCCATTGCGCACCATCGGTGCCGATAGGGTAGTCGGGATCATCGTCTGGGACGTATCGGTTCGGATCTACCTTCACGTTTGTTTTTTGGATTGTAAGCTTGGACTTGTTTCCGTTGTTGATCACCTCAATCAAGAATTGTAGGTAACAATCGTCAAGAAACTCAGCGTATGAGCGCACCATTAGTCCTTGATAATGCGCTAAAAGGTGCTCGATCGTCGAGTCACGGGTTGTACTTTCTGGAAGCGACCGCATTACTTGCAGGCTTTCGGACACCTGCTCGGACAGAGCGCGCACGTCTCTTTGAAACGAATTGACAGATGTGCCGATGATGTTGATTGGCCTACCGTTACGCGGAGGGTATTCGCGATTTTGTTCGGCTAGTCGCGCGAAACGGAGCGGATGGTCGCAGGCGAGAAACGAAATGCCGTTGTTATTCTGCTTGACGTGCCATACGTACGTGCCCCAAGTGTCTTCGATTCCAACATCAACAAACGGTGGGAGCCAGAACACACCGATTTCACCGTCGCCCTCCCATCCGGCGTCAACCAAGCGATCATGAATTGCGGCGATCATTCGTGTGACGTCGGCGGTATCCTCATTTTGGTACGCATCATATGGTCGGCGGATGAACTGGAGGTCGTCGAGAAATGTGTATTCGTAGATGTAAAAGCCCTGAACTAAGGTCGGATCCAATGTCATGAATCGGTCTCAACTGTACGAGTGCGGAAATGAAAAATGACACGTTGTCCCACGCAAAGGTTCAATCAGCTGAAAACGATTGAGGTAACTGGGGGAAGACGACCGTGACTTCAGGAACGACTGCGCCGAGCCCTCCCGTTCACCGATTTTATGTACCGACGATATGTCTCAGCCAGCAGATTTAGGTTTGTAAGTTTGCTGTCCAGAATGCTATCAACAAACTCTGTGCGAGTATCACCATCCAGTGTCGTCATCACGCGACCGGTAATGTAGCCGCCCAACGAGTAGCTTTGCCATCCATCGTCTTCGAGAATTCGATTACCGGACACAATACGAGGGCAACGGCCCGAATCGTTATCTACCACTTCCATTACCTTGGGGGCGTACGTGTACCGTTTCATGTCCTCTATCTGTTTGTTTAATCTCTTGCGTTCGCGATCTGAAAGATCTTTGACTGCCCCAAGTTTCGATTGAACGAGAATTCCCTTCCGAATTGTCATAGTGCCGTCGGATATCTCAGCTGTAAAGGACCAATCGGCACCGGTTTGATGTTCAGCGGCATTGGGACCGCGGTCGTCGATGACCGCAGCGTTAAATACGATCTTTCCGTCTGAATCGTCATACGCGGTGCCAACAAGTCGACCGGCTAAGGCGGCGGTATAGTTCGGTTCCTGTCGAAACTGCCTCGTTTTGAGGCCAGCGATCGCGTTCGCAACGTGTCTTTGCACCGCACTGCGAATATGGTCGGGAAAACTGAAAGCGTGTCGCAAGGATTCTGCACCTGTCGGTATATCTACCATGTTCACGGAGTCGGGACCGTGGACGATGATTTCAAAAACAGCACACAAGCCCGACTCCCGTGCAACATTTTGTTCTGTCGTTTTTGATGCGGTGAGCGGCTTGCCCGGGGAAGTCGCTCGATAGCAGCATTGTAGTACATCGTTGGTCCGCACGGCAATTGATTTGGCAAGTTTTTCCACTCATTGACGTTGCCGAAGTATTTCGCGTTTGTCGTGGCAAAAACCCTCCAGCAGAATCATCGTCCACGCATCGATTGCGACGAAAAACGCTTGCCGGAGCCATCGATTTCATCGAACGAACGATGTGCCAACGATATCATCAGCCGCGCACCAATCTGCAACGGCAACCGAGCAATCACAGCAGCCAATCGTCGAGCATCAACCGCGCAACGATCGCGACGCAAAGCGGCGCCAAGTGAATTCGCATTGCCAACCAGACGATGCTCGTTTGTGATTGCTCGACCGCGTAGCTCGCCAGCGCACCAATCGACCGCGCACCTTGCGACAGAACGCTGCAATAACCGTGCGTTGAGCGAAGCGAAAGCTCGAGCCGAATCCCGCTCCGGTTGATCGCCATGATACTCATCATGGCCCCCTTGAGCTGAGATACTGTCCACAAAGGTAAAACCTTTAACGAGCTTGGCCCTCTGTGCCAACATGAGTGAGACAACATTGAAGTTTTTATTTAAGCTTGAGGGCATGGAGAACTTTGATGTCAGAAGCTGGAAAAAAAGAGCCTAAAATATCTCCGGAGGTTTCGGAGAAAGCCACTCGCCGTCGTTTTACGGTGGCGTATAAGGAGCAGATCCTTGCCGAAGCGGACCAATGTACCGAAACGGGTGAGATTGGCGAGTTGCTGCGGCGCGAAGGGCTTTATTCGTCGAGTCTGGCAAGATGGCGACGTGAGCGAACTGCGGGGAGACTGGATTCCAGGAAACGCGGTCGCAAGCCGAACCCGAACAAAAAAGAAACACAGGAACTGGCAAAGGTCAAACGTGACAATGTGCGGCTTACGGAACGACTCCGGCAAGCCGAGTTAATTATCGAAGTTCAAAAAAAAGTGTCGGAGATGATGGGGATCAAGCTGCCCGTGAAAGACGATTGAATGCCGCTGAAGAGCTTGGCCGACAAGTCGGTGTGAGCAACGCCTGCGACGCGTTAACCGTGTCCCGGGCAACGCTCTATCGACGACGTCAGCCAGCGCCGAAAACGAGCTGTCGCAATCCACCGCCTCGTGCCTTGAGCGTGGCGGAACGCGACCACACTTGCCAGCAGCTCAACAGCGTGCGTTTTGCAGACCGGTCGCCGTATCAAGTTTACGCCTCGTTGCTGGACGAAGAAATCTACCTTTGCAGCGTGCGGACGATGTATCGAATCATGGCTCAAAACAACACGAACCGGGAAAGGCGAAATCAACTCACGCGACCCAGGTATCGAAAATCAGAACTGCTGGCGACCGGCCCCAATCAGGTCTGGTCGTGGGACATTACCAAGCTCAAAGGCCCGGAAACGTGGACTTATTATTACCTTTACGTGATCCTCGACATCTTCAGTCGCTACGTTGTGGGCTGGATGCTGGCTCATCGCGAACAAGCCGACTTGGCCAAAAAACTGATCGAAGAAACGATCGAGAAGCAGAACGTCCAACGCAATCAACTGATCATTCACAGCGACCGGGGTCCTTCCATGACATCGCACAGCGTGGCGAACTTGTTGGGCTCGCTGGGAGTTACCAAATCGCTGAGCCGCCCGCATGTATCCAATGACAATCCCTATTCCGAAAGCCAATTCAAGACGATGAAGTATCAACCAGAATTCCCCGATCGATTCGGCAGTTATGAGGATGGCCTGTCGCATTGCCGCCAATTTTTTGGCTGGTACAACAACGAGCATTACCACAGTGGAATCGGCCTGATCAGACCGGCCTCGTTGCACTACGGGCTTGCCACCGGAATCATTGCCGCACGAACAGGCACGCTGAGTCTGGCCTACGCGGCCCGGCCCGAACGATTCGTCAACGGTGTTCCCAAACCAGCCCAGCTACCGACCGCTGCCTGGATCAATCCACCGGCGCAGTCATCGGATAACGAAAAAAGGCCTCCAGAAATCCATTGTCCTGAAGGCCCACAAGAAGCGTCTTTGACGCACCCTCGATTCAGTTATCCCTCGGCTGGTTGCGTCCCCGCAGAGCCAGCTTCCGTTTCACCGAACGAAGCAAACTTAACCAACAAAAATACTTTGAACACCCGAGCCATGCCTGAAAAAATCCCGGGGGTTCGGGGGCTGGCCCCCGTGTGCACACCGCTCACACACTAATTGCGAAAATATGTTGTCTCAAAGTCATTGACACATTCCG
>JBEBGH010000074.1:0-18357 GCA_040081565.1 Pirellulaceae bacterium
CGATAACGCTTTCGATCACCATCGTTTTGAACACTACGACGCCGTTGTTGCGAATTACTTTCTAAATATCTTTTTGCTGAAGGACATGCGGCGGATGCTCAAGCACGCGGCTGGCTTGGTCAAGCCAGGTGGAAAATTCTTGATCGC
Organism: Pirellulaceae bacterium; assembly: GCA_040081565.1. Taxonomy (GTDB): domain Bacteria; phylum Planctomycetota; class Planctomycetia; order Pirellulales; family Pirellulaceae; genus BJ22. The sequence continues at coordinate 148 of JBEBGH010000074.1, forward strand.
CGATGTTGCCCAGGCGCAAGGCAATCCCGTGGCACGCCTGTTTAATATCGTCTATTTGAAAATGGCAATGTTCAGCTTTTGGTTGCTGGGACTCGTTCCGCTACACCGCAACTACGACTACACGCAGATGTTTCCCGAAGCACAGTTGAAGCTCGATCATGTCCGCTATTTTCGCTTCTTGAGGTACGGACCCGTTCTCTTTCAGACTCTGGTTGCCACGAAGAATCGCTAGGCGAAGTGGTCCGGCAGCGCGGCGGGTTATTTGGCCTTAAGCGTTACCAGGTTTTGTGGGGTGCAACCGCGACAATGGCCACAGCTCGAAATACTTGAGCCCTTGGTTGGCCAAACGGAACGATAGAAACGACGAGCAACATAGGTCGTCGAGGCGCCGATGATTAAGAGGGTCACGATGGATTGCCAATCGAAGTTCATATTGTCATTTTATCCCAACGCCGTTGCATGGCTATCCCGCGCCGCTGATCCAGGTCCCCACTTGATAGGTCACAAAAGCACCTAGATAGGCCAGTGCCGTCATGTAAACAAAGGTAACCGTTGGCCACTTCCAACTGTTGGTTTCACGTTTTATGACCGCCAACGTGGAAACACATTGTGCGCAAAGTGCAAAGAAGACCATTAAACCCAGGGCCACTGGCAAGGTGAACAAGGGTTTACCCGAATCAGGCCAAGTCGCGGTCGCCAAAGCTGCACGCAGTGAACCTGAGCTCTCATCTTGCTCGCCTCCCAATCCGAAAATCACTCCCAAGGTCGAAACAATCACCTCGCGTGCCGGAAACGCTGCGATGACCGCACTGCCGATGCGCCAGTCCCAACCCAACGGCCGAACTACCGGCTCGATCCAGCGACCTGCCCGCGCGAGAAAACTGTTGGACAACATTTCGGCGTTGTATTCATTTTCCAAAAAGCGGACGTCTTCCGCGAGTCGCTCGGAAGTTTCCCGGAAATTCTCGCGTTCTTGTTCGTCGGTGGTTTCGGCTGACTTGTTGGAAACCTCCTCCAACTGAGTCTCAACGGCTTGCTTCCGCTCGCGGATTTCCGCCGAAGCATCCGATTCAGCACGAGGGTAATAAGCGGCGGCCCATACCAGCACAGTGACACACACGATCAAGGTTCCTGCGTCCCGCACGAACGCCCAACCACCCTCCCATACTCGTCGCCAGATATTGGCCCATTGCGGAAATTTATAGTTGGGCAATTCCATCAAAAATTCTGAGGATGATTCTCGCATCACCAAGCGACGGATCACCCAAGCGACAATAATCGCCGTAACGATTCCGATCGAATACATCAGGAGCATCGTCACGCCTCGCAGGCCCAACACTCCGCCCAAATATTGCCGGTCCGGCACAAAAGCAGAAATCAGGAGCACGTAAACCGGCAGACGAGCGCTGCAGCTCATCAGCGGCGCAATCAGAATAGTGATCAGCCGCTCTCGCGGATCGCGAATGACTCGAGTTGCCATCACACCGGGAATCGCACAGGCAAACGAACTCAGCAAGGGAATTAACGTCAATCCACTGAGTCCCACCCGCGAAAGGTATTTGTCCATCAAAAATGAGGCACGGGCCAAGTAGCCCGAATCCTCAAGAAAACCAAGTGCCAGAAACAAAAACATGATTTGAGGGAGGAAGACCAATACTCCGCCGACACCTTCCAATAGTCCGTCGCGCCAAAGCGACTGAAGTTGTCCGGCAGGAACGATCGATTCAATGGCTCCTCCCAATACCGATTTACCCCAATCGATCGCCGCGGACGCCGGATCGGCCAAACGAAACACCAATTGAAACAGCACCGTCATCACGACGATGGCAACCAACAGTCCCCACACCGGGTGCGTGAGCAAATCGTCAAAGCGGGACGACCAAGATCGACGCTGGGGCTTCATTTGTTTAACGCATTGATCGAACACATCCGAGATCCAGGCATATCGGGCCTGAGATTCATGTTCGCCGATCGTGATTTCGCTACCTTCCAGAATCTGGCGTTTTTCGCGAGGAAGGTTCTCCAGAAAGCGGGCATCCACCAGTTTGGCCAGTCGACTGGTTACGAGTCCATCGCCATCGAACAACATTCGTGTGACCACGAACTGTTTCAACTGACAACTGTCGGGACAGATTTCCTTGAGTCGATTTACACTGACCGAGATGGAGGCTGGGAAGGGGTTGTGACCTGCGGGTCGAGCAACTGTCGTGGCACGCTGCAAAGCCCGCTTCAATTCTGGCAACCCCAGACTTCGGTTGGCTTGGACTGGGATTACCTCCGCGCCCAAGATGCCCGACAGCTTCGCGATATCGATGTCCAAGCCTCGGCGTTCGGCAACGTCAGTCATGTTCAGCGCCACGACTACCGGCAATCCCAAATCCAGCAACTGGCTGACTAAGAATAAATTTCGTTTGAGATTGCTGGCATCGACGACACACAACAACACGTCGGGAGGGCGATCGCTGAACTCGGCACCCAACAGAAATTGCACCGCGACCATTTCGTCGGGAGAGCGGGGAGTCAGGCTGTAGGTGCCGGGTAAATCTGTGAGTATGTAAACTGAATCGTCGATAGAGATTCGACCGGTTCGATGCTCGACCGTTACACCCGGATAGTTGCCCGTTCGTTGTGTCGAGCCCGTCAATGCATTGAAGAGCGACGATTTTCCTGTGTTGGGATTACCGAGGACAGCAACTGTAAAAATTCCGCCGGTTCGCTTGGATGTCATCAACGCCCACCCGTATTGCAAAAGTCGTCGACCGCAGCCCGGGCGATGGGCCAAACACTACGCGGGTCGTACTAGAATTTGAGTGTGCCGCTGTGGACGAAGGCAAATGCGCGATTGATCCACTTGCACGATGCAAGTCGAACCGCGCCGAAGGATTTCGATCGAGGCACCGCCGCGAATACCCATGGCGGACAGGCGTGCAATCTCAGCCTCGTTGCCGACAAGCGCGGCGACCATGGCTTTTTCGCCCCGTTTCAGGTCTTGGATTTTGACTGCCGAAATCAACGCTAGCCTCCCATTTCAGGACGCCTAATCCTCATCTTAAATAGATCGGTAACAAGGCGTCAGTTATTGAGACTGAATCTCAACTACCTAAATTCTAATCCGATTGGCATTTCCTCACAAGCCCGCCCGAGATATTGTTCAGCGTTTTTGCGGTAATTATTGCTTCAACTTGAATAATTGTAATTTGACTGCATTTCCGCGTAGATGACCTAAGTTTGCGTACCAAATTATGCAACAAACTTCAGGTCTTTGGACTGTTCGCGAGAGAAGATAGGCCCCGGGATTATGGGTGAGAACGAAGTAAAAAATGAACGACTCTTTTTAGAGGGTCCTCGTTCACGGATTAGCGAATTGTGGATGCTGTTCTATGTCCTGTGGGATTTTGTGCGCGGATTTCGCAAACTGCATTTCGCTGGCCCCTGTGTCACAGTTTTCGGTTCGGCTCGTTTCACAGAAGGCCATCCAGATTATGAACAAGCCCGGAAAATGGGCGAGGCACTGACCAATCTGGGTTTTACGGTGATGACCGGAGGGGGACCTGGAATCATGGAAGCAGCCAATCGGGGTGCTTATGAAGCGGGCGGTCATTCGGTGGGCTGCAACATCACACTCCCTTTTGAACAAAAGGTAAACCCTTACGTCCACCGATATGTGACGATGAAGTATTTTTTTGTGCGCAAGGTTCTGCTGGTGAAGTACAGCTACGCGTTCGTGGTCTGCCCGGGCGGATTCGGGACGATGGACGAGATGTTCGAAGCACTCACGCTCATTCAAACCGGTAAAATCAAAAACTTTCCGGTCGTCGTAATTGGCAAGGATTACTGGCAGGGCCTGCTCGACTTCATGAAGACGATGGCGGCGGCGGGAACGATCAACACAGAAGACCGGGATCTGCTGTTCGTCACCGACTCGGTAGAGGATGCCGCTCGTTTCATTCAGCAGAAATGCGAAGTCTATGGACTGAAGCGGACGAAGAGCAAACCCGCTTGGTGGCTGGGCGAAAAAGGTTTCTCTGTTTGAATCCCATCGGACAGTTAAGGCTGGAAAAAGCGGATGGAGCGATTTGCTTGGCCTTGTCTCGCTTGTTGACGAAGTTGCAAGATCGATTGGCCGAAAAGAATAGCCGAAGCGCCTTTGTGGTAAACTGATTCCGTCCAGATTCGACGAAGTTTGGTTTTCGATTCTTTGAACGATGGAGCCGGTATGATGAACGTGCAACTGATTGTGGGAACCTGCGTTTTGTTGTTCGCCAGTGAGTGCGCAGCGCAAGAGCCCATCAAAGCTCCGGCAGAGCCTACCGACATGACCACGATTTTCAATGGTCGTGACCTAACCGGCTGGACCGGCGATCCGCGACTTTGGTCGGTCCGCGATGGCGTGATTCACGGCGAGACAACCAAAGAAAACGCTGCCAGTGGAAATTCGTTTTTGATCTGGGAAAACGGACGGACGGCCGATTTTGAACTGCGGCTATCGTTTCGGCTCAATGCGACAAACAACTCTGGTATTCAGTACCGTTCGAAGCATATCACCGAAGGCAAGCCGTCGAACGCTTGGGTTGTGCGCGGTTACCAACACGAATTGCGTAATCAGGTTAAATTTCCCGACGTGCCGGGATTCATTTACGACGAAGGTGGTCGACGAGGTCGCGTGTGTTTGTTGGGTGAAGTGGCGACCTGGTCGGCGGAGGGCAAAAAAGAGGTCAGCCGAAATCTTATCGATCAAGCGGCATTCAAAACGCTCTTTCGACTCGATGATTGGAACGATGTCGTGATCATTGCCAAAGGGAACAACATTCAGCACTTCTTGAATGACCAACTCGTCTTGGACTTCACCGACAATGACCCAAAACTCGCGTTGTTAGATGGCATCCTCGCTCTCCAGCTTCATGCAGGCGCTCCGATGTGGGTGGAGTTCCGCAATATCCGGATCAAGGATTTGGGCAAGCAAGCGTCGAAATGAAATCGCCCCGAGGACGGTAATGTTCCGGGATTAAAGAAATTACAGATTCTCGAACCCTAAATGGTCGTAGCTGGCCCAGAATTCTTTTCTCTCATTGGCTTCATCCTGCGATTCGCTCATTGACCTAAACGCCGCATCGATGGCCACCGAGAGAACTTGTTGATGCCCCGCCAGCGGATTGACGGTAGGTGATGGTGAGCTCACGGTCAGCGAATTCGCCCGTAATTCAGTTCGGCTGGAGCCGCTCGAAGATTGATCACCGCTGTAGGGCCGCATACCCTGTGGAGGCATTCCCTCAGCACCGATTCCCGAAACCGTGAAAGTAAATGGGTTTTCGATCGTGTCATCACTTGCAAATTGGACGACGGCAGAGCGCGTCCCAGCGGCGCTTGGGTCGAACGTAATACTGAAGGTTACGGTTCCTCCAGGCGCGACGATCTGTGGCGGCAAGGCTGATACTGTAAACTCGGGAGAACTGGTCGACACTCTCGGCGAACCAGACAAATTGAGTGCGATGTTGCCGTGGTTCTTGATCGTGAAGGTTCTGGTTACGGTCCCATTCTGAATGGATGCGGATCCAAAATCGGTGTGATCCGTGGTCGATGGGGTACTGTCTTTATTAATGATGGACTGACTGTTGCCATAAACGGCGACCTCTGCGGATTGACGAACAACTCCCGTAACAAAATCCAGCTTGCGGTTGTTCGTTCCAATCAAAACGTCGGACAAGAACTGTGAGCCACCCAATCCGGGACCGCTGGCCATAATGCTGTAACGGCCTTTGGGCAGTTGCAGGCTATACCCTCCTGCGGCGGTTGTCTGTGTTTGGAAACGTTGATCTCCGCCATCGCGAATCGCTGTAATTGTGATCCCGCCCACCCCCTCGCCAGGCGTATAAAAACGATTGGCGATTACCGAATCGGAATAAGCGACGCCAGTCAAATACGGCCCTGTGGATCTGGCGAAATCCTGGGTCATCATGACGGCATTGTAACCTCGGAAGTTGCCATATCGCGCGCCGATTCCGACCTCCATGAAGCGCTCGTTCATCAATGAAATGCGATGCCCGCGGCCCGTAACACCACGGTCGATAAACAAGTTCTCTTCGATTCTTTTGGCGAAGTCCGTGACGTCCACCGGCCCCGTTGAACCCATGTAGCCAATGTTCTCACCCCAAGTCCAACTTCCCGTGAACGAGTAACCGGCATCTCGCATTCGCCGCTCGGGATTCGAGCCATTGGTCCCTGTGTGCGAAAAATTATCCGTGTCCAATTGCCAATCCGAGTGTTTTTGTGCGGCATCCACTAGCAGGTAATTGAACGCCAATGGCGGTTTGGCGGTGCTGGAAATCGTTCCGGGCGACAGGCCTTCGTTCAAGTCGATCCCCAGACTCGCGGCGTAACCGGCTGGATTTGCTCGAGCAGAATTGATCAACTCCAGAACGTATTGCTCTTGGGCCGATGGAAATGCCGCCGCGAGGACACGGCGAACTTCCAAGGATTCGTAGGTAAACGCGTTGACCTTGCGCGGCGACGACTGGCTCATTCAACTCCTCTAATTCAATAGCGGCTTGGGAATTCGTGGGATTTGCTCCCCTGAAAACCCTATCTCACTTTTTGAAGAGGTTGAATTGATTTCTCAAATTCGCTTGAAAATCGAGCCCGAAAAACTGGTCCGCGAAAGGGCCAAATATCAACTTGTGTTGATTTTTGGCCACACTCGATTCAGATACGAATGGTCGTAACGATTTTGTCAGAACCGGTCGCTTGCTATGTCAATTCAAGAACTATCGAATCGATCACGAACCAAGACTCTTCGTCTGCATCGAGTTCCGTACCTGGCAGCGTACGAAACGCGGCATCGGCGGCATTCTCGCGAACTGATTGGTGCCCCGCCAGGCCGCGATTCGGCAATTCCGCAATTAGTCCACCAATCATACTGAATTGGAATTCATCGCCGAGTTTTTCTTGAAGTCCATCATCACCGGGAGCAAGAATGCCTTGCGGGGGTATCCCTTCAGCACCGATTCCGGAAATCGTAAAAGTGAATGGATGTTCAAGCCGATCAGTGTTCGAAAACTGCACCACCGCAGTGCGCGTGCCGGTAAGATTCGGATCAAATCTCACCGTGAATGTCACGGTCTGGCCAGGTCCAACCGTTTGGGGCGGTAGACTTGTCACTGTGAACTCCGGGGAGCTTGTGAAGACCCGTGTCGTTCCATATAGAGAAAGCGTATTGTTCCCGTAGTTCTTGATTGAGAAGATTTTCGAAATCGTGCCACCTACCAAGGGTGTGGTTCCAAAAAAAGTTGCGTCGATTGCCGACGGAGTGTTGTCCTTGTTAATGATCGACCTGCCATTGCCGTAAACCGCGACTTCCACCCCCTTCCGCACAATTCCCTTAACAAAGTCCAGTTTGCGATTCGTTTCCCCCATCAACACATCTGGCAGAAATTGCGAATCGCCTAATCCCTGGCCGCTGGCCATTATGCTGTAGCGTCCCTTGGGCAATTGCAGACTGTAGCCGCCAACCGCTGATGTCTGTGTGCGATAGAGTTGATCGCCCCCGTCACGAATTGCCGTGATAACAATTCCACCTAAGCCTTCTCCCGGCGTGTAAAATTTGTTGGCCAATACTGAGTCAGAATAAATAACGCCAGTCAAGAATGGGCCAGTATTCTTGGCGAAGTCCTGAGTCATCATCATCGCGTTGAAGCCCTTGTACTCGCCAACTTTGCTACCAATTCCAACTTCCATGAACTTGGTATCCATCATCGTAACACGGTGACCTCGCCCACTAACCCCTTGATCAACGAACAAATTCTCAAGAATCTGTTTCGCGAAAACATTGGGGTCAATCGCGGCCGAAGTAGCCTTGAACGCAATGTTTTCTCTCCACACCGGAGGACTGCCAAAAACGTATCCTGCAGACTTCATTCGAGTTTCGGCATTCGATCCGCCGGACCCGGTGTGGGAAAACGTATCAGTTGCGAGCATCCAATCTGAGTGCTTTTGCGCCGCATCGACGACATAGTAGTTGAAAGCCAACGGCGGCTTGGCTGCAGTTGAAATGGTCCCAGCCGGTAGTCCTTCATTGAGGGCGATTCCCAACGATGCCGCGTAGCCTGACGGATTTGCTCTCGCAGAATTCAACAATTCCAAGACAAATTGATCCGTGGCCGACGGAATCGCCGACGCTAGGACTCGTCGCGGTTCTAAATAATCGTAGGCAAACCCAGAAATAGTTCGTCGCGACATCAAATTCATTGTTGAAACACCCCTTAACGATCCAAGATACGCAAAACAGCTGTTGGAGGTCTCTGCCGGGCAATGGTATCAGGCTTTTCCAAAAGCAAAAAGTGCTTTTCGATGGCATGGCATGCAACAAAAAGAACTTACATTTCGTCGAATTTTCCAATGTTGCCTCGCGTTTTCCACCGAAACAAGCATTCCTGGTGCCGCAAGCACTGATTCGGGCATCTTGTCACAAGTCTCCGCCGATTCAGGCACTTGAAATCCGGTGACCTTTATTGGTACGCTTGGGAAATTTTGCAAATCGCCCAAGTTTACGATTTTCGCCAAGGAGCTGTCGCCAGTGCCACGTCGTGACGACATCAAAAAGATTCTGTTGATCGGTTCCGGTCCGATTGTTATCGGCCAAGCTTGCGAATTTGATTATTCAGGGACGCAGGCTTGTAAAGCGTTGCGCGAAGAGGGCTACGAGGTGGTTCTGGTTAACAGCAACCCCGCGACCATCATGACCGACCCGGCGACCGCCGAACGAACCTACATCGAACCCCTGACCTGGCGCATCGTTGAGAAGATTATCGAGCGCGAACGTCCCGATGCTTTATTGCCGACACTCGGTGGTCAGACGGCGCTCAATCTGGCTCTTGATCTGGAACATCACGGGGTTCTAAAAAAATACAACGTGGAGATGATCGGTGCCAAAGCCGATGTGATCGACAAGGCCGAGAATCGTAAACGGTTTCAAGCGGCGATGGCCAAGATTGGTTTGTCGACCTGCCGCGGGCGAACAGTTAACACCGTGGAAGAGGCCCGCAAGGTCATGGAAGAGGTGGGCCTCCCCGCGATTGTCCGTCCGAGCTTCACCATGGGCGGCAGTGGTTCGGCGATTGCCTACAACCGCGGCGAATTCGACACGCTCGTGAAACGGGGTTTGGATCAATCGCCGACAACCGAAGTGCTAATCGAAGAGTCCATTATCGGCTGGAAAGAATACGAGATGGAGGTGATGCGCGACCTAGACGACAACGTCGTGATCATTTGTTCGATCGAAAACTTCGATCCCATGGGCGTTCACACCGGCGACTCAATTACCGTCGCGCCGGCGCAGACCTTGACGGACAAGGAATACCAACGCATGCGTGACGCCAGTATTGCCGTCATTCGCGAAATCGGCGTGGAGACCGGAGGCTCAAACATCCAGTTCGCGTGCGATCCCAAGTCGGATCGGATGATCGTGATTGAAATGAATCCGCGTGTCAGTCGCTCCAGTGCGCTGGCTTCCAAGGCCACGGGGTTTCCGATTGCAAAAATTGCGGCCAAACTCGCGGTGGGATTTCGCCTATGGGAATTGCCCAACGACATTACGCGTAAAACAAAAGCCTGCTTTGAGCCCACAATTGACTACGTTGTGACAAAGATTCCACGATTTGCTTTCGAAAAATTCCCCGAAGCTGACCCGACCTTGATGACTCAGATGAAAAGCGTCGGGGAAACCATGGCCATCGGACGCTCCTTCAAAGAGTCTTTCCAAAAGGCCTTACGAGGGCTTGAGGTCGGCAGCTTTGGTTTTGGTTGCGACAAGAAAGATCTGTGGGGCAGTGATGCTCATCCCGATAACCAATCGATCCGCTCCAAGCTGGCGATCCCGAACGCCGAACGACCCTGGTTCATTCGCTATGCAATGAAATCGGGAATGACGATCGAAGAGATTTACGGCTTGACGAATATTGACCCGTGGTTCTTGCATCAACTTCGGGAGTTGGTGGCGATCGAAGAACGCTTGCGAGCTTGCGGCAGTTTGCAAAATGCTTCGACCGAGTTGTTGCGGGAGGCCAAGCGAGCTGGTTTTTCCGATCGACAATTGGCCACAATCTGGAACGAGACAGACGACAACGTGCGGAAACATCGAATTGCACTCGGGATCCGTGCAACTTTCAAGAGCGTAGATACCTGCGCGGCTGAGTTCGAGGCTTACACTCCTTACTTTTACAGTACCTACGAATCGGAAGACGAAACTCCGCCGCGTCAATCCGGCAAAAAGCGGATCATGATCCTCGGCGGAGGACCGAATCGAATCGGCCAGGGAATCGAGTTCGACTACTGTTGTTGCCACGCGAGTTTTGCGCTGCGCGAGATGGGGATCGAATCGATCATGGTGAATTCTAACCCCGAAACTGTCAGCACCGACTACGACACCAGCGATTTGCTGTTCTTCGAGCCGCTCACGGTGGAAGATGTGCTCAATATTTGTGATCGCGTCCAACCGGATGGCGTCATCGTCCAGTTCGGCGGACAGACGCCTTTGAATCTGGCACGAGCTTTGGCCGACCATGGCGTCAAGATCATCGGCACCAGCGTCGATACCATTGAGGCCGCAGAAGATCGCGAAAAATTCCAAAAGCTCCTGCACCAATTGGACCTGAAGCAACCAGCTAACGGAATCGCCCGCACGATGAGCGAGGCGCGAATTGTTGCGGAATCGGTTGGTTTCCCTTCGCTCGTACGACCAAGCTTTGTGTTGGGCGGGCGAGCTATGGAAATCTGCTACGACAAAACCCAATTCGAGAAATTTGTCGCCGCTGCTTTCCTCGTTTCCCAAGATGCACCCGTTCTGATCGACCGTTTTCTGGAGGACGCCATCGAAGTCGATGTCGACTGTATTTCCGACGGCCACCACGTCACGATCGCTGGAGTGATGGAACACATCGAAGAAGCGGGTGTGCATTCGGGCGATTCGGCCTGTTGCATTCCAACCCATTCACTGCCCAAAGAAACCGTCGACGAAATCCGTGAGGCGACTGTCGCCATGGCCCGACGCCTCCGCGTCATCGGGCTGATGAATGTCCAGTTTGCAGTAAAAAAGGAAGATGGCCATTTCAATGTCTATGTCCTGGAGGTGAACCCTCGCGCGAGCCGTACCGTGCCGTTTGTTGCCAAAGCGACTGGGATGCCCGTCGCCGCAATTGCCGCCAAAGTTATGGCCGGGATGAAGCTGATTGAACTGGATGCCACAACGGAAATCATTCCGAAAGCGTACTCGGTAAAAGAAAGCGTCTTTCCTTTTCGGAAATTTGTCGGTGTCGACATCGTACTTGGCCCGGAAATGCGCAGCACTGGCGAAGTGATGGGGATCAGTCACTCGTTTCCGTTGGCGTTCGCCAAAAGCCAGTTAGCGGCCGGAGTTGTGTTGCCAACCGAAGGGCGAATTTTTATCAGCCTGGCCGCGCGTCACAAAGATGCCGCTTCTGGACTGGCGCGACGCTTGACCAAAATGGGATTCAAGATCATCGCCACCGAAGGCACAGCCCGACGACTTGAGGCCGATGGCATTCCTGTGGAACGCGTCAAGAAGATTATCGAGGGCAATCCCAACCTGATCGACCATTTGAAGAACGACTCGGTTGCCCTGATTCTCAATACTCCCAGCGGTAAAGGTGCTCGAACCGATGAAGGCCGCATTCGTGCGACCGCGGTCCAACACGGCGTGCCCTGTATCACGACCATCCAAGCGGCCGAGGCCGCGGTCGCCGCCATGGAAGCTCTGCGAAACGAAGATTTGGAAGTGCAATCACTTCAAGATCGATTGGGCTCTTATCTAGTGAGAAATTAGCAGCAAGTGAAAGCACAGCACAAATAGGTGCTTCCCAAATACTTGATTGCCTTTTCAAACCTTGTGGGAGGGTAGACTTCTTGTGTTGACGCTGGCACTGACGTCGCTGGCATTCCCTTCAGACGGCATTTAGGCGGAGATTTTGCCGTTAAATTTTAGCTAAACTGCCTGAGCGAACTGGTCGATACTCTTCCCATGACCGGATGACCCAAGCTCTCACGTCAGACCACAGCGAAATCCCCATTCGCTGACTTCGTACCCGACCAGCGATTCCTGTTTGTGGCACACGATTTCTTCATCTGACCAAGCCCCGTCAGCCGCTCCAATGTTATCATCCCGTTGTCACTCAAGTCGATCCGCGTGTCCGCCAAGCGAAAAATTCGTCGCAATCTTATCTGCAGCACATATGAGGGTAGCTGCTATAGCCTCATGGTCGGTCTGGGCGAAACGTACTTCGCGGCGTTTTATCTGGCCGTCGGCATTTCGGAATTCGGTGTTGGATTGTTGGCGACCGTGCCCTACTTGCTCGGCAGCGCCTTGCAGTTGCTGACTCCGTGGGGCGTTCGCAAAGTCAAATCGTATCGCGTCTGGACCATTTGCACGGCCGCGATGCAAGGCCTCAGCCTGCTGGCTCTCGCAGTGCTGGCCCTTATTGGCCAAGTGAATTTCACCACTTTACTAACCTTCGCCACGATCTACTGGGCCAGCGGATTGGCCACAGGCCCGGCGTGGAATACCTGGATCGAATTCGTCGTTCCCAAGAAAATTCGCGCGACCTATTTTTCGGTGCGCATGCGGATCTGCCAACTTTGCTTGTTGGCCTCGATCGCTGCCTCAGGATTTTTGCTGCGTGCTTTTGACGTTGAGTCGCAGCGAATGTTTGTCTTTATCGGATTATTTGCGGTGGCAGGCGTACTGCGATTGATGTCCAGCCGAGCACTCAGCACCCAAATCGAACACCGCAGTTGGCTTCGCTCGCATTACGAGGCGGCGAAACAAACAGGTGACGGCGAACTGGTGAACTTGATCCGACAGACGGTCCCGTTTTTTGCCGCGATGCAATTCGCTGTTTACATTTCTGGGCCGTACTTCGTCCCATTCATGCTGAAGAACCTTGAGTTGGGCTACCTGTACTACATGGTCCTGATTTTGGCAGGCTACATGGGTCGCGTACTGGCGATGCCCTACGCGGCGTGGGCCGTCAAACGACTGGGGACCACTCGTTTGATGCTCTACGGGGCGATCGGAATCATCCCGATGTCGACTCTTTGGATTTTCCATCAGTCGTATTTGGGACTGTTGGCGATTCAACTGGCGAGCGGGGCAGCCTGGGGCTGTTACGAATTGGGAATGTCGTTGTCGTTTATCGAGAAAATTCCTGGTCATCACCGCATGCGAGTGTTGAGCCTGTTCAATACATTCAACGGGCTGGCGATGGTCGGTGGTTCCATCTGTGGTGGACTGCTGCTGCAGCAACTGGACAAGTCAACGTTCGCGTTCATGACCGTCTTTACGCTGTCGGGAGTTTTTCGAATCGCCGCAATGTACTGGTTCCCCTATCAACTGCTCGAATGCCTCGACGTCCAAACGAAACCACAACCTGTTCCGTCTGTCGAAGTCGCCGTAGTGACGCCCGCTTTAACGGCACCGGTGCCGATCATTCGCACTTCCAAAATCCCGACTCGCGTGCCGACACCCGCACCCATCGTCGCCAGCTTCAACGCTCCAGTTACTGACCCCGTGCAAATTTCTTGACCTGCAGTCGATTAGATTTTGGCACACTAGATTTCGCTTTAGAATTTAGCTGCTGGGTCGTTGACCATCCCCAAGACTTCACGGTTTGCTTCCGGCCCTTCCCCCATCTGGAGCACTGCGAGTACATACACTGCATACAGGCACAACAATACGATGCCGCGACGACGAGATAGATAGCCATCACCGGACGGAAAGGTAAATATCAAAGCCACGATTCCGAAACCCAACGCAACCATAACCGGTGTCAATTCAACGGCAATCGGACAAATCATTGCGGCACTCCCCAGGATGGCGAAGCCGTTAAAAATATTGCTGCCGAGGACAGTCCCGAGGCCGACCTCGTCGTGCCCGCGAAACTTGGCAATCAGGATTGTGGCTAGTTCCGGTGTCGAAGTTCCCAAAGCCACAACGGTGGCACCAATTACAAATTCCGGGATACCAAAAGCAAGCCCAATCCCACGCGCCCCTATCACAATCAACGATCCCGCCGCAATCAAAAACACCAGACCGGCTATGCACAACAGCGCAATTCGATTTGGATGATGCGTTCCCAATACATCACCCGCCTCGCTTTGTTGACGTCGGACCTCCAGAATTGTTGCAGTGCACCAGCCGAAAAATACCAACAGCAATGCCGCACCATCCAAACGAGAGAGAACGCCGTCGAGGATTAACAGACCAGTCAAAATAGGGGCGATCAAGGCCAAGGGAAGGTCTCTTTTCAACGACCCCTTGGAGCAAGAGATCCCGGAGAAACACAAAGCGATTCCCAACAACAGCGCAACGTTGACGACGTTGCTACCTAAAACGTCCCCCAGAGAAATTTGCGGTTTGCCAGAAACGGCTGCGGTTATCGACACAGCAAGTTCCGGACTGGAGGTTGCGAAGGCGGCTACAGTCGCTCCTACGATTCCCGGCGCGATTCGCAGCCAGCCCGCAAGCGACACGGTACCCCGTACAAACAATTCACCACCGACGCCCGCGCAAACAACACCCAAGGCCAAGGCCAAATAATCATTCATCCGTTTTTCCTGGAACTCATGCTATTCAATTCGCGCAACTCGTTTGCGCATACTTCGATTTGATGATTGTTACATGATTTGTTCAGTGACGAAATCGAACTTGTCAGTGAATTCGTTTTCGCGAACTCTTTATTCGAATGATCACGCGGTTTTCGTGTTTTCATCGGCAAATTGGCCGATTTTCGTGGATGCCGAACGTACAAACCTCAGGCCTTTCGATTCAACAATCGAAACGGGCAGGTTCAGAAATGCTGACAATTACGACGACGCGTTTCCTTCGGCGGTGAACAACAAGGACCACCCGTAGGCAGCGACCCATACCACTCATGCGCCAAGTTCATTTGGACTCGCGTCTTCGTTGTAAACATGATTCACTTCCGGTAAACTCACCGAGACGCTTTTAAAAAATCCGTCGATCCCAAGCGCAATCTATCGAATGGAGTAAATTTTGAAATTCTGGACTCTCATTTTGATAATAGTGCTTGTGGGCTGTGGAACGTCGGTAGTTGACCAAGTTACTCAGGATTCGTTTACACTCTATTCAATTAATGGATATGTTGATGATCCCGCAACAACCCAAGTTTTTGCCGATCAGTATTGCGGCTATGAAGTATTTGGAAAAATTGAAATAACAGACAACCAGACCAAACGCGAAATTCTTCAGTCGATTCAAAATGGAATTGACGAAAGCGATGGTACCGTCGCGAGCTGTTTTTGGCCACGTCATGCGGTCCGTACGATAGAACAGGGAATTGCCACAGACTACGTTATCTGCTTCCAGTGCCTGCAAGTCAGAATCATCAAAGACGACAGCGTAAGCAACGTGCCTATTACGAGAACGCCAAGCAAATTTTTGGACAAACTGCTAATCGACAACGGCATCCCCCTAGCACCGAAACATTGAACCGCGGACCTCGCCCCATGATCTGGGTCGAAATCGTCGACTTGCCGTAATTCGATGACCTAACTATCAGGGATGATTATTGCGGGCTTCTTTGATGAGTCGCACAAAGTTTTCACCGGCTGGTAGAAAATTGCCTTGATCGTCGGACAATTCTGGAAAAGTCCCGCCTCCTGAAAAAAGCCCAATGGCCTTGATGTCACCGTTAAAAGTTGCGAACACCGGACTTCCAGATTGGCCTTCTGTGAAATCGCCCTCGGCGCGCAGCAAGATTCCGTCACCGACATCATCTCCATCGTATTCGTCGAGCACACAAAACGGTTTGTCCTGAAAAAATGGGACTTCGGTTCGTCCTGGATTAAGCGGGTACCCCGCATTGCCCCAAAAGTTTTCGTCATCCCAATCGTCGTCGTATTCAATCGCGCCGAAGTAACCCAATTCGTCGCCGATCTTTTTATCCATTACGCAGACAACGAAATCCCAGGCAGATTCTTTGGCAAAAATTGGCCGGCTGCCATCTACCTGTTTGAAAAATAACACGCGCTCGGCAAAGGCCTCCATCGTGAACAGCGGTTGACCTGCAGACTCAAAATCGCGATTGTAGCCTGCTCGAAATTGAACAAATCCTGTATTGCCGTCTCCGTTCCATTTGATTACATGACTGGCGGTCATCATGTGACGGGGGCCAACGAGAAAACCGGTGCCAATTCCGGCAGGAGTATCAACTCGTCCAATCGCACGCCAGGGGTAATTTCGGTCCATATACGGTTTGCGGTCGTCCAACGGATCAAAAAACACAACCCCAGGCGTAATTCTGTTCCTTTTTTCCGGCATCGCCGGTCGAAAACCAGTCGTCCGGATGCCCCGCGGTCGCATGGTTCGCTTAACACCTTTGGGAATTTTGCCTTCCGTTTGAATTAAATCTCTCTCGCTGCGACTCGTTCGCTTCTCCGGTTTGACACGAACAGCAGTTGCGTCAGGATATTTTGGTAATCTGAATTTCGGTTCCTTGACCGATTTGTCATCGAATTTCTGGATGGCTTGTTGCCAAGTCAGAGGTCTAGTCTTGCTTTTGTCCATTGCACGCTCTCCGCGGTAGTGAAAAAATAATTAGACTGTTTGAAACATCTCAAAGCCATAAGCATTTTTGTGGCTGTCAAATCCAGTGTCCAGTGCACCTGCCGCGCAAAATCGGTGACAGTTCGACAATTGGTTTCGGCACAAGGTATTATACGATCTGGAAATTGTTTAGTACCAATGCAGGAAAGCATGTTTTCAAGTCGCCAGATGTTTTTTAGAATGACTCCTATGCCAGCCAGTGTAAGCTCAATGGAAATTTTTATCGGCAATTCCATGAAACAACAGCACTTACAAAACAATGCAGACAACCCATACTTGTCATCAACTCTAGATGCGACGTCTGATTTGCGCCTGGGCAAATGGCTGACAATTTATTCCGTAGCATACTTAGTTTTTGTCCCAATCCTAAGCATCGTCATGATTGCCGTGCTGAATGAGGAATCATCGTTGTGGGAACAAGGCCTTAGAACAATCATTTTCGCTCTTATGGCTTTCGCGATTTGGCGCGGCGTCAATTCTGCAAGGATCTTTGCAGCATTATTCTCCTTGCTCCTGACATCGCTCATGATCTTTGTGACAATCCGGCGAGGCCCGCAATTCACCGCGGCCTACATTTCAAGTTGCGTGATTATGATTGGCGGCGGACTTGCGGGTGTTGCACTGCTTCATCCCGCAGCAAAACGTTTTGTCGCGCAACAAAAAAGCCGAAAAAATCGCCATAAAATATAAGTCACGGCTTTGAATGCTGCTGGGTAGGGGTCGCAGGTTTGGTTTCGGGATGGAGTGGTTTTGTACTTGCGGCGGACGCGCGTGGTTCGCTCCTAACCATGCTCTGCTAACCGGTTAACTCAGTCCACTTGGTTTGACTCTTAGTTAACCTTTGCTTTCTTGATTGTAGCGTAGGCTAGGGACGCGCCGACGATGGTCAGTAGGAGGATGACGGTGGCGAGTTGCCAGAGGTGGAGGCTTAGTTTGTTGCGGAAGTCGAGTTGAAGTTCCAACGGCGCGTTTTCGGCGACCTGCACGCTACGAGCGAAAGTGTAGGTTTCACCTTCCTCGGGCAAACTGATGATGAATGCCTGCGGAGCTGGTTCCGTCGTGTGTTGGTGCTGCACCAAACGAGCAGCAATCTGCTGCAGAACCGCGTTGTCTTCCGAGCTGTTGCCACGCAACAATTGGCTCAGCTCCTGAGGACGGAAGTTCAATTGGTCCGTTTGCAAAACCGGATTCGCTGCAGCTGCTTGACGCAACTGTTCGCTGCCAACGACGCTGAGATCGTCGTTGCTATTGTCCAGAAGCAACCGTTGCCGCCGTGTGTTGAGCCCCACGATCGCTTGCTGGGTTTGCAGGTTCTCCAATTGGACCCGGGCGTCCTCGTTCGACGCAGCGTCCAGCGCATACTGGTTCGCGACACTATTGAGTGCCCAACGAGCTTTGCTTTGTTCCCCGGCTTGCAGCAGTTGGTTTGCTTGCTCCAGGAGCTGCGTCGCTTGCTCGGCCTGGATTTGTCGCTTGCCGCTGACTGCGGACAAGTACGAGGCGCGGTCGTAATCCTTTTTGTTGGTCGTCTGCCGCAGTTCGAGGTTGCCATCGTTGTCGCTGAGCTCGAAGCCTTTAGG
>JBEBGH010000075.1:0-18299 GCA_040081565.1 Pirellulaceae bacterium
GTTCTAATCCTTGGACTTGATCATAATCGTCGTCGACAATCACAACGACCTTCTGCTGCTGTGGGCTGGCGGAGGACAATTTTTCCGATCCTGTCTGGTTAAAAAACCAATTTTCGGTGAGGGAGGGACGTGCGAGGCTGGTGAAATCATACAAAAGTTTTGAAAGTTCGTCAGGATGAGTGGTCAACTTGGGAAAATCGTTCTGAATCGAATGTTGGGACGGAGTTTTGGCGAAATGTAGGAGATTGGAAAATCCCGCCTATTTCTGGAGATTC
Source organism: Pirellulaceae bacterium (assembly GCA_040081565.1). GTDB lineage: Bacteria > Planctomycetota > Planctomycetia > Pirellulales > Pirellulaceae > BJ22. The sequence goes on from JBEBGH010000075.1 coordinate 276, forward strand.
GATTGCCGATTTATCAATATGAAGGTCTAAGAACTGGGGGATGAGTGCCATGTGGAAGTCGTTTTTCTGGGCGTTGGGGATTTTCTTTTTGATCGCTGGCGGTGAAACGTTGGTGGTGGAGAAATTCGTCATGGCCGATTCTCGCAGCATTCCACGTCTGGTGACTGGCAATTTGGCAAGTTATTCCCCAATGAACAGTGGACGGCAAAACCCCGAAACGGCTCTGTCCAACCGCAGTATTCGGACCAAAGATTGGATGCCGTGGTGCCTGCTCGCCGCCGGGGCCGTAACCATCATGTACACTTCATCGTTGCAGAAAAAGTCTTCGGATTAGTTCATCTTTCAGCAGCGGGCGTTGACGATAACGGTTGATCTCTGGTGTAAGAGTTTTTTACGTTTCAAGTCGACGACCACAGTAGTCGTTTCGCCGGGTCCAATTTCTCGCCGTCGACCTGCTTGTTTCTGCCAAATCGGCCACTCGAACTTGGAAAACTCATTTGTTTTAACCGCCGAATCTGCGGGCTTTGGGGTTGGAACATCAAATTGCCGTTCACAAGATTTCCTCTTGCCGCAAGAATGTAGGCGAACTTCGAATAATTCACCGCACAGAAAAATGCAGTAGCTCATGAGCGAAACGCGTCGCCCGAAAACTCTCAAGGATTCTCTTCAATCCTCCAAAGAAATTGAAAATCAACGTCGGAAGGGGCCTGACGAAGATGGATTCGATAATTGGATCTCCTGGATCGGCCGAAGTGCAGTGATTTTCGTGGCGGTGGTTGCGCCCTGGTTAATTGGCAGTGTTGGCTCCACAGCAATGTTTGTGATTTCAGTTGCTTTGCTGATTGGCCTGGCCTCGTGGTGGATCGAGATGGCTCTCGCACATCGCAATTACTATGTCATGCCGCACGTTTTGATTTTTGTCTGCGGCGGATTATTGATTGGCCTTGTGCAAACTGTGCCGCTTCCGGAGGCACTAAGCAATCTTCTGCTGGGGCGGCAGGCCGAACTCTACGAGACAATTACGGCGCCGTTGGTTGCTGAAGGATCGCCCGTAAGCCGCTACATTTCTTTGGATGTTGAATCGACTTGGCACCAGTTGCGATTATTGCTGATGGCGGCGGTTGGGCTCATGTTGGGTTGCCACTTCTTTCGGCGAACAATCGATATGGTCATCTTGCTGAGTGCTGTGACGATCAACGGTTGTGGGTTGTCATTTTTCGCGATTATTCAGAAGTTCACCTTCAATGGCAAGCTTTACTGGCAATTTGAAATGTTGCAGGGTGGTCAGCCGTTTGGCCCGTTTGTGAATCGCAATAATGCAGCGGGTTATCTGCTGTTGTGTCTGGCTGCGGCGGTGGGGCTTTTGACCTACCTGTTTCAAAGGCGTGAGGCTAGCGGACCCAGTCTGATTGTCAGCCGCGAAATTCCGATTTGGCGTCAGCTCCGGGAGCATCTACAGATTGTCTTTGCAGAAATTACCGCGACCAAATTGGCGGTGCTGGGTGCGGCGACGTTTATCGCCTCGGCCGTAGTCATTTCACTTTCGCGCGGCGGTGTTACCGCGTTATTGGCGGGTTCGATTGTCTCGCTGCTGTTTTTTGGGATGGCGCGCAAACCAAAAATTGGAGGACTCATTTTTGTTCCGGTTCTTTTTGGAATTGTCGCGCTAACCTACTGGGTTGGCTTTAATGACCAATTGTTGGAGCGGTTTGACAAGCTCAATCAATCCAAAGATTTGTCGGAAGTCGACACGCGCATTCGAACGTGGTCAGAATCGTCGAAGTCGGTGGGAAACATGGGTGCGTTTGGATCGGGATTAGGCGCCTATCGCCATGTTCAACGACTTTATAGCTCAATGCCGGAACAGGGCACCTATGAGTATGCCGAAAACCAATTTGTGCAATCGCTTGTGGATGCCGGGGTTCCAGGTTTCTTGTTGTTGCTCAGCGCGGCCGCTTTGTTTTTGTATGGCACGACGTATTTGATGTATCGGGGAAGCTCTGCGTCGTCGGTGGCCATGGGTTTATTCGGGCTTTTTCTGGCCAGTTCCCAAATCATCGCTTCGATCTTTGATTTTGGCTGGTACATACCGGCCAATACGATGTTGTTGGCAATTTTTGTAGGAATCACTAGCCAGCATATTCATGCATTTGCCAGTCGATTGAAGAAGAAGTCGCTGCTGCGTTTCCAGTTGCCGAATTACGCGACACAATTGTTGGCGATCGCGGCCTTTAGCCTATGTGTGATGGTTAGCATCAGTCTGTATCGTCTTTCAACGTCAGATCGTTTGTTCGTTCGTGACCTGAAAAATGCAACGCCCGAAACGCTGGATTTGGCAGCTACGGAAGCGAAGATTATGGAGCTAAAGAATCGATGGGAGAAAGCGCCAACCACCAAACAACTCAACCATCTTGGCGATCTCTGGTTGCATCGTTCCCGCTTACTCGTCTTTGAAAAATTCGTGTCGATAGATCAAACGCGCCCGTGGCCTCAAACGGAATTGCCTCGATTACTGGAGCATTTGAACTTTTTGCGAAGCGACCGAGGTCAAGGTTTGGTCAACGAATTTCAGCGACAGCCGTTTATCAAAGACTGCCTGCCGCCCGCAGACTATTATTTTCGGCTGAGCTTGCAACGTTGTCCGATGCAACCTGGCGTCGCGCACAAACTGGCCACCATCAGTGGACTGTTCGACAAGAATGATGAAGCGACACGATTAGCCGCGACCTCAGTGGAAATCGCTCCGAGTAATGTCTTTTACAACACGCAAGCGAGTCTGGTGAATTTGTACGTGGGAAATCGTGAAGACAGCGTCAAATATCTTCGAAAAATATTGGAACTAGACCCGCTTCAATTCGTGAAAGTGGTCAGCTTCATGCAAGGGTTAACAGGACGGTTGAGTCAGCCGATTTCGAACGAATTGATTGCCGAAAAAGTGCTGCCGGACAACCCCAAGCTGATTTACGACTTTACCGTTAAGTTCTTGCCGGGCGACTCGCCACTGAAAACCGATTTGCTGGCACGAGCTTTGCAACTACTGGAAAAGGTTCCCCAGACTGACCCAGAAGTTGTTTTGCTGAAAGCCAATGTCCTGCTTGAGAAAAAGGACTTTGAGGAAGCTGCCAACCAACTAAAAATTGCGGTCGATAATCGCCCGTCCGACCCGCATACTCGGTACAGATTTGCACGTTTATTGATACAATTGGAACGATACGACGAAGCGTTAAAACAGGCACGTCGGTTACTAAAGGACGAGGAAAGTCCGAGAATTAAGACATTGATCAACGAAATTCAGACCCTTTTGGCTCGTCAATCCAGCGGCTCGACCAAGCTATAATTGATGAACCCAATCGTTGAATTCAACGTAAGTGCCCAAGTCGAATTCCTTTTCGTAGCACTCAATGACACCCGCGATCTCCGCCTTAGTTTTCGCCTTCGCCCTCGTCATGGGACTTGTACCCATCTTGATGTGGGTTGCTCGTCGCGCAGGTTTGGTTGATAAGCCGGACAATACCCGCAAGCTGCATTTGAATTCGATTCCACTGGTGGGAGGAATCGCGATATTCGTTGGGTCGTTGATTGCTGCTGCGTTCGCCCTTTGGCAATCGGGAATCGAACTGTCGCCGACGAATCGCTATGAGTTAATTGGCTTGGTGTTGGGGCTGTCAGTGATCGTTCTGGTCGGCGTTTTGGACGACCGTTTCGCCCTCCGAGGTCGGCAAAAGTTAATCGGGCAAATCGCAGCAGTCACAATTCTCTACCTGTTTGGTTATCGCTTCGAAGTCATCGAGGTCATGGGATTCCAGGTCAATTTCGGAATTTTCTCGATTGTCGTCGTCTACTTTTGGTGCTTGGCTGCCATCAACTCCGTTAACCTGCTCGACGGGGCCGACGGTTTTGCCACAGTGGTTGGCGCGATCATGAGCTTCGCGATGAGTTACATGGCGTTCTACATGCAACAAGACATCGATGGGATGATCTGTTTAGCATTTGGCGGGGCATTGGTCGCTTTCTTGTTATTTAACTTTCCGCCTGCCAAAGCTTATTTGGGTGATGCTGGCAGCATGTTGATCGGATTGTTTTTCGCCGCGATTTCCATCCGCTGTGCATTCAAGCAACAGTTGGCCTATGCGGTATTTGCTCCGATAACGCTATTGGCGATCCCCCTGATTGATACGTCGGCTGCGATCATTCGTCGGCGTTTGACGGGCAAGAGCATTTACACTGAGGACCGCGGACATCTGCATCATGTTCTGGCGAAACGCGGGTTAAGCCCGCGGAAAAGCCTCCTGTTTGTAACGTTCTTCTCGTTAATGACTGCCACCGGTGGAGCCTTGGCTCTGCGGCTTGGACGAGCCGAATTTGCATTGGCCTCGATTGGGATGGTGCTATTCCTGTTGGTGGCCTTCAAGGTCTTTGGCGTCGCCGAATTCAAATTGCTGAGCCGAAAATTCATACAGATTGCCCGGTCGTTCTTGATCGTGCCGAAACGGACTCGAGTTAAGTCGGCCGAGGAATCTTCGTTGTCGTTGCAAGGAGACGAGGACTGGGCCGAGGTTTGGGGCCAGTTCAGAAAATTTGCGGAGCAACATGAGTTGACCCAGATTATCCTTGACGTCAATGCTCCCTGGCGGCACGAATCTTATCACGCGCGGTGGCGTCAAGGCTCGTTCAATGCCAGCGCTAACCACAATTGGCAAGTCGAAATGCCAATCATTGTTGAGAATCGTATTTGGGGCCGAGTCCAGATTTTCGCCCCGCGATTCACCAAAGTGTCTCATCACGAAATCATTTTGGACCTGCTGGAAATGATCAGTGTGTGCGAGAAGGAAATCGCCAAGGACAGTTCGTTGCACCAAGTGTCTCAGCATCTGCAACTGATTTCTGTCGAAGACGACACGCCCAATGGATCGGCGTTTTCTGCTCGCTAAGGCCGCCCACGGGTTGCTGTCAGTCGATTTTGCCAGCATTTTTCGAACCGTAATTCGTTTCCGCTTTTCGCCCGGTTAGTTAATCATTAGGCTGACGGGGAGATTTTGCTCTCGATTTATTTCCAACCGTAACCGACACCCAATTTCAAGGATGAAATGATGGGCCTGCCCAATGAACCCTTTTTCATCACCAACTGTCCCAAATGTCAGACGCGGCGTCGTTTGGCCGTACAATACCTTGGTTATTCTTTGAGCTGTCGAAGGTGCGGCGTCGTTTTCACGGCCGTTAACGCTGGCGTTCGCCCGATCGACGACCCAATTCGATTCTCCATTGAGTTCAATTCGGCCGCCGAACATGCGAATGTTGCCGACGATTCCAGTGCCAAACGACCGCGCTGAGCCGGTTTGTCACGACCGTCACGGTTCGTCATTCTTGCTCACGCCATGCAATTAGAATATTCTAGAAACAGTTTTCAAAGTTTGTTCGCGGCATGTGATCCATCTGCGAACCAGACTGACGATAAAGTGCGTATCACTCTTAACCCGCCGACACTTACGGTTGACGATATTCTGGGAGATTTTGATGTTTCGGATTTTTTTGCTGAGTGTTTTTGTTGTTGCGTTGCTGATGGTGACCTCGCCAGCCAATGGGCATACGGTTTTCAAGAAGGAACTGACGAAGAAATATCCTAAGTCTCGTGTCTCTTGTGAACTTTGCCATTTGAAGGGCAAACCCAAGGACGAACGAAACGAATTCGGTGAGCTGTTTTTTCAGAAGATGAAGGATCAGAACCTCTCCAAACAATGGGAAGCCTTTGGCGAAAACGCGGAAGGCAAAACGAAGTTTGAAAAGGAAACCATGTTGCCGGCCTTCGTCAAAGTTCTGGAAGAAGTGAAGACGATGAAGAACAAGGAAGGCGTCGCCTACGACAGTTTGATCGCGGAAGCGAAACTACCTGGCTTGAAAGTCAAAAAGCCGGGCGCAAAGTCCGCAGACGATGATGAGGACGAAGACGATGACGACAAGGCCGACAAAGGCAAGGAGTCGGCGAAGAAAGACGACAAAGACAAATAGTTGAACCGGCAATTAAGACCGTTCAATGCGACGGTGAATTTTTTGCCAAGATTCTCTCTGTTTGCCTGCTCAACGTTCGAAAATGCGTTGAATAATGGCGCGGATTGACAAAGTGATTTCCGGTTTGATATCCTTCAAGCGTAAGAGGGCGGCTAGCTCAGTTGGTTAGAGCATCTCGTTTACACCGAGAGGGTCGGGGGTTCGAGTCCCTCGCTGCCCACTGTTGAAACCCCGTGATAACTTTGGTTGTCGCGGGGTTTTTTGTTGCTTCATCGATTTTTTCCATCTTGTGTTCGCCGTGCTCGGTTGCCAGCTTTTGACACGCAACGCTTCTATTGGTTGCAACCAACCCTTCCATTTCGTCCGCGTTGAACCATTGCCGCAGTTAATCGTTTTGGCATGTTAGGATGGTCAGGACCAATCCGCCGTTCATTTGCCCAACTACCGATGACCGAGACAACCACGCAACAATCACCCGATTCGCCGACGCCAAGACCAAAGCGCCGCTGGCTGCAATTCAACCTGCGGACGTTGTTGGTTTTGACGCTCGTTGTTGGTTCTGGACTTGGGTGGATTGCAAACGAGCGGCGCAAGAACGCCAGACTTCAAGCGGATATCGAAGCCCTTAGGAAGTCGGGATGTGTTGTTTTGATTTTCAGTGAGGGTCCCTATTCCGGAACCATTGTTGTGGACGGTGACAATAACCCAATTTCCGATGCCGAATTAAGGCGAATCAAAAGTCTTACAAACTATCTATGTTTAAACCTCCACAACACCGCAATCACCGATAGGGGATTGGAACATCTCAAGGGTCTACCACGGCTTTATTCTTTGGGACTGCGAAACACCGAAATTACCGACGCTGGTTTAGTGCATCTCAAAGGATTGTCGAGCCTCAAACATCTGTATCTTCACAACACCGCAATCACCGACGCTGGTTTGGCGCATCTCAAGGGCTTAACGAACATCAAATCGCTGTATCTTCGGGGAACAAAAGTCACAAAAAGCGGGGTAGCCGAGTTACAGAAGGCACTACCAAATTGCCGGATTGAATACAATGCGAAAGACTGATTCTGTTTCAAGTCAATCCAACACCTCAACCAACCGTGCAAGTTAGTCGGCGTTCAACCAATGCCTTAGATTGTTGGCACGACTTGTTAGGATGATTTAATTGCAATCTCTCGCTCAAATGCCGATGACAGAATCACCTATGCACTCATCCTCAGAATCGACGACGCTAAGGCAAAAGCGCCGCTGGTTGCGATTCAACCTGCGGACGTTGTTGGTTTTGACGCTCGTGTTTAGCTGTGGACTTGGGTGGATTGCCAACGAGAGGCGAAAGAACGTCAGGCGTCAAACCGATATCGATGCCCTTAGGAGTTTCGGATGTCGCTTTTTTGTTTCCTTGGACGACTCCTTTCGCCCAAGTCGTTTTGACTGGCTTCTGGCGCGGAAAGATGTCGGAATCGTAAACAGGATGTCCTCCAAGAATAGCTCGATCACCGACGAGGGTTTGGAGCATCTTAAGGGAATGACACGTCTTTATGAGTTAAATCTCGCGGGCACCGCCATCACGGACGCCGGGTTGGTCCACCTAAAAGATTTGACGAGCCTGAACTATCTAGACCTCTCTGGCACTAAAATTACAGATTCTGGGTTGAAGCAACTCATGGGTTTGACAAACCTCAAAAGACTGAATCTCTCTAACACCAAAATCACTGACGCTGGGTTGACGCATCTCAACGGATTGACGAGTCTCGCCTATCTGGAACTCAATCACGCTGACGTCGGGGACGACGGGTTGGTGCATCTCAAGTGTTTGACGAACCTCAATGAACTACATCTCGTTGGCACGAAGATCACCGACGCGGGGCTGGTGCATCTCCAGGGATTGACGAGCCTAAGGGGACTGGAACTCGCCAATACCGCGGTTACCGATTCTGGGTTGATGCATCTGCAGGGTTTAACGCACCTCGTCAAGCTGGACCTTAGGGCAACAAAAATCACAGATTTCGGGCTGGAAAATCTGAAGAATTTGAAGCAGCTTCAGGAATTGTATCTCTTAGGCACGGCAATCACTGATTCTGGTCTGACGTATCTCAAGCGTCTGACGAACCTTACGCAACTCGATCTCAGCAATACAGCGATCACAGATTCTGGGTTGGAGCATCTGATGGGTTTGACAAAAATTTCTAAGCTAGACCTTCGGCGAACGAGCGTCACAAGAGCCGGCGGAGCAAAGCTGGAAGAAGTACTTCCGAATCGCTTGATCTTATACGAATATTGGAAATGATTTCCCGTCGTTTCCACCCAGCAGGTCAATCATTATTCACTCAAATAATATTGCAGGTGTGCAGGATCTTGATCCTTTAGGTCGCGCGAGGAGTAGTTGATTCGCCGATCGCTAGTTGGAAGATTACTGGCCGGCGTAAAGCCAAACCTACCCAAGCCAAAACACCGAAGACGATCGGAAAGTACCATGGGTCGCCCACTCGCAAGTGAGTGATGATTGCACCTCCAAGATATCCAGTCATTAAGATCGCGCCCAAAAACGATGTTCGTGGAATCAGGTAGATCAGGGTCACTGCGATCTCCAGCACCCCGAGCTTGGGGAGGAGTTCCAGCGATAACCCCAATTTAGCCATCATTTCGTCCTTGCCGGGAAAGTCCAAAAATTTTGGGATGCCGCTAGCCCCAATCATGAACAAGCCAACCAACGACGTAATAATCCAGCCAATCATGTGTTGTGTTTTTGTGGTCATCAAAAGTTCAGGCTCCGTTTTGTGTCTTAAGATCCTCTCGCAGGCCGCATGCTACAGTCTGACGTTTACGATTGAGATCGCTGTTAGTTTACCCCAAGGGGAAGTCAGGAGATTCGCATACTACCGTAACCTCGGAATCAGATTCGAAGATACCTCGGATAGTCTCGTGCAAACGCTCAACTTCTGTGGTTGTGTCAATTGATCGGAGTTTTCGCCAGTTCCATTTTTTGCCTTTGGGCGTAAGCACGGTCACGCAGAGATCAAGATCTTGTGTCTTTTCGATTTGCTTGCCATAAACACCAATACCGCATGCGAAGTCAAGCTCTGCAACTTCGACCCACCAACCCCAGTCCTCGCATGTGATCCGTGGTATCGAGTAACCATGCCGAGCCAAAGCTGTTTGCAAATACTGCGCACACGCTTTGCCATACATGCCTTCATTCACAAGCTCTTCAGCCTCTCCGGGCATAATCCGAAGTTTGGGGGACCAAAGTTGAATAAATGAATTGGAATTCACGTGTCAGAAACGATCTTGCTTAATTGGCGAACTTCAAAATCGAGAGCAATCGAATACCGTTACCATCAAATTAAAGGTGCGCAGGTACGTCCCGCAACGATTTTGCTGACGGGAAATGCCCACTTGCCTGTCAATCTTGCGACAATTGTAAGACAGTCAAGTCGGTCAAGCAATTTCATATCGTAAGAAATAAATTCAATTGCCTCAGGTGCACAGGAAACCATTCGCCGCATTAAATCGTATGTAATTTTTGATCACTGCTTGCTTTATCGGCGATTTGCCGTCCGTATTTAAAAATACACCATGTGCGAAATGCTTTCAACACGAAGCGGTAAACCAATTGGTAGATGGCTGCAATTCAACGTGCGGACCCTGTTGGTCGTGACGCTCCTTGTTGGTTCTGGACTTGGGGTTGCCATTGAACGACGAAAGAACGACAGGCTTCATGCAGATATCAACGCCCTTAAGAAATACGGATGCGACATCGATCCGGAACGGTGGTCATTTCGGCCAAGTGGTTTCGATTGGCTATTAGGCCGCAAGGATCCTTCCGCCACAGCAGTGTGCTTAGATAAAATCCCAATCTCAGACACCGGACTCGAACATATTAAGAGTCTAACTTCGCTGTGCACATTGAGGTTGTCAAACACAGCAATCACGGACAAAGGATTGGAGCATCTTAGGGGTTTGAGAAAACTCAACTATCTCTATCTCAACGATACGGCAATCACCGATGCCGGACTTGTGCATCTCAGAGGTTTAATCAACCTAAACCACTTGTATCTCAACGATACCAAAATCACAGATTCCGGTTTGGTGCACATCAAGGGTTTGACCAACCTCAATTGCCTGTCTCTCGACGGTACAGCAATCTCAGATTCGGGAATTGAGTTTCTCAATGGATTGAAAAGCCTTAACCATCTGCATCTCCGCAACACTTCGCTATCAGACATCGGATTAGCACATCTCCGCGGATTAGAAGGACTAGAATCGGTCGAAGTTCGTGGAACAAGAGTCACTAATGGCGGAGTAGTCGTGTTGCAAAATGCGCTGCCGAATTGCAAGATCTATTACGACGCAAAAAACTGAGATTGGCTTTTGGCCGCAAATTCCCTCTTGAAGCGTCGGAAAACGAAGAAACAAGCGTCGTTCGTCAGAAAATTAGGAAAAATGTCAAAGGTATAGCATCTAGAGATTGGAGCGCGCCTCGACAATTAAACTAAAAAGCCAGGTAAACATCGATTTCGCTGAAAAAGCGGTCGAAATTCGGTAAAATGCGGATGTTGACCGCTTACCACGGAACGCGGAAATGAACGATGTCCGAATCGAAAAAACATAGTCCAACTCGCGAATTGCCCGAACTGCTCGATGGAAAGACCGACGAGGAAGTTCTTGAAGTATTGCGGAAAGAATTTGCCACGTCTCAATCTTCAATTGAAGTTGACCCGACGGACAAGGCCCTCGAAGGATTAAGATTAATACGTGAAGCAGACTCAGCCGGTTCGGTTGGGATGGTCCGCGAACAGCTGCACGAATTACTTGGCGATGAACTTGCTGAAAGACTTCTCCCTTCAATGAATTCCACATCCGGCTTTCACTATCACAAAGGTTCGATGATCGCCGGACGTTACCGCTTGGTATCGCTGATTGGCGAAGGCGGAATGGGAAGTGTCTGGGTTGCGGAACAGAAGGAACCTGTGCGCCGTCGAGTTGCACTGAAATTGGTCAAGCCTGGAATGGATTCCCGCCAAGTCCTTCATCGGTTTGAAGCCGAACGCCAAGCGCTGGCCGCGATGGATCATCCCAACATTGCCCGCGTTCTGGATGGCGGTCTGACGGACAATCAGCATCCTTTTTTTGCGATGGAGTTGGTCAACGGTGCCAACCTGACCAAATTCTGCGATGAAGCTCGGCTGGGAATTCGCGAACGGTTAGAGATTTTCCGGCAAATCGTCCTGGCAATTCAGCACGCGCATCACAAGGGTATTTTGCATCGCGATTTAAAACCCTCAAATATCCTTGTGACCGTGATCGATGGCAAACCGGTTCCCAAAGTTATCGACTTTGGCCTTGCAAAAGTCCTAGGCTCGCAGGTGCATGTTGATTCACTGCAAACTAATTTTGGTGCGGTGGTTGGTACCCTTGAGTACATGGCTCCCGAGCAAGCGGGCTATAGTGGGCAAGACGTTGACACCCGCGCAGATATCTATTCATTAGGTGTCATTCTTTATGAGCTTCTGACTGGTCTGCGTCCGTTTAACTCAGATCGTCTCGCTTCGGCCGCCTTGGATGAAATGCTTCGGATCATCAAAGATGAGGAACCTGTTCGTCCATCGATCCGACTAAGTTCTTCCGACTCGGCACTTTCCTGCGCGGAAGCCCGTCGCATTGAGCCCGAAAAACTTTCCGGCATCTTACGCAACGAGTTAGACTGGGTTGTCATGAAGGCCTTGGACAAGGATCGCAACCGGCGATACGAAACTGCCAATGGCTTGGCTACCGATATTCAGAATTATCTGGTTGGCGAACCCGTCTCGGCTCATCCACCAAGTCTTGCGTATCGGGCGCGGAAATACGTGCGACGTCATCGTTTGCAGGTAATCGCGGCTTCGCTCGTATCGTTTGGCTTGATCGCCGGCGTGGCGGGGTTGGCTTTCGGTTTCTTCCAGGCAAAAAAACAGGAAGGAATCGCGCTCGAACAAAAAAGGATTGCGGTCGAAGAAAGTGAAGCCAAAGCAGCAGCGTTGGAACGCGAACAAAAGGCACGTGCAAGAGAAAAGGAAGCCAGAGAACAGGCGCTGGATGCGTTGCGTTCAATGACCGACGAGTTCTTTCAGACGGAACTGTCTCGTGAAACGCAACTCTCACGCAAGGAGCAAACTTACTTACGAAATCTTATCAAACAATTTGATGCGTTTTCAGAAGTCAGCGCCGAAGACGCAGAAGGAGCGGCGATTCGCGGAGAAGGCAGGTTCCGAGTCGGACGAATCTACGCTTACCTCGGCCAATCGCTTAAAGCAGAAACCGAACTGAGAAAATCGGTCGATATTTTCGTAGACCTTGTTCGATTGCATCCACAAAACGATGAATACCGCCGTCGGCTCGTTCGGTCGCAAAATAGTTTGGGAACCATTCTTGTTCGACTTGGCAGAACGCGCGATGCAATGCCGTTGTATGAAGATTCCCTGGCCTATTGGGCTGAAATTTCGGCGACTGCTCCCACCGTTGCCAATTTGGATGGGAAAGCCGACACATGCTCGTCAATGGCCCAGTTATACCAGTCTTTGAACCGACCGGATGAAGCAGAGAAGTTGTTCAAGGAGGTACTCGAAATTCGGAAAAAGATTTTAGAAAAGGCTCCACGAATGCCAGCACATCGCGAAAGATTGGCAGGCAGCCTTCAAAATTTGGCGGCCCTTTATCGTCAGCAAGGACGAAATGAAGATGCCGAGGAAATGCGAAAAGAGGCGCTTTCGTTACGGAGTGAAATTGCCGACCGATATTCAGCCCGTCCTGATTTTGTCCTGGGATTATCCCGAAGCCTTCGGGAAAATGGAACCGCGGCATTGAGTGGTCGGCAATGGAGTGACGCAGAATCGGCATTTGAGGAAGCCTGCCGAATTCTAGACGCTCTTGCGGAGCAGTTTCCTTCGCGATTCGATTACAAAGAAGAGTTGGCCGACGCGTTGAGCGGGCTATCAAAATCCTTCGACGGTCAAAAGCGTTATCGGGAGTCGATGACAGCTTTGGCCAAGGCGATCATGATTCGCGAAGAACTTGCCGCCGAAGCTCCCGAACGCCCCGAATTCCGCAAGGATTTGTCGGTTACGGGTTTCTATTTGGGCCGCGCTTATCGAAGACTTGGGAAGTTGGACGAGGCCGAGGCAATTTGGAAACAGGCAATTTCCATTCGCAAAGCGATTGCGGCAGAATCCGCAGACGACATTGGAAACACAATTGAGCTGATTCGACTTCTGCAAGCTTTGTGTCAACTTCATGATTCTGCGAGCCGTGTAGATGATGCGATTAGTTGTTGCGAACAAGCGATCGCGATCGCAAGGGAAGGCCTTGCTAAAGAACCAAATCGAATTCAATTGCAAACACAGCTCGCGTTTAGCATGCTCGAGCTAGGTCGATTCCTGTCCAAAACAAAACGATTTTCGGATTCTGAAGCGGTTCTCTTGGAATCCCGCTCCATTCGTCAGAGACTTGCCGCTGAGAATCCAGCGGATCTAGGTCTGCAAGGCGATCTGGCTGATTGCTGCATTGATCTCGGGGGTGTCTATATATCGAAAGTGGATTTCACTGCGGCCGAAAAATTTCTTTCCGAGGCGATGGAAATTATCCAAGCGGCGCTGAAGTTAGAATCCGACCACAAGAGACTTCGTACAAAGCACGCATTTGCGCAGTTTTTCATCATCCAGATTCACGCTGGGAAATTGAACGAAGCAGAAGCGTTGGCGGAAGCGACCAAACTCCGTGACCTTGGCTGGGATCCACCGGAGAACGCGTTCTACGCGGCCTGCGGCCTCGCACGAAGCGTTAATGTCGTCAACACACACTCTCTTCTCAACGAACAACAACGTGAGGCGGCCGCACTCCAATACTCTAATTTGGCCATGGAGTATTTGACCGATGCAGTCAATAAGGGCCTGACAAGTCGAAGTAGATTGGAATCCGATTCCGACCTTGATTCGTTGCGCGGGCGTGACGACTTCAAGAAATTGCTGGATGGACTCCCGGCCGACAACGAACCAAAACCCGATGGACGATGATTTTTTGGATTAAACCGGCAATCGCGACGATGAGCCACTTGACGCAATCGACGCACTAATCGCGCTTCAATCGTTTGCGAATGATCTGCAAATGGTAATTAATATGGCCCACCAGTATGAATGCGAGGGCGCGGACGGTGACAGGGTTTCCCGAGGCAATCCCGCGGTTGTCCCAAATAGCGGGTTTCAGCCGGCGAAGCAACAAAACATTCGCTTGTCGGCAACAGCAGAGTTCTTCTACCAGCGCTTGCATTGACGGCGTTTCGTAATCGCAGTTGGCGACGTAGGGTTCTTGTTCCATCCCATTGATCGGCTGGAAATCACCGCACGCGAACTTGTGAAGTCGGTCAGAGAAAATCCTCTCGGCATCGATCAAGTGTCCCACCACTTGCTTGATGGTCCAAGTGTAGGGCGCATGCAGTTTCATCGCTTCCGCCTCCGGTAAATTCTGAAACTCGCGCAGAAGTTCTTCCACTTGTTTATGCGCCAGTTCGATGACGTTCCCAGGCGGAACCAACCGAATGTACTTGTGGTAATACTCAAACGACTCATCATCTGCGGGGCGGGTCAACGCATGTTCATCGCTAGCCATAATCGTCTCTTGAAAAAGGGATTCTTAAACTCTGTAAACGAAACCTGGCACCAACGGGATTAGGAACCAAGGTGACCGATATCCAAAGGTATCGTTAAAACTCCCCTCCGCCACCCCATTTAGTCCAAATCATGATTTTCTTTTGCGCACACAGGGCGTCAAGTTCCAAGGAAACGAACGAGAAGTTGGCAGGCGGACGCAAGAGCCGATTCGATTTGCCAGTGCGCTTTATCACGTTGGCCGGCGACGTTTGAGATACCGCGGATAACTGTGCAGGGAATGGCGAACGACTGGCAGGCCGAGGCGACTGCAAAGCCTTCCATGTCTTCGGCAATTGCGGAAGGATAATGTTTCCGAATCGAATTGACTTCGTCGGCGTCGTTGGAAACAGCGGCAACGGAAATCAGTGAGCCTTTGGCGGTTTCGTCCCGGAGCGTATCGGGGAATTGCAATCCAATCTCACGTTCGCAGGGAGCGACTGCGGCAAGTTCAGTCGTTTCCCAAGGCCGAAAATTCGTGCCCTGCCCCACGCCAAATCCAAAGCATGAGACCGATGGAAACAGGTAGGCCTGCCCGACGGTTGCGCGGTCTTCGTCGTAGGTTCCAGCGATTCCGAACAAGACCACGTGTTGCGGTTGTTGACGCTCGATCAACCGGGACGCAGTGATTGCCGCCGACAATATTCCAACTCCGCTTACTTCAAGGGAAATGGTTGTCGCCGCCTCGGTCAAAAAATGTTTCAACTCAGTTTGCCGGCGAACGATGTCAAGTTCCAACGACGACGGAATCAATACGAGCGTTTTAGATTGAGGCATTCTTATTGATTGGCAAAAGTTTGAGATTCGGGGCGCGGACTTTGGGCCTTGAACAACTCCGCGAACAATTCCTCAGTTCGCCGCCACATTGAAAACTCGCGAAACGCCCAATAGCTAAAGATCATCTGTAAGCATAACAGGGCGATCGACCAAATCGCACCTCGGAACTTAAGCGAAGGCACGACCTGAAGAAACCCGGCCATCGAATTCGAAGTCAATGGAATCGCCAGACTGCCGCCGACAATTCCCATGACACAGGCGCTACACAGCAGGAATCCGCTGGTTGCCATTAGCGAACTCCAGTCCGGGACAAGATAGAGCAACAGTGCATAAAACATCTGAAGAAACGCCAGAAAAATGGACAAATAGACCCAACGTGGCAGAGGAACCGGGTCGGAAATCTGCTGCGACCATTCTTGCCAACAGGCGATCGCCGGACCAAGGATGATCAGGGCAAGGAATAATAGTCCAAACGCCAAAACACGAGTCAGAATCCGTCGGCCCTGGAGTCGAGATTGGACTCGATCTGCGAGACTCAATTCGTTCAGGCTACCAGATTCACTATTGGCCGCCGTTCGATCATGATTGGTGACGATCGAAAAATATTCAGGCTCCGCAGGCGATGCTTTGTTGACAGGGTTTGACTCAACGGAAGGAGTCGCATCGGAACTTATTTTCGAATGGAAGAGTTTTGCCGCATAAGCCCCGTCAGGCAATTGATCTGTCGCGTTGATCGACAAGACTGACTTGCAATCAGGGCAGCGAATCTTTGAATTCAGGGCTCGCTCAGGTGCCCGAAAGCGACAACGGTTGGGACATTCAACAACGATCGGCATGATTAAGTCCAACTAGACCTTGGCGCGGGCTGATTGCGATTCTTCGTGCAACACGGCTTCGAAAATCGCATCGATGTAACCGAACATCGAATGATCCGAGAGTTGATCAATCCTCCGATTGCGGAGTCCCCCCAAAAATCCTTTGAGGCGATCAGCAACACGCCGCCATCCGGTGATTTGGTTGAGTTTACTGTAACGATCAAGGTACATTTCCACGCCGTTGTGTCGGTACCCCAACCAGACAGGTGGAACTCGCGTTACGATGTCGTTGTTGTGAACCCAACGATAATGCTTCACTTTCGGATAGTTCACATATTTTCGGCAACCGACGCGTGGACTGCCAAAGGTGTACAGTTCTTCTGGTTCTGATTTGATGTACGAAGTCAGACAACGAAACGCACAAATAGTCGCCATCGCCGCTCCCAGAGAATGTCCCGCGAACCACAGCGGTTTAGTATTTTCCTCCAGCGATTTTTCGATTGCGGGCCACAAAGCATCGGTTTCTGATTTGAATCCGCGATGAACCCGACCAACTGTTTCTGCCAACGCGGTTAAGGCATTCGCATCGGCCTTGATATCGTCCCATTCATTGGCCTCTGTTCCACGGCAGACGACGACGCTGTCGAATTCGCTTTGAAACCAATAGGCTTGAGCACCACCGCAGCTATAGAAACGACCTTTCGATAACCCCAACTTCTTGCCTGCCGAGAGGCATTCCTCGGTGTTCATGTAGGCAACCAGGGAGATTTCCGCAAACAGCAAACTTCTTTGTAATACGGTTAGTTCTGCTATGGGCCGGTTCGTGTTTGATTTGAAAACGAAATCTTCCGCTCTTTTGCTTGAGATCTTTTCAACCGGTTTTCGAATCGTCACAGTCGTCATAAGTTGTGTCTTCAAGGGGTTCAATCAGCATTGTCGAATGCTAATTCTAGATGATTGAAAACGAGACCGAAAGTGAGCCGCGATTTACTTGCCCGGGATCGGAATCGCGCCATCCCAATCAGGTGGTGGCACTGACTTGTGAAGGCGAATAAAGTCAGCGACGAAATGATGAGCGAGGTCGAAATTTGGTAAGGAATCGAGAATGGTCAATGCGATGCTCCATTCCTGATGTTCGAACTTCACCAAGGCTCTTGCGTAATTATCAAGGTCTTCATTACGAATTTCGTCAAAGTCGCCACCTTTGGGAATGATCTGATAAAGATCCGTCATGCGGTGAAATCCGTGGGGAACAACACGAGCCAATCGACGAACGCGACATTCCAAGTTGCCATCGGATTTTGAAATATCCGTTGCCGTTGCTTCATCGCACAGGATTGGCACCTTGAAGTAACGCGTCATGCCTTCAAGACGAGCGGCGAGATTGACCACGGGACCGAACGCCGTGACTTTCACTTGATCGCTAGATCCGATTTTTCCCGCAACAGCTTTTCCGGTAGCGATTCCCAGCCCCATCATGAATTGGCCACTCGCACCTTCGCCAGCCTCGTGGACTTGGTCGAATCGCTGGGTGATGCTGAGAGCAGTTTGCACCGCACGGATCGCCGCGTCGGTTTGCTCCAACGGCCAGCCCCAAAAACCCATAACGGCATCGCCATGAAAATCGCCGACGACACCGCGGCCCGAAAGAATGCAACTGGTCATTACCCCCAGCGCCCGGCTGACGCGATTGAGCAACTCCAGCAGATTTTCCGACAAGCGTTCACTGGTCGCCGAGAATC